>NZ_JAHPXO010000001.1:0-336658 GCF_019041495.1 Parabacteroides sp. MSK.9.14
ACAAAGCTAAATACTCTTGTTTGAAGAACAATGGTAGCATCGCGGAGACGCTTACATAACCATCATGGCGAAAGACGATAACATGCTGTGTATCAATTATACGATAAAAACAGGGACCGTTCGGGAACAGATGCGAAACCTGTTAAAACGGCTTCTTTTTTCATCAAGACAGGCTTTTCTTTTGTCAAAAACAGCTTGCAAAGCCGCTTGAGACCCGGGTGTACCCATCATAGAGACCCGGGTGCGGGAGAGGTGCAGACCCGGGTCTGCGCGAAGCCGTTCCGGGAATGCAGAGAAGTTTATCCGCTATACCAGGGGCACTTTTATGCCCAGTTTTTGCATCTTATCCAGCGAAAAGAGGCATTTTTATGACAAAAACGCCCCCGTTTTGTCAATGGCTATTCTGCTTATGTAAACATAAACAGTGCATTATCATCCATATAAATAAACATTCAAGTAAAAAGCATGATGGTAGGATGGAACCTTCCGGCACGATTACTCTGAATTTTTTATTTTCACAACCATATATTTGAAAAAAATTTACATACTTTTGTGAAGCCATTTCAATATTATAATATTCTATAGCCATGAATACAAAATTTTTACTATCTTCCGATAATAACAACCGCAATGAACTTCTGAAAAAGAAGATCATCCATTACTATATTGCCAATGGCGATGCGACCATTGCCGATCTGGGCCGTGAAATGGACCTGAGTATTCCGACCGTCACCAAACTGGTCGCCGAGCTTCAGGACGACGGCTATATCCTGGACTTCGGAAAGCAGGAAACCAACGGAGGACGCAAACCGAACATCTATGGCCTCAATCCGGCATCCGGATATTTCGTGGGAGTCGATATGCTGAAAGACAAGTTGAATATTGCAGCGATCGACTTCAAAGGCGACAAAGTACAACTCGAAGAAAATATCCCATACCAACTTGAAAATACACCAGCCTCGCTGGAGCAATTCTGCAAGATTATTGACGATTTCATCGTTTCATTGCCTGTCGAACGGAATAAGATATTAGCGATTGGAGTCAATATCACCGGCCGCGTGAACCCAGCATCGGGCTATAGTTACAGCATTTTCTATTTCGAAGAGAAACCCCTCGCTCAGATTCTTGAAGAACGGTTGCAGACGAAAGTTTTCATTGAAAACGACAGCCGGGCCATGACCTACGGCGAATATATGAAAGGAGTCGTACAGGGAGAAAAGAACATTCTGTTCGTCAATATGGCGTGGGGACTAGGTCTAGGTATCATCATCGACGGCAATTTATACTACGGGAAATCCGGCTTCTCCGGGGAGTTTGGACATTTTTGCATGTTCGAAAACGAAGTGCTATGCCATTGCGGCAAGAAAGGCTGTCTCGAAACAGAGGCTTCCGGATCGGCTTTCCACCGTATCCTGATAGAACGTTACCGGGAAGGCAGCAACACCATACTCGCCGGGAAACTGGACAGCGGAGAGGAAATCTCGCTCGGCGACCTGCTCGAAGCAGTGCGGAAAGAGGATGTACTTTGCATCGACATCCTCGAAAAAATGGGCGTAAATTTAGGAAAAGGTATTGCCGGACTGATGAATATTTTCAATCCGGAACTGGTCATACTGGGCGGAACGCTTTCACTAGCAGGTGAGTATATCAGCCTGCCGGTCAAAAGTGCTATCCGTAAATATTCGCTCAACCTGGTCAACCAAGACACGGAAATCAAAATATCCAAATTAGGAGAAAGAGCAGGCGCATTCGGAGCATGTCTCTTATCAAGAAGTAAGCTACTCGGTATGATACATTATTAATAAAACATTCTTTTCTTTAGACCATTATCTATAATAATATTTTAATCAAGGCTATATTATTAAAATATTTTATTTACATTTGCCGGGTATTTAAAAAAATACCAGACAATAAAACACATTAAATCGCTCAGATAATGGAAAAGATTAAAGGCTTAATTGATGCACCTTTCACACCGTTCTACGAAAACGGAGAAGTAAATTACGAACCGATAGAAGCATATGCCAAGCTTCTGGTCAAAAACGGTTTAAAGGGAGTGTTTATCAACGGATCTTCGGGAGAGGGCTATATGCTGACCGACGAAGAGCGCATGAAACTGGCTGAAAGATGGGTAGAAGTGGCGCCTTCCGGATTCAAGGTCATCGTACACGTAGGCAGCACCTGCGTAAAAGCGAGCCATAAGCTGGCTGCTCATGCCCAAAAGATCGGAGCCTGGGGAATCGGAGCCATGGCCTCTCCTTTCCCGAAAGTGAATCGGATAGAAGAACTGGTGAAATACTGCGAAGAAATCGCTTCCGGAGCACCTGAACTTCCTTTCTATTACTATCACATCCCGGCTTTCAACGGCGCTTTCCTACCGATGGTCGAACTGCTGAAAGCGGTAGACGGGCGTATCCCGAACTTCGCCGGCATCAAATATACATATGAAAGCCTTTACGAATACAACCAATGCCGCTTATATAAAGACGGCAAATTCGATATGCTTCACGGACAGGACGAAACAATCCTTCCATGCCTGGCAATGGGCGGTGCACAAGGCGGCATCGGCGGGACAACCAACTACAACGGCAAAGAACTGACCGGGATACTCGAAGCCTGGGCTGCCGGAGACCTCGAAACAGCACGCGAACGCCAGAACTTCTCACAGGAAGTGATCAACGTGATCTGTCGTTATCGCGGCAATATCGTGGGTGGCAAGCGGATCATGAAGCTGATCGGGCTCGATTTAGGTAAAAACCGGACACCGTTCCAGAATATGACAGATGAGGAAGAGACCGCTATGAAAGCCGAACTGGAAGCGATTCATTTTTTCGACAGATGCAATAAATTCTAAATCCATAAACGCCATGAACGACACAACAAAACCGTCCGAATACCTCGGATATTGGGGAGAAAAATACAAAAATGATTTACTGACCGACATTCTGCCTTTCTGGCTGAAATACGGTATCGATCATGAGAACGGAGGCTACTTCACTTGTTTGGACCGGGACGGTTCGCTGCTGGACACGAACAAATCGGTCTGGTTCCAGGGACGGTTCGCCTTTATTCTCGCTTATGCTTACAACAACCTCGAAAAACAGGCCGAATGGCTGGAAGCCTGTAAAAACGGGATCGACTTTATCGAGAAATATTGTTTCGATACAGACGGCCGCATGTTTTACGAGGTGACTAAAACAGGAACTCCCGTACGAAAACGCCGATATGTATTTTCCGAAACGTTTGCCGCAATCGCCATGGCTCAATATTCGATCGCTTCGGGTGACAAGAGCTATGCTGAAAAAGCAGTCAAGCTGTTCAAACAGATTCTCTATTACAAAAACACACCGGGCGCATTAGAGCCCAAATTCAGAGAAGGATTCGTTGCAAAAGGGCATTCCTTTTGCATGATCCTGATCGATACTGCCGCCCGCATCCGGGAGGCAGTAGACGATCCTGTCCTGACACGTCAGATCGACGAGTCGATAGCCGAACTACGTCGTGATTTCATGAAGCCGGAATTTAAGGCCATCCTCGAAACGGTCGGGCCGAACGGCGAATTTATCGATTCGATTCCCGGCCGGACCATCAATCCGGGCCATTCCATCGAAACGGCATGGTTTATCCTCGAAGAGGCCAAGCACCGGAACTGGGACCCGCAGCTGAAGCAGATAGGGCTCACGATCCTGGACTGGTCCTGGGAATGGGGTTGGGACAAAACACACGGTGGAATCACCTATTTTAGGGATTGCAAGAACCGCCCGCAGCAGGAATACTGGCATGACATGAAGTTCTGGTGGCCACAGTGCGAAGCCATCATCGCCACGTTGTATGCCTATGAAGCCACAGGCGATCCCAAATACCTGGAAATGCACAAGCAGATAAACGAATACACGTATGCCCGTTTTCCAGACAAGGAATACGGCGAATGGTTCGGCTATTTCCATTACGACGGGACGCTCTCGCAGCCGGCAAAGGGAAACATGTACAAAGGTCCGTTCCATATTCCCCGGATGCTTTTGAAATGTCATCTTTTATGTAAAGAAATTCAGGGCTATGACAAACAATAAGAAATACTATCCCTGGATCGTTGTCGCTCTGCTTTGGGGCGTGGCTTTGTTAAACTACATGGACAGACAGATGCTTTCAACCATGAAGTCTGCCATGATGATCGATATTACCGAACTGGAATCTGCCACGAACTTCGGACGCCTGATGGCGGTATTCTTGTGGATATACGGCTTGATGAGCCCGGTCGCCGGCATGATCGCCGACCGGATCAACCGGAAATGGCTGATCGTCGGCAGTCTCTTCGTCTGGTCGTTCGTCACGCTGATGATGGGATATTCGACTGATTTCAACCAAATTTATATTCTCCGCGCCATTATGGGAGTCAGCGAAGCCTTGTACATCCCTGCCGGACTTTCGCTGATCACGGACTATCATCAGGAAAAAACGCGATCATTAGCTGTCGGAATCCACATGACCGGGCTCTACACCGGACAGGCATTGGGTGGCTTCGGAGCAACGATCGCAGGAGCATACAGCTGGGAAACGACTTTCCACTGGTTCGGGATTATCGGAATCGCGTATAGTCTGGTATTGATTCTTTTCCTGAAAGAGAAAAAAGATCATACGGTCGCCAAGCTTGACTCGGAACCCGGCCCGAAAGAGAGTCCGGTAAAAGCGGCTATAAAAGGAATGGGGATGTTGTTCGTCAACATTTCATTCTGGATCATCCTGCTCTATTTCGCCACTTCGAGTTTGCCGGGTTGGGCTACTAAAAACTGGCTGCCGACTTTGTTTTCGGAGAATTTGTCCATCGATATGTCGGAAGCCGGGCCATTGTCCACCTTCACGATCGCGATCTCTTCCTTCATCGGAGTGATTGCGGGCGGTATCTTGTCCGACAAATGGATTCAGCGGAATGTACGGGGACGCATTTATACCGGTTCCATCGGGCTTGCCTTGACCATTCCGGCACTCCTGCTGTTAGGATTCGGCGACAGTTTCGCCATGATTGTAGGCGGCGGACTCTGTTTCGGTATCGGTTTCGGTATTTTCGACGCCAACAACATGCCGATCCTCTGCCAGTTCGTATCGCCACGCTACCGGGCGACCGCCTACGGCATTATGAACATGACCGGGGTATTTGCCGGAGCGATCATCACAAAACTGTTGGGCGAGTCGACGGATGCCGGTAACTTAGGGCATGATTTCGCAATGATGGCCAGCTTGGTATTCGTAGCCTTAGTGGTGGAAGTCATCTTCTTACGTCCGAGAACGGTCAACATGACCGACAAGTAAAACCTGTAAGGTTTCCAAAGGTATTGACTTTTCCTGCAAATGTCATTATCTTTGGAAATCCTATTTTATAATAACCCAATCAACAAAAAACATCATGAGAAAAATCTTTCTTTACTTCAGCCTCCTTCTCTTCATGCAAACAGCCTTTGCCGCCGACAGCTTGTTTGTCAGAAAGCCGCAGATCCCGATACTGATTGACCGGACAGACAATATCCTGGTGGAAATGCGTGTACAGGCACACAAAGGGGATGTACTCAACAAGCTTTCCCTGCAATTCAAAGAAGGAATCGACTTAAACGACATAAAGGCTCTACGCTTTTTCTATAGCGGAACGGAAGCGACCTCCCGGCAGGGAAAGCATTACCGTCCGGTTTCCTACATTTCCAGTCACGCAGAAGGCAAGACAAAGGCTGCTAATCCCGCCTACTCCATCAAGCAGAGCGAAGTAACTGATATCACCAATGTCGTGACCTTCACCAGTAACCAGCCGATGGTGGAAGGAGTCAACTACTATTGGATCAGTATCGAGATGAAACCGGAGGCTTCCCTGTTAACGACCTTTACTGTCCAGATGCCGATGGCTGAAATCAATAATATGCCGGCGACAATTGTCTGGGACGGCAAATCAGATGTCCGCCGCATGGGAATCGGTGTCCGCCACGCCGGTGACGACGGGGCTTCGGCCTACCGTATTCCGGGGCTGGTAACGACCAACAACGGGACGCTTCTGGGCGTGTACGATATCCGCTACAACAGCAGTGTGGACCTGCAGGAAATGGTCGATATAGGGGTAAGCCGCAGCACCGACAAAGGACAGACCTGGGAACCGATGCGTGTTGCGATGACGTTCGGCGAAACGGGCGGCCTGCCTCACGCACAGAACGGTGTGGGAGACCCGTCTATCCTGGTGGATGAAAAGACAAATACGATCTGGATCGTTGCTGCCTGGACACATGGCATGGGGAACGGACGCGCCTGGTGGAATTCCATGCCGGGTATGTCGGCCGACAGCACCGCCCAGCTGATGCTCGTCAAAAGCGAAGACGACGGCAAGACCTGGAGCCAGCCGATCAACATCACCCCGCAGGTGAAAGATCCTTCCTGGTACTTCCTGTTGCAAGGACCGGGCCGGGGCATCACGATGAAAGACGGGACGTTGGTTTTCCCGATCCAGTTCATCGACTCCACCCGTATACCGAACGCCGGTATCATGTACAGCAAAGACCGGGGAACCACCTGGCATCTGCATAATCTGGCACGTACGAACACGACCGAGGCGCAGGTAGCCGAGATCGAACCGGGTGTCCTGATGCTGAACATGCGTGACAACCGGGGAGGCAGCCGCGCCGTGGCCACCACCCGCGATTTGGGCAAGACCTGGTATGAACATCCGTCCAGCCGCAGTGCCCTGCAGGAACCGGTTTGTATGGCAAGCCTCATCCACGTGGACGCTAAAGACAACATCACGGGGAAAGACCTGCTGATCTTCTCCAACCCGAACACGACGAAGGGACGTAACCATATTACCATAAAAGTAAGTACCGACGGAGGCATGACCTGGCCGCTTTCCAACCAAGTGACACTGGACGAAGACGAAAGCTGGGGTTATTCTTGCTTGTCCATGATCGACAAGGAGACAGTCGGCATCTTCTACGAATCGAGCGTCGCCCATATGACTTTTCAAGCTGTCAAACTGACCGATCTGGTCAAGTAGTCCTGCATGAAACGCATACTCTTCATATTGATAAGTTTATATATAGGGATATTGGCTGCCTGTGCTGCCAATATCCCTCATTTGCTTCCATGGCCGCAGAAAGTGGCATGGAACGGGAAAAAGTTTCAATATAGGGGAACTTTTGTTTCCCTTACGGAAAACTTTTGTTCCATAGGCATGGAACAACCGGCAGGCAATAAGATAACGGGCAATCCGTCAAGCCATCCGGCACTATCGGTCAAATGGGTGGAGGATTTCCCCGATATCCCTCTCAATCGCAACGAAGCCTATAAACTGCGTGTCACATCAAAAGGAGTGGAGATCGAAGCCATCACCGAAACGGGCGTTTACAGGGCAATCCAGACATTACGCCAATTGACGGAAAAGAAAGGCAACGGCATTGCAATCACCGGATGCGAGATCACCGACTGGCCCGCCTTTCGCATCCGCGGCTTCATGCAGGATGTAGGACGCACCTATATCTCGACGGACGAATTGAAACGGGAAATAGCGATCCTGGCACGTTACAAGATAAACGTCTTTCACTGGCACCTGACGGAAAATCAGGCATGGCGCCTGCAAAGCAAGGTGTTCCCAATGCTGAACGACAGCGTCAACACGACCCGCCAGCCGGGGAAATACTACACGCTGGAAGAGGCACGGGAATTGGCCGCTTTCTGCAAGCAACATCATGTCCTGCTGATCCCGGAGATCGACATGCCGGGACACAGTGCCGCTTTCGTCCGTACTTTCCGCCATGACATGCAAAGCCCGGAAGGGATGAAGATACTGAAACTCCTGATCGACGAGGTTTGCGAAACGTTCGATGTCTCTTACCTGCATATCGGGACAGACGAGGTGCAGTTCACCAATCCGGATTTCGTACCCGAAATGGTCGCTTATGTCCGCTCCAAGGGGAAAAAGGTGATCTCCTGGAATCCGGGATGGCACTACAAGCCGGGAGAGATCGACATGACGCATCTGTGGAGCTACCGAGGAAAAGCCCAGAAAGGGATTCCGGCGATCGACTCCCGTTTCCACTATCTGAACCATTTCGACACGTTTGCCGACCTCTTCGCCCTCTACAACAGCCGCATCTACAACGAGCTGCAGGGCAGCGATGATCTGGCAGGCACGATCCTGGCAATCTGGAACGACCGGATGATCCAGCCGGAAGCCGATATCGTCAAACAGAATAATTTCTACCCGAATATGCTCGCCATGGCCGAACGTGCGTGGAGAGGGGGTGGAACTGAATATTTCGACAAGCAAGGAACGGTTTTACCATCGGAAGACAGCGAGTCGTTCAAGTCTTTCGCTGATTTCGAGAACCGCCTGCTCTGGCATAAGGAACATTGTTTCGGGGGATATCCGTTCGCTTACGTCAAACAAACGAACGTCAAGTGGCGTATTACGGACGCATTCCCGAACCAAGGCGACCTGACGGCATCATTCCCGCCCGAAAAGGAGTTGAAATCCCACTATACATACAAAAACAAGACGTATGAGACACAGGATGCGACCGGCGCAGGCATCTACCTCCGCCATGTCTGGGGGACGCTTGTTCCAGGGATCTACAAAGAGCCGCAAGAGAACCACACGGCGTATGCCTGGACCTGGGTCTACTCGCCTAAAGCACAGGATGTAGGCGCCTGGATAGAGTTTCAGAACTACAGCCGTTCGGAAATGGACTTGCCGCCACTTCCGGGAAAATGGGATTACCGGGAAAGCCGAGTGTGGGTCAACGACCGGGAAATCCTGCCTCCGGTATGGACGGCAACGCACCGGACCAAATCCAACGAGGTGCTGCTCGGCAACGAGAATTGTGTCGTGCGTCCTCCCATGCCTGTCCATCTGCAGAAAGGATGGAACAAGGTATTCATGAAACTTCCGGTCGGAAAGTTCACCGCGCCGGAAATCCGCTTGCCGAAGTGGATGTTCACATTCGTATTTGTCACACCGGATGGTGAAAAGGCTGTGGACGGCCTGGTCTATTCACCCGATAAGAAACGATAAGCAAATGAAAAATATCCTGCTCTGTTTATTCATCGTATTTAGTGCCACGATCCAGGCGCAAAAGATCAAGGTGGCCTGTGTAGGCAACAGCGTAACGTATGGTCACGGAATTGAGAACCGCGAAAAGAACAGTTATCCCGCCCAGCTCCAACGGATGTTGGGCAACGAATACGAAGTCGCCAACTTCGGAAAAAGCGGGGCGACGCTATTGCGAAAGGGACACCGTCCTTACAACGAGCAGGAGGAATGCAAGGCCGCCCTCGACTTTGCCGCCGACCGGGTCGTCATCCACCTCGGACTGAACGACACCGATCCGCGCGACTGGCCGAATTACCGGGATGACTTCACGAAGGATTATCTGACCCTGATCGATGCTTTCCGACAAGCGAACCCGAAGTGTGAAATCTGGATCTGCCGCCTGACGCCGATCTCCCACCGCCATACGCGCTTCAAATCGGGCACACGCAACTGGTACTGGCAGATACAACAAAACATTGAAGATATCGCAGTACTCGCCCACACCGGACTGATTGACCTGCATACAGAACTTTATGACCGCCCTGACCTCTTGCCCGACGCCTTGCATCCCACAGCCGAAGGAGCCGGAATCATCGCACGGACGGTCTACCGGGCATTGACCGGAAATTACGGTGGTCTCCAAATGCCCGTGATCTATTCGGACAATATGGTACTCCAACGGGAGAAACCGCTCCGGATAGCCGGAACAGCCAATGCCGGAGAAAAAGTGACGGTCAGCATCGCCGGACAGAAAGGTGAAGCGATAACGACCTCGGACGGGAAATGGTCGGTCATCCTGCCACCGATGAAGGCAGGAGGCCCGTACACGTTGAGTATCTCCGCCGAATCAGGGAAACTGGATTATACGAATATCCTGATCGGCGAAGTATGGCTTTGCTCCGGACAGTCGAATATGGCATTTCAGGTGAGCAGTGCCGTTGACAGCCAACGAAAGGCTTTTCTGGAATTTGCCGCAAGGAAACCGCAAATCCGTCTTTTCGATATGAAACCACGTTGGCTGACAAATGCGGTGGAATGGGACATTTCGACACTGGACTCCCTCAACAGGCTCCAATATTACCGGGATACTGAATGGAAGGAATGCAACGAGGAAACGACGAACCGTTTCTCCGCCGTAGCCTTTGCCTTCGGACAGATGTTGTCAGACAGCTTGCAGGTCCCGGTCGGACTTATCCTGAACGCTATAGGCGGTTCACCGGCGGAAGCCTGGATAGACCGCAAAACGCTGGAATTCGAATTCCCCGACATCCTCTACGACTGGAAGCAGAATAATTTTATCCAGGACTGGGCGCGGGAACGCGCCGCCCTCAATATCCGTAAATCGACGAACAAACAGCAACGGCATCCTTACGAGCCTTGTTACTTGTACGAATCCGGTATCCAGCCGCTCGAAAAGTTCCCGATACGGGGTATCATCTGGTATCAGGGAGAATCGAACGCTCACAATATGGAAGCACATGAGAAGTTGTTCCATCTTTTGACAAAAAACTGGCGGGAGAACTGGGCGGAAGAATTGCCTTTCTATTATGTGCAACTATCCAGCATCGATCGTCCCAGCTGGCCTTGGTTCCGGGACAGCCAGCGCCGGATGCTCCAATCGATCCCCAACAGCGGCATGGCGGTCAGCAGCGACCATGGCGACTCCCTGGATGTCCACCCGCGCCACAAACGGGAGATAGGGGAACGCCTCGCTCACTGGGCACTCAACAAGACATACGGGCACGAGATCCTTCCTTCCGGTCCACTCTACCGATCGGTGATATTCAAGGACAGCACTGCCTATGTCACATTCGATTACGGAAAAGGCATGCACAGTTCCGACGGCGACAAACTACGTACTTTCGAGATAGCCGAACACGATGGTTTATTCGTCCCCGCGGAGGCACAAATCATCGATGGAAAGACAGTAAAAGTATGGAGCGGCCAAATCCGGAATCCGAAATTCGTCCGTTACGGCTGGCAACCTTTCACCCGTGCCAATTTAGTGAACGAAGCGGGGTTGCCGGCTTCGACATTCCGTTCGGAAGCGGCTCCGGTCAGCTGGTTTCGGCTGCCTGACCTACCCGGCACTGAAAAAAGCCCGTCATTAGGCGTATCTGCTCCGTTTACCGGTGTCAGTGGCGGGCAGTTGTTCGTGGCCGGCGGATGCAACTTCCCCGGCAAACCAGCGGCCGAAGGGGGAACAAAAGAATACTACTGCAATATATATGCATTAGATATAACCGCCCGATCTCATGCCGGATGGAAAAGGATCGGCAAACTGCCAATACCGCTTGCTTACGGGGCATCGGTCACAACCCCCGAAGGGCTCGTTTGGATCGGAGGAAATAACAATAAAAAGGTCTCCCGACAGGTCTTCTTCGTCAACTGGGACGGGGAAAAACAACAATTGCATATCACCGAACTGCCGCCACTTCCCATGCCGTTGGATAATCTCTCGGCCACATACGCCGATGGTTGCCTGTATGTCGCCGGGGGTAAGGGCAAGCCGCAAACGGTCCCAATAGGTCAGGACGGTTCGCAAACCGCCCCTACGAACCCACTCTTTTCATTACAGCTAACACCGTCGCTTCAAAAGGAATGGGTCCGGCTTCCGGATTTCCCCGGACCTGCCCGAATACAGCCTGTCCTCACGGCACAGCAATCCGAGGATGGCATACGACTTTATCTGGCAGGCGGTTTCCAGCCGGCATCCGCCCATCAGGAAGCCATTGTTTGCACAGATATGCTTTCTTATCATCCGAAGACAAAACAGTGGAGAAATGAAGGATTCCTGCCTTCTTTAGCAGGCGGTTCCCACCGTACCGTTACAGGAGGTTGCGCCATCGCATCAGGCGATAGCTCCATCCTGCTGGTAGGAGGCGTGAACTACGACCGTTTCCGCGACGCCCTAAACCACCCCGAGCCGGATTATCTGCTACATCCTGTCGACTGGTATAAATTCAATACCTCCCTGTTACAATACAATACTTTCACAAAACACTGGACCCACTTAGGCAACTACGAAGAACTGGCACGTGCCGGTGCCGGCATCGCAAACAATGCCAACACGGTAATCATAATTGGCGGAGAGTTAAAACCGGGCATCCGCACACCGGAGGTTAATGCGTTTAAACTAACGTGCCATCCCTGATTCACACCAAAGCCAATTTACGAATATTCGCATCCCAAACCGGTTCCGAAAAAATCAGTCCGACAGCTTCGGCCGGGGTAGAGGCGACCGTCCAAAGTGCTGCATGCTGCGGGCGCATGAAATGCTCGTCGACGGCCCGGCGGAACATCTCCAAAAGAGGATCGAAGTAGCCGTTTATATTCAGGATGACAATCGGGTTGAGATACAAGCCTAACTGTTTCCAGGTAATGACTTCCAACAATTCTTCGAGAGTGCCGCATCCGCCCGGAAGAGCGATCACGGCATCCGAAAGATCAGCCATTCGTTGTTTGCGCTCATGCATACTGTCGACTTCGACCAGATCGGTAAGCCCCTTGTGACACCAATCCTGTTCTACCATAAAACGAGGGATCACACCGGTCACAGTCCCGCCGGCAGCCAGCGCAGCATCCGACACGGCACACATCAGGCCTGAATTGCCAGCCCCGTTGATCACTCTCAGGTTCCGTTCGCCCAACAGATGTCCCAACTCGGTCGCAGCCTCCCGATATGCCGAAGCGACCTGCGTGCTGGAGGCACAATACACGCAAACGGAAGTTATCTTATTTCTTTCTCTTTCCATCTTTCTTTTTGCATTATGATTTTAAAACAAAGGGGATTCAACAAGCCATCAACCGAAATCATCAGACTCAGCGCCTTCCAAAACCACTTATTTTCCCTTATTTATATCATATCCGAACAAGGCGAAATCGCCCAGGCAAGGATCATCCGGGAAGATATGCGACAGGGCCTCGGTTATCTCGAGCGCCGTTTTCAGGGTGGCGGTTCGCTGCTGTGTCAAACCAAGTTCCAGTGAAATTTGGTGAACATGCGTGTCCAGCGGAATAATCAATTGGCGGGGATGAAAGACTGTCTGCCAAATCCCGAAATCGACGATTCCATCGGTCCGGACCATCCAGCGAAGGAACATAGCCAGGCGTTTACAGGCAGAAGTGCCGCCCATCACCGGAATACCGTTTATGCCGGAAAAGAGATCCTGCAATTTAAAAACCGGATTCGGGTAAGAGCTTGCAGCCAATGCATCTTCCAATGAATCATACCGCTGATATATCTCTTTCAACCGACCACAGAGGGCACAGAGGTCCGAATGCGTATAAAAGCGATAAAACGTATCGCGTTTGCCGGCTGGGACATCCGAAACCAGTTCCCAGTACCGGCCGGACAATACCCATTCGTAAGGACTTCCACCCATCCGGCTATGTAACCAGTCCGCCTTGCGGAGGATCAGTTCCCTGCGTCCATAAGAGATCCAGGAAGTGATAAAAGCGGATATTTCGATATCCCGTTTCTCCGTAAACCGATGAGGAAACTGAACCGGATCATCGGATATAAAAGACCTCACATTATAGATCCCGGCCCATTCCTTCAATTTCGCTTTCAGTTGTTCGTCCATCCCTTACTTCATCTTTAAGAAATACTGGCGCCGGTCTTCGGGATAATGCTCGATGGCATAGCGAAGAGCCGTACGCGGAAGCTGTGTCGCATAACGTTCCAGAAAGTCGGTGAGGGTATCCCGATCTCTTTTGCCCACCTCGCGGAGCATCCAGCCTACGGCTTTATGCATCAAATCATGTTTATGCGTCATCAACCGTTCGGCCAACGCCAGCGTATCGGTAAAATCCGAACGGCGGATAAACGCCCAAGTACAGACGATCGAAATCCGCTGTTCCCAAAGATTATCGCTGGCAGCCAGTTCATACAGGACGGAACGGTCCCGGTTCACCAAATATTCGCCGACAATATCCCGGCAGGACAAATCCACCAAATCCCAATTATTGCAGCGGCGGGTATTCTTCAAATAGAAACGATACATCTTTTCCCGTTCAGCTTCCGGTGTCTTCTTATCCTGAAAACGGTAGACCAAAACCAACAGGGCGCAAAGACGGGCCTCATGCCAGGGACTATCCAACAAGCGCTGCAATTCATCGAGAGGCATCGCTTTGTTAGCTTTCGCTATACTGCGAGTTTGCGGAACGACAACCCCTAAAAAGCGGTCGCCTTCGCCATATTGCCCCGGTCCGGTCTTGAAAAATCGGCTCAGATGGGCCGCCTTTTCCGGTGAACCGACCGATTGCAGTTCACTCAGCACAAACTCCGCCGTCATGGACGCAGTACCCGTGACACAGGACGGTCGCCTTCCAAGAATCCGATTACATTGTTGCAAACCGTACGCGCCATGATAATACGCGTTTCCAATGTCTGCGTCCCAATATGGGGCGTAAGGACGACATTTTCCATTTCCAGCAACTCCGGCGAGGGATAATCGCCGAACTCGAATACATCCAGACCGGCGCCATGAATCGTCCCGTCTTTCAACGCCTGCACCAAAGCCTTTTCATCGACCAAAGGACCGCGGCCGGTGTTGATCAGAACGGCCGTCGGTTTCATCTGTTTCAATTCGGCTTCACCGATGATATGGTAGGTTTCCGGTGTATAAGGAGCATTCAGAGAGACGAAATCGGATTGGGAGAGGAGCTCCTCCTTGGAAACGTATGTCACGTTCAGCTTTGTCTCTTCTTCGACATACAGTTGGCGACGGTTATGATAGAGGACTTCCATACCACAGGCATTCGCACGTTTGGCAAGGGCCTTTCCGATACGTCCCATACCGATAATACCCAGCGTCTTCCCAGTCACGTTGATACCTAAATTCTCCAAGACGCCGACTTTCATGCCAAGGCCTTCCCGGCGCAGCTTACGGTCGCATTCGGTAATGCGGCGTGCCACATCGAGCATCAGGCCGAGTGCGAGATTAGCGGTAGGGGCCGTCACGGGGTCGGGGGTATTAGCAACCGTGATTCCTTTCTCAAGGCAGTAGGCGACATCGATATTATTGTAACCGACGGCATAGTTTGCCACCATTTTCAGTTTGGGGGCATGGTCGATCAATTCCTTGTTTACCGGGAAATCGAACATCGAGCACAACACGTCATACTCCGGAATCATCTCTAAAACTTCTTCGTACGTGAAATCTCTTCCTTCGGGAAAAGTAACCTCATACTTGCTTTCCAGCTCGGTAAAACCTTCGCGGAACATGTCGTAAGTAACTAATATAGTTGTCATAACTATTCTTTTTAAATTTGCAAAAATATAAAATTATCCGATGTTCACTTCTTTTCATGGTCACGGATAAACCGGACGGCTAAAGGGAAAGCGGCGGCGCACATACTGCCGTGGTCGAAACCGCCCAACTCGTAAAGGGTCACATCAGGATGGCCGAGCAGTTTGAAAAGGCGGTAGAAATAGGCGGACTCTTCGTAACGGCCATACAATTCCTTTTCACGGTCACCGGAAAGGATCAGAATAGGGGCGCAATCATTCCGGACATGGTACAAGGGAGCCGTTTCGTCGATTGTCGGCTGCAAAGGTTTCAACCCTCGCTGGTTGCGGGTTTCGAAATGAGTGATTACCTGGCCGCTGAAAGGGATGATCCCGGCGAGCTTGTCGGCATCTTTCCCATAACGCGCCAACAACTTCTTATCCAATCCGACCATATCGACCAGATATCCGCCTGCAGAATGGCCGGCAATATAGATGGAGGAGGTGTCGCCTCCGTATTTTCCTATATTATCGAATACCCAAGCAACGGCGGCAGCGGCATCATCGACGATCTCCATCGTCTTCACATGCGGAGACAAACGGTATTCGACACCTACGACTACCATGCCGTCCGTTAATAACCCGGAAGGGATTTCACGACTCCCGCCGGTCAAACCGCCGCCATGAAACCAAACCACGACCGGCGCATTTTGTACATCCGGCTGGTAAGCAATATCCAGACGACACATTTTAGAAGCATATTCATCACCTGTATTTCCACGGTACGGGACATTACGATCATAGGAATAATTAGCAACGATAGCCATCACAGCAAACCAGGCAAGCAGAAAGGTTAATCCGATTTTATTCGTCATATTATACACTAAATTTGAATTGATTAAACACAAAAAACATCCTCCAAATGTAATCAGCTTTTTACAACTAAACAAACAATCTGCCATTTCGCACAGGGCAACCGCATCAAAATCATAAAGCGTCCATCCGTTTTCGCCACCGATACGGACTAATCATATGAATGTTTTTGCAAAAGCAACTATCATACTATCATATCCGCATGTGTATCGGTTTAAACCAATATATTATGTTATGATAGTTACCGTTTTGAACTATCATTCATCTGTCATAACCATCATGGCAAAAAACGATAACGTGCTGTGTATTAATTGTACGATAAAAACAGGGACCGTTCGGGAACAGGTACGAAACCTGTTAAAACGGCTTCTTTTTTCATCAAGACAGGCTTTTCTTTTGTCAAAAACAGCTTGCAAAGCCGCTTGAGACCCGGGTGTACCCATCATGGAGACCCGGGTGCGGGAGAGGTGCAGACCCGGGTCTGTGCGAGACCTTTACGGGGGTGTGGGGATGTTTATCCGCCATGTTAGAAGTGTTTTTATGCCCTGTTTTTGCATCTTTTTCAAGGAAAAAAGTCGTTTTATATTTAAACGGCCCCGTTTTGTCAATGCTATTTTGGTGCGGTTAGCCTGCCATTTCCCGCCTTCTTTTTCCGATAAAGCCGATTATTTCCTATTTTTGTAACCATTAACAAGTATCTTATTACCTGTCAACAACTACTATGGTTCTAAATTATATCTGGATCGCTTTCTTTCTGATTGCTTTCGTGGTGGCGCTTTGCAAATTAGCCATCGGCGGAGACACGGAAGTTTTCACCCATATCATCAACGCTTCTTTTGCTTCGGCAAAGACAGGGTTCGAGATATCCCTCGGACTGACGGGAGTCCTGGCTCTTTGGCTCGGCATCATGAAAATCGGGGAAAAAGGGGGCGTGATACAAGCCTTTGCCCGGTTGACGGCACCCGTGTTCAGCAAGCTCTTTCCGGGAATACCGAAAGACCATCCGGCAACAGGTTCTATCTTCATGTGCATTTCCGCCAACCTGTTAGGCTTGGACAATGCCGCCACGCCGATGGGACTGAAAGCCATGAAAGAGTTGCAGGAGCTAAACACGCAGAAGGATTCAGCCAGCGATCCGATGATCATGTTCCTTTGTATCAATGCTTCAGGACTGACACTGATTCCGGTCTCCATCATGACCTACCGGGCACAGATGGGAGCGGCAAACCCGGCTGATGTCTTCCTGCCCCTCATGCTCGCGACCTTCTCTTCTACCCTGGTCGCCATACTGGCGGTCTGTATCAAGCAACGGATCAACATCCTGCAACGGAACCTGCTGCTTTTCTTCGGCGGGATGATCGCGTTCATCGGTGGTCTGGCCTTGCTTTTCGGGATGATGAGCCAGCAATCGGTCTCCCTCTACTCCACCCTGTTTGCCAACATTTTGCTTTTCTCTATTATATGCGGATTCATTATCAGCGGTATCCGCAAAAAAATCAACGTATACGACACCTTTATCGAAGGCGCAAAAGAGGGTTTCCAGACTGCCGTGACGATCATCCCCTACCTCATCGCCGTATTGGTTGCCATTGCCGTTTTCCGGGCTTCGGGAGCGATGGATTTCCTGATCGACGGCATCCGCATGGGAGTCTCGGCAGCAGGGCTGGACACGCAGTTCGTGGAAGGTCTGCCTACCATGCTGATGAAACCGCTCAGCGGCAGCGGGGCGCGGGGTATGATGCTGGATGCGATGAACACCTACGGCGCGGATTCGTTCATCGGCCGCCTCTGTTCCATCGTGCAAGGATCGAGCGACACGACTTTCTACGTCGTCGCCCTTTATTTCGGCAGTGTCGGAATCCGCAACACCTACTATACGATCCCCTGTTCGCTACTGGCCGATTTAGCCGGGGCGGTGGCAGCGGTCACTATGACGTATCTGTTTTTTACCTAATATCAAAATGACACTCCTACCCCATGTAAATCGGATTAGTAGTGCATCTATCTTGGAATTAGCATAGCAGGTAATTATTTTTAACATATCATTCGGTAAGATAAAACATAAAAAGAATAACAATATGGCAATAGCATTCTACGCGGAAGACACCAAGCTTCCGGCAATCAAAAAGAGAGCGGTCGGCAACTGGGTAAAGGAAGTTGCCGCCACATACGGTAAGAAGGTCGGCGATATCAGCTACATCTTCTGCTCCGACGAGAAGATTCTGGAAGTAAACCGCCAGTACCTCCAACATGATTATTATACAGATATCATCACGTTCGATTATACGAGCGGCGATAAGATCTCCGGCGACCTGTTTATCAGCCTCGATACGGTGAAGACTAATTCCGAAGCCTTCAACACTCCCTACAACGAGGAACTCCACCGTACCATCATCCACGGTATCCTCCACCTCTGCGGCATCAACGATAAAGGACCTGGGGAACGCGAGCTCATGGAGGCCAACGAAAACAAAGCCCTGGCGATATTGCCGGAGGAATGCTGGGAAAGTCAACTTTCCCGGTAAAAAGAAATGTCTGGAGCCGCTTCCTGTTAAGGATGCTACTGAAGAGGTTGTATGATATGTGTGCCTGATAAAAGCCTGCACATGCTCCGGTGAAAACAGAAATTACCGGAGCAATGCTCCCAAAACCGATTACTCACTATCACTACCCAAATACTCATACCAAACGGCTATTTGCTTATTTGCCGGATACTCCCCCGATGTTATCACATAGATTTGGATACCTGGAAACAGGCAAATAAGGGATTGGTAACAATAATAAATGATCCGGTATGAAAGGCACAACTACTTTCTTTCTATCTATTCTGTTAATAACGACAGGTTGTAAAAGACTGGATCAAACGGCAGACGACTTGATCACAGTAGATGTAACCAATAATTCTTTTCCCAAAAAGGAACTGGCTCTTCAAGATTTCATGGATGTAGAATATATCCCGCTGGAAACAAACGATGATTTTGTTAATCAAGGGTTTGTGCAGGCTATAGGTAAAGAATTCATATTAGCAAAGAACTATAGGGATGACGGTGATATTTTTGTGTATGACCGGACCGGAAAAGCCATTCGTAAGATAAATCGTAAAGGGCAAGGAGGAGAAGAATACATCTCTTGTAGAAGTGTTACATTGGATGAAGAAAACAATGAAATGTTTATAAACGATTTCTTGGCAAGAAAAATAAAGGTCTATGACTTGGAGGGAAATTTTAAACGAAGTATCAAACAGAAACAAGATGGTGATACCCAGTTTTATTTGGACATATTTAATTACGATAAAGAGAATCTGATTTGTTACGATGAATGCAATCAAGAGATACCATTCCTACTCGTATCGAAGCAAGACGGAAACATAACCAAAGAGATTAGAACCCCATTTAAAGAAAAGAAGCTATTTCTTCAACTTTTAAGACATGAAGGAGGAACGAGAGCTGCCGGACCGGGCGAATACAGTAGAATAATCCCATTCAATGGCAATTGGATTCTATTAGAACCCTCGTCAGACACGATCTACACATTAATGCCCGATTACAATTTGCGGCCGTTTATCGTGCGAACACCTCCTATTCACATTATGAATCCAGAATCTTTCTTGGTTTTAAAGTTGGTTTCCGATCGTTATTATTTCATGGAAAGTATAAAGAACGTATATGATTTCAGCAAAGAAGAAGGCTTTCCGAGAACCTACTTCGTGTACGATACAGAGGAAAAGGATTTCTTCAGGTATATCATATACAATGGCGATTATTCTTATAAAAAAGAATTCTATATGGTCATGCTGACCCCTATCAATTCCAAAGGTGAATTATGGGCAACTATAAATGCTTTCGACCTTTGCGAGGACTATAAAAAAGGGAAGTTGAAAGGCAAACTAAAAGAAGTCGCTGCAACATTGGAAGAGGATGACAATCGGGTGATCATGTTGGTCAAACACAAAAAGTAATCCTTAGGATATATTAAAATCAAAACCTTTAAACGGCAAAATCCCGTCCTGCCAATTTTTAGAAGCATCGGATCTTATCCGAGATTATAAAGGGGGAAAGCTAAAGGGCTGATTGAAAGAAGTGGCTGCTACAGTAATTCCATCCTTTTCACAAAGTCAGAAATAAAATAAACAATATACAACAAACTTTTATTTCAAATACTCATTCAAAACAACCATCCGCTCATTAAGTCAATAATAAGCGGTCTTTACGGGATATATTTGAAGGGTAATTCAATGATTCATCTTATTTTTACAGGTATGAAAACAACAACGCTCCTATTGCTTCTCCTTTTTCTAGTAAACAGCAGTTCGGCTGAAACGTTCATCCCCTATACCCCCGACTCTTTGAAAAAGGGCGATTGGGTGGAAATCGAGTCCGTCCACTACTATCCCTATGTGGCTCCGGGCATCGAAGAAAAGGTTCCCTGGCGGGCGGAAAACATCCGACGAGTCATCTTTAAGGCGACCGTAACGGATCTGAATGAACGTACCCTCACCCTTGATTATACGTTCAAGAGCCTGTACGATTGCAGGAACGATACCGGGAAGCCCGGTTTCTACTATTTTGACAGCCGTTATCAACAGGACTTCACATTCGATCACGGGATGGTCGGCAAACGGTTCCTGCGCGTCACATACGATCGGGAAAGCCGGAAAGCACATACTTTAGACAAACAAGAAACTACCTTTTCTTACTCGAAAAACTATGTTCCTTTCGGAGTAAGACAGGCAGGGTTGTCTGCCTATCCGGGAACGACTATCCAGGATTCCTTACCCTTGGACAAACAGCTTGCACCGGCGGTACAGGATATCCTGACCGGCTGGCAGGAAGACGGGATGCCTCGGCTGGCACAAAACACGCGGGTCATCGACGCCTCGTTCTCCCTTCCTCCGAATACGGAATTTACGTGTAGCTATGTCAATTTCGACTTGTCTGACGATTCGACCGTCCACAAGAAGATATTCATCCCCTACCCGACCGAACACAAAGTGGGCGAACGGGTGACGATCCTGCTTACTCCGGGGGATTCCATCACGCAAGACAAAGAATTGTTTGCCACAACACACAAAAGACGTTATCAGGGACGGGGAAGCGAACAAAGCAATTTCCAATACAGCTACCGAAGATTCGCCGACCTGTACGAATCAGACCTTTATATGTACCCTTCGGACCTCGAATCTCCCGATAAAATGAAAAAAGCCTTCCAACTCCGCGAATCTTTGTTCCAAAATGTATTAGCGAAAGATTTTAAAAACATGGATCCTTATTGGCAGATGGTATTCGAACGTTCGGAACAGTATCTTAAAGGGGCGCTTGCCCTTCATCTCTATATGTATGCCAGCGATAAAGAAGTTTGGCACAAAAGCGGCTTGGTCGACTGGCAAGCTCCCTATTTCGTCTCGGTCAATCCACTTATCGATTTTGCATACAGCATGCATCGACCGGAGGTCGCTAATTACTTTTATTTTTTGAATGTTTACACGATGTATAAGAAACAGGAATTGAAAGCAGATAACCTGAACCTAAAAACACAAAAAGCGAAGGAAAAGGCAGATGATTATTATCTGAATAAACATATCCTCTCCGGCTTTCCCAAATATCAAGTAAACGGAATGAATTTACAATTTTTAATGCACGATAAAACGTTAGCTGAAACTCAAGAAGATTACAACGATTTTATCCGCTCCTGTCCGGATACCAGCCTGACAAATCAGCTTCGAAGAGCATACGATAAACTATTGCCCTTCGAAGCCGGAAAAAATATCCGGGAAAGCGGCCTTAAGATAGCCGATAGCCTGCATCTGGTGAAAGGAAGCGACCGAAAATACATCCTGCTGTTTTTATCAACGAGGGAACAAGGTCTTCCAGCGCCAAGCCTTCAAAATGCACTCGATTTCAAGAAACGCCTCGAATCGGAAGGGCTGGCCTCCATCGTACAACTCGAATTATATTCAAAATTCCAATCTAACAATGCCAAACGGGTAAAGCCTTTTAAAGCTATTTCCGATCTGCAAATAGAAGAATTAAGGCGTAAGGAACTCGGCACCGTGACTATCCTGATGCGTGAAGACGGGACCATCCTCCATCGGCAATTTACGAATTGGCAATTTGACCCCAGCCCCGCCTTGGAAATCATTCAAAACGACCTGAAACGGGAAGACGAATCTTTCAACGATTTTCTAAAAGGATTCAAAGAAGGAGTATTAGGTACGCTTTTAATCGCTGCAATCATCGGTATCGCTTATTATTCCAGGGTGAAAGGGAAGCAAAAGAAGGAACGTAACCGCCGCCGTATCCGTGAACTCGAACTACGCGCCATCCGTTCACAGATGAACCCGCATTTTATTTTTAATGCGCTCAGTTCGATCCAGAATCTGATCAACCGCTCGGCCAATCAGGAGGCGAATAAGTATTTGATCGACTTCTCACGCCTGTTGCGGAAAGTGCTGGCGACTTCCGAAAAGAAACTGATCCCCCTCTCTGACGAGATCGAACAGTTGCAGCTCTACCTGAAGCTCGAACAGCTCCGTTTCCCCTTCTCCTACTCGCTGACGGTAGACAATAATATCGAACCGGATGCGATCGAGATTCCGGGGATGCTGATACAGCCTTTCGTCGAAAATGCCGTCAAACACGGAATCGCTCCGCGCGGTACGGGAGAAATCATAATTCGATTATCTTTGCAAGACCAGTTGTTGGTCATCGACATCATCGACGATGGTCCCGGAATGGTAACTGAAACGGAAAGCGGCTTCGGTATCCGTGCCATCAGCAACGAGTTCGAGATATTAAAGGATTTGTACAATACGGAAATCGGCATAACGATCGAAAACAGGCAGAAGAAGGAATCTGTTTCCGGTTGCCATGTCCGGCTATCCATCCCTTTATAAGACAAAATATGGACACCAAAATAACCGCAGCAATCGTAGATGACGAGCAGGGGAACCGGGAGAACCTGCTCCGCATGATCGGGAACTATTGTCCGCAGATCAGGATATCGGCCATTTGCAGCTCCGTCATCGAAGCCCGTACCGTACTGCCCGAAGCTAAACCGGACATCCTTTTCCTAGATATCCGGTTGGGCGACGACACCGGTTTCTCCCTCTTAGGTAGCCTTCCGGAAATTCCTTTCGAAGTGATTTTCGTTACCGCCTACGATAGCTATGCGATCCAGGCCATCCGCTTCAGTGCGCTCGACTATCTGCTGAAGCCTATCGACCCGGAAGAACTGACGCATGCCGTAGACAAGGCGGTCCAGGTCGTCCTTCGGAAACAGGAGAACAAACGGATGCAGAACCTCCTGCAAAACACGCAAGCATTGGACAAACAAAAGAAAATAGCTCTGTCGGTCGCCGATAAGATAGAGTTTGTAGAAATCGGTTCCATCATCCGTTGCGAATCCGAAAGCAACTACACGACTTTCTATTTGAAATCGGGAGAAAAACTGATCGTATCGAAGACACTCAAGGAGTTTGACGAACTACTGGCCCCTTACCATTTCCTTCGCGTCCACCAATCACATCTGATCAACCTGGATGAAATCAAAAGTTTCATCAAAAGCGACGGTGGATATATACGCATGAAGGACGGAGCCTCGGTCAGCATTTCCCGCCAACGGCGAAACTATGTGATGGAAGTATTAAAACAATTATAAACCAAGCCATCTAAATAACTGCTCATTCCTTATATTTCAAATCGAAACGGCCTTCCGTAATGCGTCCTCCCTCGAAAGTGCCGCTGAACACGCCGTCCGACATACGGGAGATGTAGACCTTGCCATCTTCCATATTTTGATTTTCAAAAGAGAGATTCACATAAGGAAGCGTTTCTCCCTCCTTGGGATCGGCAATCGTAAAACGGATATACGAACCGAGACCGACCTGCGCCGAAACCGTCACGCTGGAACCCTCTTCCCGCTCCAAATATTCCGCAGAAGGCATCCCCCACCGGCCGCTTGTATACACCCAGCCGTCAACCAAGCAACCAAATGTATTCGCCCCGGTCGTAGTAGCTTCGGGCATGATCGTCGGATCGACCGATTCGTTCTCTTCACAGGCCACACAAAACAGCAACAAACAGATAAATAACAGATGTCTCATAACCGTATCTGATTAAAAGTGTAAATTCATACCGAACAATAAGGATAATTGGGAGAAACATCCTCCGCCACCACTCAATTCAGGAGATTCGACCTGCCATTTCTGACCGTGATACCTGACCGAATAGCTCTCGGAGGAGGTAACGATCCAATTCAATTTTGCAGAAATCCCCACCAATGGAGAAAGACGATACTCGCCTCCCGCCGACAGATTATAGGCCAGTTTATTCATTGACACATTCCGCGGCTTGCCGTACACAAAACTTTTATCTTTATAATGCTGATATCCCACCCCGGTCGATAAAGACAGATTGTATTTCTGCTTCACCATAAACAAGGCAAGCTGAGGCGCGATATAATGCATCAGTATCTTGTCGGAACTTTCGTCATGAGTATTTTTATAACGTCCACCCTGATAGATAAGTCCGGGAGCGAGTTTAAACGAACCGAAGATATATTTGTCTCCTAAGAAATAATAATTGGCATCCCAGGCGATCCCATTCCGCAAATCATTCCGATAAGCATCGGAGTTGTTCGTGATCCCGATCATTTTCCCCAAATACCAGGAAGGCCCTGCATGAACGGAGAATATCGACTTCCCGACAGACGTCTCCTGGGCCAAAACCGACACAGCTTGTATCAACAGCCCTAACAAAAGTACATACTTTTTCATATCATTTCTTTTAGACTTATAATCATAAGTATAAGATGCTCAGAACCAGTAAAACGCTGCACTGGCGGTTATGATAGGATAGGGTCGTATTGTCTCCCTATCTCCAAAGTATCGCTTGGTTCAGATAATGGATAAATTCAGGATCATCGGGTGCAATGATAAAGTTACCACGGCGGGAAGTCGTAATCAGAATACGGTTATCAGAACGCCGGGCAAAAACTTTTACACGTCCGATAGCAGTAGAAGAAAAATATCCGAGATCACCAAACAACCAACCGACACCAAATGAACGGATCATTATTCCTAAATCCAGCCGGTCGACCTCGCGAGCCGAAAGGATTTCCTCTATGTTTATATACGTCTTCCGAAAATACGCATCTATCACCAGTTTTTCTCCATCCACAATAAAACGGTTTGGCATAAATCCTCGAGTAAGCATACAAAAGATCGAACTGACGGCAAACAAACCTAACAAAACAGACAGATTGCCATCCCAAGCCGGAAATATACAGATACCATATAAAAGCAGAAGCATGACAGACGTTTTTATTTTATTGGCATTGTCCATCGAAGAAGAAGATATCCGGGTTTCCATACTCTTATTCCTTTAGTATTACTTAGATATTCCAAGACTCACAAATATAACAAAAATCCCGTACAAACTATTATCTTTGCAAAAGAAACAAAGACAATTAGGACAATGACTTTCAATTACGATGTAATCGTGGTAGGTGCCGGTCATGCAGGCTGTGAAGCCGCAGCGGCAGCCGCCAATATGGGTTCAAAGACGCTTCTCATTACAATGGATATGAACAAGATTGCACAGATGAGTTGCAATCCGGCAGTCGGAGGTATCGCCAAAGGACAGATCGTCCGTGAAATCGATGCCTTAGGCGGATATATGGGAATTGTGACGGACCGGACAGCCATCCAATTCCGTATGCTGAACCAAAGCAAGGGACCGGCCATGTGGAGTCCGCGCTCCCAGAGCGACCGCGCCCGTTTCATCGAATGCTGGCGGGGAATACTGGAAAACCTGCCGAACCTGTATATCTGGCAGGATACCGTACGCGAACTGTTGCTCGACGGGAATACCGTATGCGGCGTAAAAACGGATATGGGAGTCGAGTTCCATGCGAAAAGCGTGGTTCTGACAAACGGGACTTTCCTGAACGGGCTTATGCATATCGGACGGACACAGATCAGAGGCGGTCGTATAGCCGAGCCGGCTGCAACCGGACTGACCGAACAACTGGTCTCATTAGGCATCAAATCCGAACGGATGAAGACCGGAACACCTGTGCGTATCGATGCACGCAGCGTGCACTTCGATGAAATGGCGGAACAGCCCGGAGAAAACGACTTCCATAAGTTTTCTTATATGGACACCTCGCACCGCGTTTTGAAACAACTTAGCTGTTGGACAACGTTCACCAACGAAGCCTGTCATGCAGTCCTGCGCGAAGGTCTCCCCGACTCCCCGTTGTATAACGGGCAAATCCAAAGCATCGGCCCACGTTACTGTCCGAGCATCGAGACAAAAATCGTAACGTTTGCGGACAAGCCACAACACCAACTATTCCTGGAACCGGAAGGTGAAACGACACAGGAATACTACCTGAACGGCTTCTCATCCTCCCTTCCGTTGGATATCCAGCTACGTGCCTTACAACAGATACCGGCATTCCGGGACATACAGATCTATCGTCCGGGATATGCTATCGAATATGATTTCTTCGATCCGACGCAGCTCCACCATAATTTGGAAACAAAACTAATCCGCAACCTCTTCTTTGCCGGACAGATCAACGGGACGACCGGATATGAGGAAGCCGGCGGACAAGGATTGGTAGCCGGCATAAACGCACATATCAATTGCCACGGCGGAGATCCGTTCGTTTTAGGACGCGACGAAGCCTATATCGGCGTACTGATCGACGATCTTGTCACAAAAGGCGTAGACGAGCCTTACCGTATGTTTACCTCACGTGCAGAATATCGCATTCTGCTCCGCCAAGATGATGCAGACATGCGTTTGACGGAAAAGTCGTATCATCTCGGTTTGGCAAAGCAGGACCGCTACGATCTGTTGAAAGAGAAAAAGGCAAGCCGGGATGCGATTATTTCTTTCGCAGAAAACTACTCCATCAAACCGCAATATATAAACAGTGGCCTGGAGGCGTTGGGCACTACCCCGCTCGCACACGGATGCAAGTTGATCGAACTGATTCCACGTCCTCAGATCACCTTGGAGAATATCGCGGAACTGGTTCCGGCATTCCGGACAGAGCTGGACAAGGTCCCTGTTTCACGAAAAGAGGAGATCATCGAAGCGGCAGAAATATTAATCAAGTATAGCGGCTACATCCGCCGCGAGCAGATCATCGCCGACAAGATAAACCGCCTGGAAAATATCCATATCAAAGGCAAGTTTGACTACAATGCGATCCAGTCTTTGTCTACGGAAGCCCGCCAGAAACTGACACGGATAGATCCAGACACGATAGCCCAGGCAAGCCGTATTCCGGGCATCTCACCGAGCGACATCAATATCCTTCTGGTGATGCTGGGACGCTAAACGTGGAATGTTCCACGTGAAACATTTACTTTAACAACAATAGCGTAAAAGACTGAAAATAGGATAGAAACAGATGCAAAAAGCAATGAGCGCAACCGAGGAACATATAAAAACAATCCTTTCCGTCATACCGGAATCGCCTGGCTGCTACCAATACTTTGACGAGAAGGGGACGATCATCTATGTAGGCAAAGCAAAGAACCTGAAGCGTCGCGTTTCCTCCTATTTCAACAAAGAACACGACAGCAACAAAACACGTGTCCTGGTCAAGCAGATACGAGACATCAAATATTTTGTTGTCGACACGGAAGAGGATGCACTTCTTTTGGAGAATAACCTGATCAAGCAATATCGTCCCCGGTACAACGTGCTATTGAAAGACGACAAGACCTATCCGTCCATCGTTGTCAAGAACGAATATTTCCCGCGCGTATTCCAAACCCGGAATATCGTACGGGACGGTTCGCGCTATTACGGTCCCTACCCTTCCATCTATACGGCAAAGGTCATGCTGCAAATGCTGAAAGAACTGTATCCGCTACGTACCTGCAAATATCCTCTTACTCCCGAATCCATTGCGAAAGGACGGTATAAGGTATGCCTCGAATACCATATCAAGCGCTGCAAAGGGCCTTGTGAAGGATTGCAGACATTGGAGGAATACCAGCAAAACATTTCCGAAATAAAGGAAATCCTACGCGGGAATATCTCGCAAATAAGCAAACATCTGTATGAAGAGATGCAGAAACTGGCAGGAGAATTGCGGTTCGAAGAAGCACAGAAGATCAAAGAAAAGTATGAAGTCATCGAGAATTACCGCTCCAAATCGACAGTGGTCACCCCGATGCTCCACAATATAGACGTATTCTCACTGGCCGAAAACGAGAATTCCGCCTACATCAATTACCTGCATATCGGCAACGGAGCGATCGTGCAAGCCTATACATTCGAATATAAAAAGCGTTTGGACGAGTCGAAAGAGGAGTTGCTCAGCTTGGGGATCATCGAAATGCGCAACCGCTTTAAAAGCACTGCACGCGAAATCATCGTTCCTTTTCCGTTGGATATAGAACTGGAAAACGTTTCGATCACCGTTCCGCAGCGCGGAGATAAAAAGAAGCTGGTGGAATTATCGGAAATGAACGTGAAGCAGTATAAGGTCGACAAGCTGAAACAGGCGGAGAAACTGAACCCGGAGCAACGCAGCACACGTCTTTTAAAAGAGATACAGGAGACGCTCCATCTCCCCAAATTACCGGCTCATATCGAGTGTTTCGACAATTCCAATATACAGGGAAGCGACGCGGTAGCTGCGTGTGTCGTCTTCAAAATGGCGAAACCATCGAAAAAAGATTACCGGAAATACAACATCAAAACGGTTGTCGGCCCGGACGACTATGCCTCCATGAAAGAGGTCGTACGTCGCCGCTACCAGCGTGCCATCGTCGAAGAGACTCCCCTGCCCGACCTGATCATCACCGACGGTGGAAAGGGGCAAATGGAAGTCGTACGCGAAGTGATCCAGGACGAACTGCACTTGGACATTCCGATAGCCGGGTTGGCAAAAGACGGGAAACACCGGACTTCGGAACTCCTGTTCGGCTTCCCTCCCGAAACGATCGGCATGCCGATACAAAGTTTCATGTTCAAATTCTTCACGCAAATACAGGACGAGGTGCATCGTTTCGCCATCACTTTCCATAAGGATAAGCGCAGCAAAAGCCAGACAAAATCCGAATTGGATACGATAAAAGGGATCGGAGAAAAGACAAAAGTATTACTTTTACGTCATTTTAAGAGCGTAAAACGAATACGTGAAGCCGGCTTCGACGAACTGAAAGAGGTAATCGGAGAAGCCAAAACAAAAGCATTATTAAATGGTTTAAAATAAAGATATGAGAACATTGATACAACGGGTACAGCATGCCTCCGTAACCATAGACGGACAGCTGAAATCCAAAATCGGGAAAGGTCTGCTCGTACTGGTCGGTATTGAAGACCGCGACACGCAAGAAGATATCGAATGGTTGTGCAAGAAGATTGCCAACCTGCGCATCTTTGACGATGAAAACGGCGTTATGAACCGTTCTATCGTCGAAACGGAAGGCGAAGTGATGGTGGTCAGCCAGTTTACCCTGCACGCCTCCACAAAGAAGGGAAACCGCCCTTCCTATATCCATGCCTCCAAACCGGACATAGCCATTCCGATGTACGAAGCTTTTTGCGCCGAGATGGGCCTGCAGATCGGAAAGGAAGTACAGACCGGCACGTTCGGCGCCGACATGAAAGTGGAACTGGTGAACGATGGGCCTGTCACGATCTGGATCGACTCACAAAACAAAGAATGAAAAGATATGGCAGAAATTACGCTTAAACAGGCACAGGAGCAGGTGGACAGCTGGATCAAAACGTATGGTGTCCGCTACTTCAACGAACTGACGAATATGACCATTCTGACCGAAGAAGTCGGCGAACTGGCCCGCATCATGGCCCGCACATATGGTGAACAATCTTTCAAGGAGAGCGAGAAACACCGCGATTTAGGCGATGAAATGGCCGATGTCCTATGGGTATTGCTTTGCCTTGCCAACCAGACAGGCGTCGACCTGACGGCTGCTTTCGAAAAGAACCTGCAAAAGAAAACGAACCGGGATAAAGAACGACATATAAACAATAAAAAACTATAAGATTATGGTACACGAACACGATCACGAATGTGGATGCGGACATCACCATCATGATGAAGACACCGAACATCTCCACACCAATAAATACCAGCAAGCATTCGCCAAATTCGAGGCGGCCGGCACAACGGAAGAAGTGACCGGACGGGTAAAGACACTGCTCGGAAAACATGGGAACGACAACTTCACTCCCGACGTTTTGAAGCAGATTCACGGTTTCATCGACCTGACTTCCCTCACCAGTATCGACACGAAAGAGAGCATCTGGAAACTGGTCGACAAGGTGAACGATTTCGAAGGAACCCGCCCCGACGTACCCAACGTTGCCGCCATCTGCACCTATCCCCTGTTTGTTGAGACGGTAAAAGAGGCCCTCTCCGCACAGGAGGTAAAGATTGCGTCCGTAGCAGGCGGTTTCCCTTCCTCGCAGACCTTCATGGAAATAAAGATTGCCGAGACAGCGATGGCCGTCATGCAGGGAGCCGATGAAATCGACGTTGTCATGAACTTAGGCTATTTCCTCGAAGAAAATTATGACGAACTTAGCGAAGAAATTCAAGAGATCAAAGAAAGCTGCCGTGATGCCAAACTGAAGGTCATCCTTGAGACAGGTGCTCTCCAGACTCCCGAAAGCATTCAGAAGGCGGCTGTCCTCGCAGTCTATTCCGGTGCGGACTTCATCAAGACATCGACAGGGAAAGGTTATCCGGGAGCCACTCCGGAAGCCGTTTACACGATGTGCCAAGTCTTGAAAAAGTACCATTCCATCACGGGAAAACGTGTCGGTATTAAAGTTGCAGGCGGTGTCCGCACGGCAGAAGAGGCTGTCCGCTACTATACCATCGTCAAGGAAGTATTAGGAAACGATTGGTTGAATAAAGACCTGTTCCGCATAGGAGCCAGCAGTTTGGTGGAAGACATCGAACACCGTCTGGGAAAATAAGAAGAAAAGCAACGGGATATTTCTCACAAACCCATAGTCTTTTCTTCCAAAGATAACGACATAAATTCGGCTACACCCGGATGTTCCCACCTGCTACACCCGGATCTACCTTAAACGAACACCCGGATGCAGGGATCGCCTACATCCGGGTGTCGTCGTGTTTATATAAGCAGTTTATTCATCTTTCTCTGTATCTTCCGGAAGTTTTTCCAAGGTGCTATGCGCATTCAAGGGAGAGACAACAGAACGTCCCAACTGACTTTCCAATTGCTGCCTGGCCACTTTGGCGACCTTGCCGCCTTCCATCGCTACAGAGGCGTTTTCATCGAAATTTTGAGGGTTCTTTACTTGCGAAAGTTCCGTTGTGGAGGCTTCGGCAAGCATATTCAAGATCAACTCCGTATTAGTCATATTATCCCGGAGGTTTTCTTTCTTAAGCCCCTTATACGCCTTATATTCTTTCGTTGTCTTATCAGACCAAGTCTTTGTGATAATATCGGTCAAAAAAGCGAACTGTACCCCTTCTTCCATTCCACAACGCTTCCATTCGTCCGTCAGATTCTTACGGATCTCAATGCTTTTTAATCGTTGATTGATCCAGCTGTCAGAGTATCCCAAACGTTTATATTCCCACATAGCACGATCTATCGTCAATTCAGGATCCTGCAATTCATCGATTCTTTCACTGGCAATCTGCGCCATCCACCCTTTAAAAGGTTCGGCTTTGGGAGAAGGGACAGATTGAATCAGGCGGAAAAGTTGTTCGGTATCGGCAACATCGGTAAGACGTTTCTTTCCATCTTCGGCAACCAATTTCAACTGGTTACAATTTGTAACCGTTTCATTTCCCTCCTTCTTCAACCGATTTTTCAATACTTTCCAATAATTTCGAGGATCAGGACTGTCGGTTAACACACCTATTACATCTACAATAGAAAAGTACCATTTTTCCAGTTCATCGTCCCAAACGGTCCGGACTTTACGCTCTTCGAAGAGCTTAATCGCTTCTTTTTTTGTCATAGTCACTGTTTTTAAGTAATATCTGGCAAAGATACTGATAATAAAGCAGCAAACCTAAATTTCCTTCGGCATATTTATCAAATTGATTTTCAACCAATAACGTATTAAATGAAAAGAAAAGTGTGATAGAGAGTGACACAGGAGTGATAGATGAAAAGGGCATCTATCACACTCAATACATGTTGATATACAAAGGATGCAAGAAAAAAAGTGATAGAGTGACAGTAAATACGCGAAAATCTATTTACGGCGCTCTACGATGTAATCGGCAAGCAGCAGCAAACCTTCGCGTGCTTCCGATTCAGGAAGTGTCATCAAAACCTCGACCGCTTTGTCATGATATACCTGCATACGCTGTTCAGCATATTCGATTCCCCCGTTCGCTTTCGCAAAATCAATCAGCAAATCTATATTCTCTGTGGTAAAGTCTTTTTCATTTATGATATGAAGGCAATGTTCTGCCTCTTCTCTCCTACCCGTCTGCAACGCGTGCAGCAAGGGGAGCGTGACCTTTCCCTCCCGGATATCGTTGCCGGTCGGTTTGCCGATATTCGCTTCTTTGAAGTAGTCGAAGATATCATCTTTGATCTGGAAACAGTAACCTAAGTATTCGCCGAACTCACGGCATTTTTCCACCATTTCACCGGATGCCCCGGCAGAGATGGAACCGATCTCGGCACAAGCGGAAAGCAGCATGGCCGTCTTTTTCCGTATCACCTGCATATAGCAGGATTCGTCGATGATGCTTTCTTCGGCCGTTTCCAACTGCTTGATCTCCCCTTCCGAAAGATCGCGTCCGAGATTGGAAACAATACCTATGATTTGCAGATTACCTGTCTGGATAGAACGGATCAACGCGGTGGAAAGGACATAATCGCCCACTAAGACAGAAATGCGGTTATCGAATATGGCATTCAAGGAAGGAACCCCGCGACGCTGTTTTGTCTCGTCGATCACATCATCATGAATCAGTGTGGCAGTATGAAGCAGTTCCAACAGAACAGCCGAATTGATCGTATTATCCGTTACCTGCCCACATGCTTTAGCCGTCAAAAGTACTAATAAGGGGCGGACATGTTTTCCGCTCGCATTCAGTATCTGGTCAATAGCTGATTGCAAACGATTCGTTTCGCTTCGCAGCGAAGCAGCAAACTCATCATTAAAACGTTTAAACTCTACGGCAACCGGTTGTTCTATTTTACTTCTATCCTTCATAATTGATCCTAAGATGCGCAAAAGTAACAAAAAGTATCGAGTAAGCGAGTTTTTTCGTACATTTACCGACAATTGTCACACTAAAACGTGTTAAAAGAGATGAAGTTATTCCTCATAGATGCATATGCATTGATTTATCGGTCTTACTACGCTTTTATCAAGAACCCGCGTATCAACTCCAAAGGCATGAACACTTCGGCCATCTTCGGTTTTATCAACAGCCTGGAAGATGTCCTGAAACGTGAAAACCCGACCCATATTGCGGTAGGCTTCGACCCGAAAGGTCCGACTTTCCGCCACGAAGCCTACGAACAGTACAAGGCGCAACGGCAAGAGACGCCGGAAGATATCCGCAAGTCGGTCCCTTTCATCAAAGACATCATAGAAGCCTACAATATCCCGATACTGGAAGTTCCGCGCTATGAGGCCGACGATGTTATCGGCACGGTTGCCAAGCAAGCCGAAAAAGAAGGTTTCGAAGTATATATGATGACACCTGACAAAGACTACGGCCAGCTGGTATCCGAACATATATTCATGTACCGCCCCCGCTTCGGCGGTGACTACGAGATTATGGGCGTACCCGAAGTACTGGACAAATACGGCCTGACATCCGTCGACCAGGTGATCGACCTTTTAGGACTGATGGGCGACAGTTCCGACAACATCCCCGGATGTCCGGGTGTCGGTGAAAAGACCGCCCAGAAATTATTGGCCGAATTCGGAACGATCGAAAATCTTTTGGAGAATACCGACAAGCTGAAAGGCTCCCTTCAAAAGAAGGTCATGGAGAACATGGAGCAGATCCGCTTCTCCAAATTCCTGGCAACAATCAAGACGGATGTACCGATCCGGTTCGATGCTGCCAAATGCATCCGTGAAAAGATGAATGAGGAACGTCTCGTAGAGATTTACACTGAATTAGAATTCAGAACATTTATTAACAGAATGAGCGGAGAGCCGGAAAAAGTCAAAACGGAGTCCAAAACAGCACCGGCGCCAGCAAAAGCCGATACAAGAAAAAAAGCAGCTCCGGCAGGCCCGATTCAAGGCTCGCTCTTTGAAGAATTTGCGACCGAACCTACGGCTGTTCCCAAATATTCGACTCTCGCGAACTTAAAGTCTACTCCTCACACCTATTATCTTGTTGATACAGAGGAAAAAAGAATAGAATTAGGGCGGTTTTTGAACGAACAGGATTTTTTTGCTTTTGACACGGAAACAGATGGTATAGATCCATTGAAGGCCGGATTGGTCGGAATGTCGTTCGCCGTGAAGGAAAACGAGGCCTGGTACGTCCCTGTTCCGGCAGCCCGCGAAGAAGCCGACAAAATTCTTGCCCACTTCTCCCCCGCCCTGCAGAATCCGAAATCTCTCAAGATCGGACAAAATATAAAATTCGACATCCTTGTCGTCCGCAAATATGGAATCCGGATAGCCGGCCCTCTATTCGACACGATGATCGCCCACTACCTTCTGAATCCCGAACTGCGTCACGGTATGGACTACCTCGCCGAAACATACCTTAAATATAAAACAGTACGGATCGAGGAACTGATCGGCCCGAGAGAAAGGAAACAACTTACCATGCGTGACGTCCCGGTTGTCCAAGTAGCCGAATATGCCGCCGAGGACGCGGACATCACGCTCAAGCTGAAAAACTATTTTACCCCCTGTCTGGAAAAAGAAGGACTCGAATCGCTTTTTTATGACATCGAGATGCCTTTAATATATGTATTGGCTGAAATGGAATATACGGGAGTGACGCTTGACACCGTCGCCTTGAAACAATCGTCCGAGGAACTGACGACCGCACTCAAGAAGTTGGAGAAAGAGATCTACGAACTGGCAGGAATGAAGTTCAACATCAATTCTGCCCGCCAGGTCGGCGAAGTCCTTTTCGATCACCTCAAGATAGAAGAGAAAGCGAGGAAGACAAAGACAGGCAGCTATAGCACGAGTGAAGAAATACTGGAAAAAATGCGTTCCAAACATCCCGTCGTGGGAAAGCTGCTCGAATATCGAGGGCTGAAGAAGCTGCTCAGCACCTATATCGATGCCCTACCCGAACTGATCAACCCGGAAACCGGCAAGATCCACACGTCCTACAACCAAGCAGTCACCTCGACCGGCCGCCTCAGTTCCACCAATCCGAACCTGCAAAACATTCCGGTACGCGATGAGTTGGGACGTGAAATCCGGAAAGCCTTTACAGCCGAAAACGAAGACTGTATTTTCTTCTCCGCCGACTATTCGCAGATCGAACTTCGCATCATGGCCCATCTGAGCCAGGATGCCCACATGATAGAAGCCTTCCGCAGCGGAGCCGACATTCATGCCGCCACAGCCGCCAAGATATACGGTATTCCGGTTGAAGAAGTCACTTCCGATATGCGTCGGAAAGCGAAAACGGCCAATTTCGGCATTATCTACGGAATCTCTGTTTTCGGGTTGGCCGAACGGCTGAGCATCCCACGCGCAGAGTCAAAAGAGTTGATCGAAGGATACTTCAAAACCTATCCAGACATCCGTGCATACATGGACGAAAGCATCGAGGTGGCGAAAGAAAAAGGATATGTAGAGACGATCTATAAGCGCAAACGTTTCCTGCCGGATATCAACTCCCATAACGCGATCGTACGGGGATATGCCGAACGAAACGCGATCAACGCTCCGATCCAGGGCAGTGCAGCCGACATCATCAAAGTTGCCATGGTTCGCATCTTCAACCGCTTCGAAACCGAAGGTCTGAGGAGCAAGATGATCCTGCAGGTACACGATGAATTGAACTTTAACGTCTACAAAGACGAATTGGAAAAAGTGAAACAAATCGTGTTGGATGAAATGGAAAATGCAATCAAACTGCAAGTTCCCTTGATCGCCGACTGCGGTGAAGGGGTAAACTGGCTGGAAGCGCATTAACAAAAACACATAAAGTTTATAAATCACAGCATTTATACACTATCTTTGTCGTGAAATTTATTGCAAGGAGTTGCAATATCACATAGTAAAACAGAAGCGTTATCATATTGTCCTTAAGCAAGAAAATCGCCAATTTTTCATCCAGCAAGGACAGTAGACAACAATTGCCTCACGTTTTTTGTATATATATACATAATATATAAACATCAAGCGTGGGCTGTTGTCTATCTGCTGGATAGGTGTTTGGCGATACCTCTTGCTTGGATAGATGGCAGTTCCCACGCTTTTATTATATTTTCCGTCTTAGGGGGACAGATGGAGCAATTGGAAAATTATGTATTTCATATTCCCTGACAATCTTCCGGCATCCGTACAAAAAGCAGCGTTCGAATTCACATCCGGACAGTTCCCCTTGTATCGTTACATAACACCGGATACAGAGATACTGAATCGGGGTATTTCAATCGCTATCCCGGATGAAGCCAGCCACATCCGTTCCATCCGCCTCACGACATCACTGAGCCATTTCACTTACTATTACCCCGAAAAAGGATATAAGATCGCGCAAGGTATCCATCTTCCCCCTTTCCGGGTTCCGGCAGTCGGAGATCTCTATGCAAACGGCGTGATCATACAGGCTGGAGCAGATTCTCCCGGTCAGCATATAGAACCCGATATAGCCCCTTATAAAGGTTCGGTAATGGAGATACGGGAACAGACACTCGATTATTTCGATGCCTTGATCTATTGCGAGTCCATTTCCGAAGGGACCTTAGACAACTGGCATCTGCCGGATATGCTCAATCTGGTATTACTGCACACCAGGCAACGGGAATTCAACATGTTCCTCGCCAAGTATCAAGGAACTTTTTTATACGACGAGGAATACTGGTGCAAAGACAACAGCGTGATCGATCTGGGAGTAGCATTCAATATGGCAAACAGCCGCCTCGCTATATGCCCCAAAAAGGAAAAGCGGCAGGTTCGGGCCATACTGGATTATTAAAAGACTCAAATTCCTCTCCCGCTTATTCGCCCAAACAATATTTTCTATATCCGGTTCGCCTGTATCCGGCAACATAAATACAAAAGATTGTATATCTTTGCAGTCTGGAAACAAAGTTTGAATAAATCATAACAACAAAATAGAATGGCATTACAATGTGGCATCGTAGGACTTCCCAACGTAGGAAAGTCTACTCTTTTCAATTGCTTATCGAATGCAAAAGCACAGTCTGCTAACTTCCCGTTCTGTACGATCGAACCGAATGTCGGCGTGATCACCGTACCGGACGAACGTTTGAACAAACTGGCAGAAATCGAACATCCCCAGCGTGTTATCCCTACTACGGTGGAAATCGTAGACATCGCCGGCCTTGTAAAAGGCGCCAGCAAAGGAGAAGGGCTGGGAAACAAATTCCTTGCCAATATTCGCGAAACAGATGCAATCCTGCATGTACTGCGTTGCTTCGATGACGACAATATTGTTCATGTGGACGGCCGTGTCGATCCGGTTCGCGACAAGGAAATCATTGACACCGAATTGCAGATCAAAGACCTGGAAACCATTGACAGCCGTATTGCCAAAGTGCAGAAACAGGCTCAGACAGGCGGTGACAAGCAGGCTAAAATCGCTTATGAAGTACTTTGCAAATATAAGGAAGCACTGGAACAGGGTAAAAGTGCCCGCACCGTTTCTTTCGAGACGAAAGACGAGCAGAAGATCGCACACGATCTATTCCTGTTGACCGACAAACCGGTAATGTATGTCTGTAACGTAGATGAAGCAAGCGCAGTCAACGGTAATAAATATGTGGATGCTGTCCGCGAAGCCGTAAAAGACGAAGGAGCTGAAATATTGGTCGTAGCGGCCAAGATCGAAAGCGAGATTGCCGAATTCGACACCTACGAAGAACGCCAGATGTTCTTACAGGAGATCGGTTTGGAAGAATCCGGCGTTGCCCGTCTGATCAAGTCCGCTTACAAACTCCTGAACCTGCAAACATTCCTGACCGCCGGTCCCGACGAATGTCGTGCCTGGACTTTCCATAAAGGATGGAAAGCCCCGCAATGTGCCGGTGTGATCCATACCGACTTCGAAAAAGGCTTTATCCGCGCCGAAGTCATCAAATATGAGGATTATATTTCCTACGGTTCGGAATCTGCTGTAAAAGAAGCCGGAAAGATGAGTGTCGAGGGAAAAGAATATATCGTTCAGGACGGCGATATCATGCATTTCCGCTTTAATGTGTAATTACCTAAAACAAAATACATTATGATTGATAAAACCAGTACAGCATTAATAGTGGCCTTGATAAGTATCTTAGGGCTTACCAGCTGCATACGATACAACGTTGCAGAACCATTAGACCGTTTCAGCAGTCCCGAAATGGGAACTGCCGACGGTAATGAAATAACCGTGACAGCCGGATCGACCTGGTTTGCTGAAGGAGAATATGAGAACTTTATACTTACCGGGCAAGCTCTCACCGGGGAAAATGCGGAAGCGGCCTTGTTGTTCCATCATACCGACGGGAAATCAGGCTATGAGGTAGCATTCCGGAACGGAGCCATCGACGGCACACGTAAAAGCGGCAGCCTCACATCCGTGCGTAACCTCTACCGTTCATTAGCTGAAGACGGGAAGTGGTTCGACTTTGAAATTGCTGTACGCGGGCATAACATAATGATTGCCATAAACGATACGGTAGTAGTATGCTATACCGAACCCGAACACCCCTATCGTACAAAAGAGTATGCCGGGCGCTTGCTCAGCCGCGGTTCTATTGCACTAAAAGGTATGAGCGGTGATGTAACCTTTCGTAACCTCAACATGACCCGCTTGGAAAAAGACGCGGTCAATGAGGCAGACACAATGCCACGGATAGACGAACAGAACGATGCTGTGATCCGTTTCCAGCAGCAAAACTTCCCCGTGATAGATTACCACGTGCATTTGAAAGGCGGCCTGACGAAGGAGATGGCGCACGCCATGTCAATGAACTACGGTATCAACTACGGTGTGGCTCCCAATGCCGGTGAGGGTGGCGTAGGCCGTATGCTTGCCGATGACAAGGAAGTGTACGAATACTACAACGAAGTAAAAGACATGCCATTCCTGCGCGGTGTGCAAGGTGAAGGCCGTAAGTGGACAGCCACCTTCTCTCAGAAGGCTTTAGGCGTATTCGATTATCTCTTTACCGACGGAATGACCATTGTGGACCATAAAGGACGTCTGTCAAGGATATACCGCCCCGAAGAGGTACACTACGACGGTGTTACCAAAGAACAATATATGGATCACTTGGTGGACCAGACCGTCAAGATCCTTACCAATGAGCCGGCCGACATCTATGCCAATCCTACCTTCCTGCCGGAAGAGTTGAATGCAGAGTATGCCAAATACTGGACCGATGAGCGTATCGACCGCGTCCTGGATGTATTGAAAAAACATAACATTGCACTCGAAATCAACGCACGCTACAAAATTCCAAGCTTCGACATCATCCGCAAAGCGAAAGAGCGTGGAATCAAGTTCACCTTTGGGACGAACAATGTCGATGCCGATTTCGGCAAACTGGAATATTGCCTGCAAGCCGTCGACGAATGCGGTCTGACAGCAGAAGATCTCTGGTTTCCGACTATGAGCGTACGCGGTACTCGCGAAGTGGTGCTGTATAATAAGTGGTAAAATCTTCTCTTTACAAATAATTTTCATTTTCAGGTGCGCTGTCTATACTTAATCAACAGCACACCTGTTGTTTTATAGATACTCCTATCACATTCTATGGAATATTAGAAAGTGACCAAACTTATCCTCTACAGCAAAGCTGGCCATCTCCTGCTGGACGAACCGTTCAACGCCTCTCCTATTGCTGCAGAAGAAATACGTATGCACATCACCGAAAGCGCCCGGACAAGAGGCATTATCTTGATAGACCACAATTTCAGGGTAGTGCACAAAATAGTAAACCGCACCCTGCTTCTGGATCAATGCTACCTAAAGAAAACCAAGGAAAAGAAAAAATTAATCCCTTACGGTCATTATCGTCCCGGCTAATTTTAGTATCTTTCAGCGCATATTAATTCTCAATCATTATGAAAACCTGTTGTATGATTCTCTTAGCGGCTTTCACGTCGCTCGCATCCGCCCAACAAAACGACGTAACCAGCATATTGGAAGTACTGGACGTAACAAACGGCAGGCGCACCGTAGTCAAAGAATTCCCCTACCGTGTCGAAGCTCCAAACTGGACACCCGACGGCCAGTGGCTCGTGTATAATAGCGGGGGAAAACTGTACAAACTCTCCCCCGATTCGCCCGGCGAACCTGAAATGATAAACACTGGCTTTGCCACCCGATGCAACAACGACCATGTCATAGCTGCCGACGGCAAGCAGATAGCTATCAGCCACGGGACGAAAGAAGACGGCAAATCACGCATCTATACCCTCCCGATGCAAGGAGGGACACCTCGCTTGATCACCCCGATTGCTCCTAGCTACCTACACGGATGGAGCCCGGATGGACGGCAACTTGCCTATTGTGCCGACCGGAAAGGCAATTATGACATTTACATTATTCCAGTTGAAGGAGGAGAAGAAAGACAGCTGACGACAGCAGAAGGATTGGACGATGGTCCCGAATATTCCCCTTGCGGAGAATATATCTGGTTCAATTCCGTACGCACGGGTTTGATGCAAGTATGGAGAATGAAGAAAGACGGCTCCGAACAAACCCAGATGACGTTTGACGAAACCCGCAATTCCTGGTTTCCTCATGTCTCGCCTGACGGTAAATCCGTTATCTTTATCACTTATTATAAAGGAGATCTGGAACCGGGGCAGCATCTTCCCAATAAGAACGTTGAACTTAGGATTATGCCAGCCACAGGAGGAAAGCCAAAAACATTAGTCAAGTTATTCGGAGGACAGGGCACAATCAATGTCAATTCCTGGGCTCCGGATAGTAGGCGCGTCGCATTCGTCAGTTACCGCCTCTCCTCTCCTTCATCCAAATAAGCATTCTTGGCGGTGTCAAAACTATTCTACCCCCACGCTTAACGCACCGCCAAGCTTTTACATTATATAGAAAAACATCATTTCTAATAAAAAAAGGAATGCCGTACCGACATTCCCTACCAAACACACATTTACCTCTTATTTCATACCATATTTCTGCATTCCATATTCACCTAATATTTCAAGGCATCTGAGGCACTTTCTAAAAAACTTCTTCATAGCTTCTCTCTTTTTGTTTAAAACGACTCATGCAAAACACACCCGCATTAGTATTGCACAATTATGTTTTACAACACAAAAATAGAGGTAAAACAGATACGTTATTCACCTCAAATGTCTATTTAACATCATTTGTACAAACAGCCGAACAATAAAAAAGCACCTTAGCCTATGATATATTTCGCATGTGGCAACTTACTCACCAGATAAGTAAATGACCATGAACAAATAAAGGTAAGAATGGTCGAAACAGGAACCAAGGCCGGAATAGGTGTTCCAATCCACTGCGCGAACATATAGGAAGGACCGACAAAGAAATAATGCACGCAATACAAGCCAAAACCACATTTGGTCAGATTGGCAAGGGCACGGCAAATAACCGGCGAAGTAATCCGTACTTTCCGTACCAACAAGAAAACGGCAGCCGTCATCAACAATGCGTTAGGCGAACAATAAGTAAAGAACAACTCCATCCCCTCCTCGCTCACGTTCGGATCGGATGTCATATAGCGAAAGCCGGCTAATGTAATAAAATAGCCAACTAAAAACAGCGGAACCGTCACCGAGAAAGTCTTGCCAAGCGACCAATCCGTTCTTTTCCCTAAATAATGTCCTAACAGCAAATAGCCGTTGAAACCGGCAAAATAATAAAATAGACCGAATGAATTCCATGAGCAGGTTCCGAACTGGTAATGCGAAACAAACTCCGTCAGATAAGGGATAAACAACGAAATAAACCAAAACGCCAGAAACATACGCTTCGCCTTATCCGACGCCTTTTCCACCCATGCGGAAAAGACCGGCATATACAGATAAAGTCCTATCAGCACATAGATATACCACATTGGCGTCGCATAGACCGTAAAGGTTACAGGGATCAAAGCGATCGTCTTCAACGCCTCTACAAACGAGGCCGAAGGGTTTGGTTCCCAAGGGAAAAAGTCCGTCACCAGTTCCGGGCTGCCTCCTATCCACTGGATGAACCAGGGCGCCAGATCAAACAAAACAGACCAGATCAGAAATGGAAACAACACACGTGGAATGCGTTTCTTATAAAAGGCAGAAGCCTCTTGCCTGACCGGCAACAAAAGAAATCCGGTCATCATCACAAAAAGCGGCACACTGGCACGCAGCATGGAGCCATAAACAGAACCCCAGAAATTGAACTCCGGATTGGCACGCGATTCAGGCGAAGCGTTAAACGGATCAGTGCAATGAATGGCAATCACCATCAAGATGGCGACAAGACGAAGAACATCCAGCCAGACAATATGCGGTCTGGCAGTAGTAGTTTGAACAGTGTCCATGGTAGAATAAAGATCGTTATGTATTTATTTGTTATTCTTATACTCCGACGGGATCGTGCCCGTACACTTCTGGAAAGCCCGCCGGAACGTACTGATCGAATGGAATCCGGAACGTTCGGCAATCTCCTGTATACTGGCATTCGGCTCGGCATCCATCAAGCGCTTGCTTTCCTCGATCCGGAACTGGTTGACATAATCGGAGAACGATTGTCCCAACTCCCGGTTAAACAATTGGGAAAGATAAGAACGGCTGATAGGGAAGATCCGTTGCAAATCCGTCAGGCGTAAATCTTCGCGAAGATACGGTTTTTCTCTTTCAAACCATGCACTTACTTCCTCTGCATAGCGTTTACTGAGAACCCTGTGTTCATCATCGTCATTGTCGTCCTCCTGATACGGAAGATCCCATCCACTTTTAAAAGAATGCTCCAAAACAACTACCTTCAGAAATAGCGCCTTATAAAAGAAATAATACCAAACGAACAACAGGACTGTTTTGTCGATCACATACATCAATGGTGTATTGGTCAGCAATAAGACAAGATAGAAACCATACAGAACAATCAAAATTATCATGGTTTTCCTTAACCATTCCAAATCATATTCTTCCGGATCGGAAACATTCTCTGCTAAAAAAACATTGAAGTCTTTACTGTACCTTGCTATCAGATAAACGGGCAGAATCATATAAAACAAAGTCAGCAGAAAGACTGTCATACGAAGCAAAACATCCATATTCAAGTATTCGAAAACCTCCCTTATTGAATAGTAGGTATGAATTTCACCTCCCGACAAACGATAAGTCAGGTAAGCCAGTCCACCAAAAACAACCGGACTGATAAATAAGAAAAAACGTTTGCAGGTAAGAAACCCGGGCCGTAAGACCTCAATCACATAACAAGCAAGCGTTGCCGTTACCAAAGCACCCATAATCAATATATCCGGATGGAAAGCCTCTTTCGGTTTATGCAGGTAAAGGTTCACAGACAACCTTATGGCAGCCAGAAAAGCCCACAAAAACAGACCCCACCCTAATATCCTTTTCGCCCGGTTATCACCGGCCCGGAGCAATAGGGTAGCTCCACCGAAGATACAGAATCCGATGATCTGTAAGCTTAATAAAAACTGAATTTTGTCCAACATAATATATCCCTCGTATCAAGTAAACAAATTGAAGCATTAAATAGTTGATCTGAACCATTAGTAGACAATTTGATGCCTGTAGATAATTTGCACCTCGTGGTTTTATACGATTTCATCGTGGTTTTATACCGAATGCACCCTCTACCTCTCCAAACTGACTGATCTTTGTACCTGCAATCACTTCACAAAAATAATACAAAGAATGAATAAATTACTACTATTTATGATGACGGCGGTTAGTATTTTTAGTTGCACAAACGACTACGACCCGGGACTCATTGAAAATTTAGGCATGAAAGAGCAACCTTTAAGAATAATAACAAAGGTGCTGACAACAAAGTCTCCTAATTTTATGCAAGAATTTACAAGAGGATCGGTCATCGGGTTGCATGTCGTCTCGGAAAGTACCGGCAACATCTACGATAGTAATCCGGATTACAAAAACGTGCGGGCTGAAGCCTTTCTGGTAAACAACAAGCTGAACTGGCGCCAATCACCCGATATTTATCTGAACGAGGAACCAGTCACCGTTTATGCCTATTACCCGTATCAGTCGCAGGTTAATTTCGACCCGGAGAATATCCTGGTCCGCATATCGCCGGACGCTTCCCTGACGAAAGATTACATGTACGGGATACAGGCCAGCGGGCAACGAGCGGTCAACCAGATTTCCCCAGTCGCGTTGCTTAACATGAATCATACGCTTTCGCTCCTGAGCTTCCAACTGCGAATGACACCGGAAGCAGAAGGCTGCTTCCTACTCCATGCGATACAGATCGGAAACAAAGCCGGCGGTACAGCTCTTTGCTTCAGGGGTAAGATGAACATTAAAACCGGAAATATCGGCGGATGTGCCGGGACAAATGCCTCTACCCGACTAAAACTGAATACTCCGCGCATGTTGAAAAAGATACCGGACGAGCCGCAACAACTAATGGTAATCCCCACATCGCGTATCAGAACAGACGGAGATGTGGAAGTGCTCTTCACCATCAACGAAACGACATTCAAATATAAAATTCCCGCCAATACGAAGTGGGAAAAAGGAAGAAGATATATCTACAACCTTCTTTTCAACGGTAAAGACATCACACTCGAAAATGTAAGTACCAGCGAATGGCTTCCTGTTGAAGGGAATATGGAAAATACTATTCTGTAATGTAAGTTTTATTTTATGTTCGGTTATGTCAGGTGTAACAGCCGAATATCGCCACTCAAAAGACATATGAAAGCGCCCCGCCCATTTTATCCCTTCTCAACTTATCGCCAACAACACACCTCTATTCAAATTTAACCAGGACGGGGCCGCTTTTCATCTCACTTCTCATTTACAAAAATATTTATGCATGATGAACTTGTAACTGAATGTATCATATCCCATGCACTCGTCAAGCTACGGAACCCCCAATATGTAACTGTTTGAGCACTCACATCTCCTGATACTAGTCTCTTAAATAAACAAGGGCAGTCCATACATTGTGAACTACCCTTGTTTCATTCTATAATCAATAATATTTTCAGGAAAATAATAATTTATCTCTCACTCCGGTCTCTGCCCTTAACGCTCACCAGCTTAGGCCGGAGCAAGCCTGACGGTTAGATCTTGCCTGACGTTCCGGAAGAAGATATGCCGGTTACAGTGTTGCGATCCGATGTTTTAGAAGCGGAAGCCGTTGTTTCAGAAGCTATACTTGTAGTAGTCGCAGCAGTTCCTTCTACCTGTTTGTCGACTTCCCAATGGAACGGTTCAAAGGCAGTATTCGGGTCCACCCAAGACGGTTTTTTGGCAGCATAGATAATGAACGGAGCGGCTACCACCACGATAGCGCCGATAATCAGCACGGCAAACCAAACGGTATTGTTACCTGTAGAAATTTGACTGGGCGGAATAAAACTCAGTACGAAGGCAAGCAATGAACCGCAAAAACCAAGGCCGCCGATAAACCACATCAGACCGTTGCCACTCTTACCGATACGGAACGGACGACCGGCTTTCTTCATCCGATAACGCAATGCGATTGCACCAGAGAACATCAGCATATACATAATCAGATAAAGGATAACTGTCAACTGTGACAAAATCTGATAGAAACTTTGTACGGAAGGCATAACCACGAACAACAAGCTCAGGAATGTAACAGCCAAGCCCTGAACCAGCAGGATATTTTTCTGCACACCCAACTTATTTGTTTTCTGGAAGAACGGAGGCAGATAACCGGCTTTGCCAACGGCAAAGATACCTTTTGACGGACCGGCCACCCATGTCAATACACCTGCCAACACGCCGAAAGCCAATGCAACTGCGATAACCGGCGACAGCCAAGAAGCATGAATAAACTTGAAATAGTTGTCAAAACCGACCAACAAACTCTGAGTCAGGTTAATGTCCTTCTGCGGGATAATGATACCTAATGCAAATGTTCCCAACACGAAGATCAACACCGTGATCAGCGCACCGATAAACACGGCCTTCGGATAATTGACGGAAGGGTTTTCGACATCTTTCACATGAATACCGCCCATTTCCATACCGGCATAAAAAAGGAAGATACTGGAAGCAAGCACCAGGTTATCGAACTTCGTAAAGTCAGGGAAGAAATTGCTGTGGAAGTCCATGTTGGAATGACCGCCGGAAGCCAGGTACACGATACCTAAGATAATCAACAAGGCAGCAGGGATGATCGTACCGACGATGCCACCCACTTTAGCCACTTTACCTACCCAGCTCAGACCTTTCAAAGAGATAAACGTAGCGAGCCAGTAAATAATCAATACGACAACCAGCGTATACATTTTGTTTGAAGCCAGCGTCATATCGTGCGCATCGTTCATCCCAATAAAGGCGATGGATACAGCACCGAAAGTCAATACGGTCGGATACCAGATCGTACTCTCGATCCATTGTACCCAGATAGCCAGGAAACCCCATTTCTTTCCATAGGCCTCTCCTACCCATCGGAATACCCCGCCCTGTTTATCCTGGAACATGGCAGCCAACTCAGCTGCCACCAACGAGGTAGGAATTAAGAACACGATTGCCGCAAACAGATAATAAAAGGCTGAACTCAGTCCATACACAGCCTCAGCAGGCAACCCGCGGAGCGAGACGACTGCCGTGACATTCATAATCGCAAGAGTAAATACTCCAAGTTTTACTGCTTTTCCAATATTTGCCATGAATTTTACTATTAAAATGTGAATTTTGTTTTGCTTGTATTGACAGTATAACAACTCGTTTTTGTGTTAGTTTGTCAACAGGATGTCAAACTTGGTTAATTAACAGACAAGTGTTAAAAACAAAAGGTGTCATTTTGCTGTTTCATCGGATAAAATGTAAATGATGATTTACAAAATAAATACCAAATATTAAAAGACAATGAGAACTGCATTCAATGACTTTTTTTATGAAAAGCGAGGCATTTACGGAGTGCTTCATGTGATGATATTGCTACTCTCGCTTTTCCTGATTGTGGATATTTCGATCGACACGTTCAACAACATACCGTTCATCTCTCAGACTTCGTATCTGAAAACGCAGTTCTGGATCTGCATGTTCTTCATCGCCGATTTCATATTGGAGTTTTTCCTGTCAAAAGATAAAATTCATTATTTGCAAACCCATTTCCTCTTCCTGCTGGTTTCGATCCCTTATCTTAATATTATCAATTACTACGATTTCACCTTCTCGGCCGAAGTGACCTATTTCCTACGTTTCATCCCGCTCGTACGCAGCGGATGGGCACTGGCGATCGTCGTCGGCTGGCTAACTTCGAACCGGGCCTCCGGACTCTTCGTCTCCTACCTGACGATGTTGCTGGCAATGGTCTATTTCTCCAGCCTGATCTTTTTCGTGATCGAACAGAAGGTGAACCCTGAAGTAAAGGATTACAACGACGCCCTCTGGTGGGCTTTCATGGACGTGACGACTGTCGGTTCGAACATCATCGCGATCACGCCTACAGGGCGTATTTTGTCGGTCCTGCTGGCCGCTCTCGGCATGATGATGTTCCCGATCTTCACGGTCTATGTCACGAGCCTAGTACAATCGGCAAACAAGAAAAAAGAAGATTATTATAATCAAACGCATCCCGTCTCCTCCGGACAAGCATCAGAAGCCAAACCGGCCGGTTCCACTCAAACAGACAAATAAATTCAAAACTACTTATTGTAAAAAACAAGTTATTTAACAATTGGCAGGTCTGACGATGAAAGAATTCAAATATTCTTCTTTTTGAATATAAAACGTACTTTTCCCATTTATTTGCCGATCTATTACCATGAAGACGGTCGTCATCGCCAAAATACTGCGCAACTCTTGGCTTTTCCTACTCAGGCTGACAAAACAGAAGCAATAACCGGACAAGTTGCCTATCACATACTTTCTGTTGTCAAACAAAAACCGTCAGGCCGAACAAAATGTAAGATTAAAATGAACTGGAATTTCAAATGAAAAACTATTCCCGCAAAAAAACAAGCCTCCCGTCTCCCTATTATTTCAGGGGAGTGGAGGCTCGTCAACTAAAAGAATAAACCGTTTTAACCGGTGATTGTAAACCGGGTACTGCCAAAAATGGAGAGCCCCAGTTTATTCATTATATATTTGATCGCCAATTGTGCTTTCACCGAATTGCCGGAGCTATCCAATGGAGGCGCAAAGGCGGAGATTCCGAAGTGTCCGGGCATGATCCCCATGACACCGCCGCCAACACCCGTTTTGGCAGGAATACCGGAAGTGTACAACCAGTCTCCCGTACGTTCATAGAAACCGACCGTAGCCACTAAGGATGTGATTTTAGGCGACAAAGAAGCGTCGAAGACAAGTTTCTTTGTAACCGGGTTCACGCCATCGTTGGCAATCGTTGCTGCGGCGATGGAAAGTTGTTCGGCTGTGATACCCAACGAACACTGGCGAGTATACAGGTCGAGCGACATATCCGGATCGTCATAGATACGGTTGTAATTCTTCAGTAACCAGGCGATAGAACGGTTATTGAAGTTGGTGGCAGTCTCTGACTTGTACAGTTCATCGATCAGTTGCGGAGCACTCCCGCAAAGGTCGGTGATGTTGGAAACGATGGCTTCCCACTTCTTGTCGGAACTACCGACCGGTTGCACCATACTGCAAGCCGTGATCGCTCCGGCGTTTACCAGTGGAGTGGAAGGATGGTCATTTTCCAACAAGATCGCCATGATGGAGTTGAAAGGAAGACCGGTGGCATCGGCACCGATCATCTTTAGCACTTTCTCGGCTCCGTACTGGCGAAGTGCCAGGATAGCCGTATGTACTTTCGAAACGGATTCGATCCCGAAACAGTAGGAAGAGTCCCCTAACGTAATGGTTCTGCCATCCAACAGGCAGATACTGATACCGAACAAGTTCTTGTCAATATTAGCCAGATAAGGGATGTAATCAGCATTCTTGCCACCCGTATTATCCTTGAACTGCTCGTAAGCCTCCTGTGCCGCTTCTTTTATCTGTGAAACGGAAATTGTTTTACTCATGATCATTTCTTTTTATGGGGCATACCCGTATGAGTAAACACAGAACCTTTCACTTCCTGATTCTTATCCTGTGCGATACGGGTAGGAGTCGGATATTCCAGTTTTTCAAGTTCCGCAACAGCTCCTGTGATATCATTCAGCAACTGGTCAGCCATGTCGCGACTAAATCCCTGACGGGCAACGATACGCATCACGACATGGTTTTCAAGATTGTTTGGCAATGTATAGGCAGGAACCATCCAACCGCTTTGTTTCAGTTTATCCTGCAGGTCGTACAGGGTCCATTTCGCTTTTTTCGCATAGTCCGGTTTCAGATACCAGATAAACAACGGGTTCACGACTTCGTTGCTGTAGTTCACGAACGGAGCCATCTTACCGATCTGATCATGTAAGTATTGGGTAACCGCCATGCTGTTTTCCTGAACTGCTTTATACCCTTCGAACCCGAGACGGATAAATTGGTAATATTGTCCGAGGATCTGGGCGGCAGGACGGGAGAAATTCAGACCTACCTGTGTGATATTGGCTCCCAAATAATTTACACTGAATGACATGGAGTCGGGCAAATATGACTTGTCTTTCCAGACAACCCAACCCAGGCCCGGATAAACCAGACCGAACTTATGTCCGGACGTACTGATGGAAAGAACCCATTTCAAACGGAAGTCCCACTTCAATTCCGGTTTCAGGAACGGGAGGATAAAACCGCCGGAAGCAGCATCCACGTGAATTGGAATATCGTAGCCGGTCTTTGTATTGTAAGCATCAAGAGCTTTGTCCAAAGCCTCCACATCATCGTTCAGACCTGTCCATGTAACCCCTTGGATCGGCACGATACAGATTGTATTTTCATCACACATCTTCAATGCTTCTTCGGGATCGAGCGTAGTCTTCTCCAATGTCAGAGGCACCTGACGCATTTCGATCTGCCAAAGCTGGGCGAATTTTTCCCATACAACCTGAAATCCGGTAGAAATAACGAAGTTCGGCTTATCCACAGGCTTACCGGCGGCTTGCCTTTTCTTACGCCAGCGCAACCAAGCTGCGACACCTCCCAACATACATGCTTCGGACGAACCGATAGCCAATGCACCGGCTTTCCATTTTGCCTGTTCGGGAGTATTCCACAAATTGGCTACGATGTTGATACATTTGGCGTTCATAACGGCAATACGCGGATATTCCGTTTCATCGATATAGTTGATGTTGATCGCCTCGTTCATAAGTTTGGTTGCATAGTCGTCCATATAGGTAGTTACGAATGTCGCCAGGTTCAAGCGGGGCTGTGTCTGTGCAAACGTTTCGTCTTTAACCATCTGATACGCGATTTCCGGGGTGGTAGGACCATCAGGGATTTTGTCTACAGGAGAGGCTTGTAGCATCTTTTCCGAGCCAAAGATTGCTGTCTTGGCATCACCTTTTCTGAAATTAGAATCTTCCATGTCTTTTTGTTTTTAATTAATAATGGCGCTATCGACTTGTTTCGGCCGATTGTATGGCAAAAACAGCTACTATCCGCAATTGTTCTGCGTTTTTCGTTAAACATACGATATTTGGGGTTTATTAAAACAATGAACTTTCACTATTCGGGATTGTTTCAATACAATAAAAAATGATGTAACGAAACGATTATGCGAATACAGACCGGACAGGGGACGATTCCTCTTATCACGCTAATAGGCATATGGTCGATATCGGCACTGAATGCACTGCCCGGCCTGGCTGTCTCCCCAATCTTAGGAAGACTTTCTGCAATCTTTCCGCATTCCACAGAACTGGACATACAGATGCTTTCATCACTTCCTTCCCTCTTGATCATCCCTTTTATCATCCTGTCGGGCAAACTGACGGAAAAGATCAATAATGTCCTTCTGTTGCAAGTGGGACTGGTGATCTTCTCGTTGAGCGGCATCCTGTACATGCTTTCCACAAAAATGTGGCAACTGATAACAGTCAGCGCATTATTGGGGATCGGTTCCGGATTGATCGTGCCGCTTTCCACCGGTTTGATTTCCCGCTTTTTTACAGGAACATACCGTACGAAACAGTTCGGGCTCAGTTCCGCCATTACGAATATAACGTTAGTGCTGGCCACCGTTCTGACGGGGTATCTGGCAGAGGTGAACTGGCATTTGCCGTTTGTCGTCTACCTGTTTCCGCTGATCTCGATCGTTCTCTCGTTCTATCTGAAAAAGAATATTTCACCGTATCCCGGTATAGGCATAAACACCACTAGCCGGAGAACGGAAAGGCCTACCAATAGCAATTTCGGGAAGTTCGGTATACAGATTCCCCACCTGATGCAGATCATGTCGTTCTATGGGTTGGCTACTTACTTAGTGATCATCATCAGCTTCAATCTTCCTTTCCTGATGAAAGAATATCATTTTACCAGCGGTAATTCGGGTATTATGATCTCGCTATTTTTCTTGGCTATCATGTCGCCAGGATTTATACTGAATCAAATTGTCTCCTTCTTCGGCAAAAAGACCAAATTTGCCTGTATGGTCTCGATCGCTGTAGGAATGGCACTTATACTCGTTTCCCGCACCGAATGGTTGATCGGGCTGGGTTGTATCTTTGCCGGATTAGGCTATGGTGTCATACAACCGATAGCTTACGACAAAACGACCCGCACGGCTATTCCTGAAAAAGTGACGCTTGCACTGGCATTCGTTATGGCCATGAACTATCTGGCCATTCTTCTTTGCCCTTTCATTATAAACATACTCAAGGATATGCTCCATATCGAGACACAGCAGTTCGCTTTCATCTTCAATATGGCCATTGCCCTGATAGCTGCCGCATGGGCCTACCTGAAACAAGATTCGTTCTTGTTCGACGACCGCATCAAACAAGTATAACATAAAATCCCAAGCATCGTGAAAAATAAAATAAGAGAAGCCAATATTTACATGATTATTTCCAAAACTTTCAGCGGGTTGAATATGAATGCGTTGAAATACCTCCTACCGCTATGGATAAGTCCGCTGATGGGTGTAACCCTGCGCTGTACATTTGCCGCCCTTGCGTTCTGGATTATCGGTATGTTCACCAAGCCAGAGACATCCAGCCGCCGGGAAAAGATTCTCTTATTCCTGTTGGGGGCACTCGGCATTTATGGCTTCATGTTCTTTTACTTACTGGGATTGAGCAAAACGACCCCTGTATCAAGCTCCATTTTCTCCAGTTTACAGCCTATCTGGGTGTTCATCCTTTCTGTCATCTTCTTTAAAGAAACAATCACAAAGATGAAAATAACCGGTATCCTGATCGGATTAGGCGGCGCATTGCTCTGCATCCTGACACAGAAAAGCGACGACCTGGCTTCCGATGCCTTCACCGGAAATCTGCTTTGCCTGCTAAGTTCCTTAGCTTATGCAATCTATCTGATTGCAAGCAACCGGATATTGAAACATGTGGGAGTTATGACAATGCTGCGATACACCTTTTCCGGTGCGGCCTTCTCCGCCATCATCGTTTCTGGATTTACAGGATTCGAAACGACACTTTTCACACTCCCGATCCATTGGAAACCGATGGCAGTCTTGGCATTCGTCCTGATTTTCCCGACCGTTATCAGTTACCTGTTAATACCGGTCGGACTAAAATATCTGAAAACCACACTGGTGGCCATCTATGGTTACCTGATCCTGATTGTGGCAACCATTACCTCGCTGGCATTAGGACAAGATCGCTTCAGTTGGTCCCAATTAATAGCTGTCCTCCTGATTTGTTCGAGCGTTTATTTCGTTGAAATAGCAGAAAGTAAGGAAAAATCATAAATTTTTCTCTTTCTTTGTAACAACAGCTTTTCCGTTCCCGTCTACTTAATGAACGCTCTCCAATAGCGCGCGTTGAAGAGCCGGAACTAACGGAATAAGTAACGATTAATACATTAGAAAGATGAAAAAATACATCGCAATCCTGATCCTCATCCTATTCTGCCAAGCAGGATATAGCCAGAGCATGGACAAACTGTTCAACGACTTTGCCAAGCAAAAAAACGTAACCCACGTAACGGTCGGCCCGTTCCTGATGAAAATAAGCAGCCTGTTCACCGAGACGATGGGTGTAAAAAGCATCGAAGTCCTTTCTTTCGAGGAATGCGGCAATACCGTCAAAGACGATCTCCGCGCTGCTATCAAGAAACTGAAAGACCCGAATTACGAAACAATGGTCAATGCCAACGAAGAGGGCAACCGCACGAAAGTAATGGTACGTATTGACAAAGACATCATCCGCGAACTGGTAATCTTGACAACCGATGGAGGCGACGATGCCCTGATCCGCATCAAAGGAAAGATCAAACCATCTGACATCGAAAAAGTAATAAACGACCACAAAGATGGATGTTGAGAACTTTAAAAGGCTGTTCCTTCCCCTCCATCCCAAGCTCTTCCGGATTGCTTATGCGCTGGTCGAAAACAAGGCCGATGCCGAAGATATCCTGCAAGATGCCTACTATAAGTTGTGGAGTCGGCGGAATGAACTGACCGATATCCAAAATCCGGAAGCTTTCTGCGTGACGCTGGTCAAGAACCTCTGCCTCGATTTCCTTCGCTCACCTCGTGCTAACAGGCGCGACGCAGATGTCACCGAAGCCGTCACTCTTTCTACCGCTTCTTCACCGGACGAAGAGTTGGAAAGACAAGACAAAGTACAGCAAATCCGCCACCTGATCGACCGCCTGCCGGAAAATCAGCGGCAAGTTCTCCGGTTGAGAGGGATCGAAGACTGTTCGATGGACGAGATAGAACAGATCACCGGCCTGAGTGCCGTCAACATACGGGTGCTACTCTCCCGGGCACGAAAAATAATCCGGGAACAACTTGAAAAATATTATACATATGAATATGGACGATAAAAAGATAGATGAACTGATCAATAAAGCCCTTCAAGAGGAACAAGCTTTACCCGAAGGACTTTCCCGTAGACTGGAAAAGCAGATCGACACCTGGGCTTCCACGGAAGAAAAGAAGACCCGTTCATTGACCCGTAGACGGACTTTATATTGGTTAAGTGGAGTTGCCGCCTCCATCCTGTTGTGCATCAGCTTTTTACAATACAAATCGTCGTATCAAGCTCACGACCGGCTCAGCGACACTTACACCAATCCGAAAGATGCCGCCGCCGCTGCCGAAAAGGCTTTACTCCTACTCTCGCAGAACCTCAACAAAGGCATCAGCCAGGTGGATAACGCCGGGCAGGAGATAGATAAAGTAAACAATATTTTAAACAAACACTTAAACGATTAATCTTATGAAATTAAAGAATACATTCCTGATCCTATTTCTTTGTTGCACCAGCTTGTGCTTTGCCCAGGATAAACTGTTCGAAAAATATGCCGATATGGATAATGTTACATCCGTCTTCATCTCCAAAAAAATGTTCGACATGATCCCTAATGTAGAAAGTGGTGGCCTCAACCTGATGAATCTGAAAGGGAAAATAAACAACCTCCAAATCGTCACTTCCGACAAGCAGGAAGTCCGGGACCAGATGCGAAAAGAATTCAGCAGCCTTATCAGCAAATCACATGAAGAACTGATGCGGGTCAAGGACAACGATACACGCGCCTCTTTCTACATCGTCCAGAACGGTGACCTAATCAACGAAATGATCATGCTGGCCGACACAGATTCAGACTATGTGGTCATCCGGATAACAGGCAAATTCACCTTGCAGGATATACAAGATGTGGCGAAAAGTTTTTCCCAAAACGATAAAAAAGAGGTAACGATCAGTTACAACTAAAACCGGAAAAGTATAAATATCCCGAAAAGATAATTATGCTTTTGTGAATACCTTAGTTCTGGTAGAACTAAGGCTATTCTTGTCTGTTGTTTGCTACCGTGACAAAATTAGCTATATAAAACTACTAGATGTTTTCAAAAATGATATTAAAATTAGTCAAATTGATATTCTTTCAAAAAAGATATTCTCCTTTTTCCCTTCCAGAAGACTCCAATAACCTCCACAGATAAGCCAAAACCGATAATCGAGCCTACTTTTTTACAACTATCCGTACTGTATAGTTCATAGTTCTACCAGAACAAATTCAATTGCAATCTTAAATCATTAGCCTATGGAGAGAAGTAAATAACACACCTAAAAAGTTTTTGTAGAGAAAATTAGAGTATTTCAACTGTTAAATTAAATTTTAATATTATGATCAAATCGATATACAGCAACTTATTGCCTAAAGCTGTACTATTATCAGTATTTTTAAGCCCCGGATATGTGATTTCAAAAGCTCATGCAAACACAGATTCCATCAGTGGTATAGAACAAACGAACGGTAAACTGTCCGGACGGGTTATCGATGCAAAAGGAGAACCTATACCAGGTGCAAACATTTCCGTCAAAGGCACCACCATCGGTACCATTACAGACATGGACGGTAATTTTTCCATTGATGTTAACCCCAATCAAATACTCACCATCAGTTTTATCGGATATGAAACAAAAACAATCCCTGTCTCCAACCAGAAAACATTAAATGTCGTTCTGCAAGAAACTGTAAACCAACTGGACGAACTTGTTGTCGTTAGCTACGGTACACAGAAAAAAAGGGATTTGACCGGATCTGTTTCCAAGATAGATGCAGGAGAATTAGAAAGTTTTCCTGTAGGACAATTTGCCCAAAAACTTCAAGGACAGGTAGCAGGTGTACAAATTAACCAATCTACAGGACAGCCGGGTAAAGGTATGGGATTCCGTATCCGTGGTGCAGCATCTATCAATGGTGGTAGTTCACCTTTATTCGTGGTCGATGGAATCCCTATCAATATGGACCTAAGCAGTATCAATCCGGATGAAATCGAAACCTTTTCCATCTTGAAAGATGCCGCTGCCACTTCTTTGTATGGATCACGTGCCGCCAACGGTGTCGTACTGATCACAACGAAAAGAGGAAAACAAGGTAAAACTCAAGTGGATGTGAATGCTTCATTCGGTATTCAGACTTTAAAGGGACTAAAGACTCCGGATGTTATGAACGGGGAAGAATTTGCCCAATACAAAAAAGAATACTACGAAGATGCTGCCAGATATGAAGGTTATACCGGAGGAGTTCCAGAACAATATCAAAATCCATCCCAATACGGTACTGGTACCAATTGGTATGACTTACTGACACGCAATGCCGCCACACAGAATTACAGTATCAGTGTGACAGCCAATAAAGACAAGTTCAATACAGCTATCGTATTAGGCTACTTCCGCCAAGACGGTGTTATGTACAATTCTAATTTCGAACGTTACTCTTTACGTGCAAACAATGATTATCAAGTAAACGACCGCTTAAAATTAGGACTGAACATAGCTCCCACCTTGCAAATCAAAAACAACCAAAATACAGACGGAGGTTGGCAGATATTAAGTGCTGCGTTCTTGGCTGACCCAACTGTAAATCCTTACGATGAAAATGGAGAACCTATTCTTTCTCTAAACTCTCCAGGGATGTTCCCTCAACCTAACTGGATACGTGTTTTACATGAAAAAACAAGTAAAACACAGGATTTGGCCTTATTAAGCAATGCTTTTGCAGAACTGGATATATGGAACGGTATCAAATATAAATTCCAGGCTGGTTTCGATTTAGGTGCCAAGAACTATAGAGATTTTACACCTTCGACAGCCGGTGGAGCCATGTTTACTGCTCCCCCTCAAAAAGCAAGTGGACAATACAACACCAACTTCCACTATAGTTGGACTATCGAAAATATGTTGATGTATAACCATAAATTCGGAAACCATAATATAGATGCACTGGTCGGTTATAGTGCACAAAAATATTCCAACGAATATAACCAGCTAACAGCAACTGACTTTCCAAGTGATGATATTCCTTGGATGGGTGCCGGTGCTACAAAAAACGGTGACAACAACATCGAGCAATGGGCATTAGCCTCTGTCATCGCACGCGCGAATTATAGCTTCAAAGACCGCTATTTACTCCAGGCGACATTCCGCCGAGATGGTTGCTCCCGTTTTGGGGCAGGCAATAAATATGCAAATTTTCCTTCCATATCCGCCGGATGGATTGTATCTGACGAAGCCTTCATGGAACCAGTAACCAATGTTATGAACTACCTGAAAATAAGGGCCAGTTATGGACTAACTGGTAACTACAACATTGGTAATTACCGATATATTGCGGGAGTTAGCACTTATAACTATGTCTTAGGTGGCTCTTTAGCTCCGGGAAAAGGATTAGGTAATTTAGGGAACAATGCTCTTACTTGGGAAGAAACAAAGCAACTGGACTTAGGTGTCGATATCGGTTTCCTAAACGATCGTATCTATTTGATGTATGACTATTATAATAAAAAAGTCGATGGACTTTTGTATCAAGTCGATATTCCAAGAGCTTCCGGCTTTTCCAACATTTATTCCAATATCGGTGATTACAAAGCATGGGGACATGAAATCACTTTGCAATCTCGTAATCTTGTCGGTGATTTCAAATGGACTACCAACTTGAATATAGCCTTCAACCGGAATGAAATAACCAAAATGGGAACAAACAACACCCCAAAAGGTGGATATTCCAATCAGGAAGATTTCAACCGTTTAGCAGTAGGAGAACCTATCGGTATATTCATGGGATATGTATTTGACGGCGTATATATGACCGAAGAAGAGTTTAATTCCCAACCAAAGCACGCCTCATCTGAGATCGGAACGGTCCGCATGAAAGATGTCAGTGGTCCTAACGGTGTTCCTGACGGTATAATCGACAACAATGACCGTGTAAAAATTGGTGATCCGAATCCGGATTTTATTTATGGTATGACAAATGAATTTTCCTGGAAGAACTTCGATCTGAGCATTCTGATCAGTGGACAAGTAGGTGGTGACATTATCAATTCAAACTACGAACATACCTTGAATATCGACGGTTGTTTCAATGTATTGAAAAAAGTTGCCAATCGTTGGCGCTCTCCGGAAAATCCGGGTGACGGACAGGTTCCGAGAACAAAAGCCGGTACCACGGAATTATTCCGCTTCAATAATAGCAGTTGGGTATATGATGCTTCTTATTTGACCATAAAGAATATCACTCTGGGCTATACAATTCCGATTAAACCGAGTCAATACCTCTCTAAACTCCGGGTATATGTAACAGCTCAGCAATTAGTCACATTCACTAAATACCCAGGTATGAATCCGGAAATAGCCATGAATGAAGATATGGGATGGAACGGTTTAGGAGTAGATCGTACAACTTACCCGGTTCCAAGAACATTCAGTATCGGATGTAACATTTCATTCTGAAAGAAAAACAAATTATAAATTTAAAGCGAAAGATCATGAAAAAGATATTTAGTTTAGTTGTTGCATTGTTGACTTTGGTTTCTTGTTCGGAAGATTTTCTGAATCTGACGCCTCAATATTATCCGAATGATGCGACATTCTTTAAAACTCAAGAGCAATTCACTCAAGCAGTGAACGGAGCCTATTCCGCTCTACGGGGAGTATCGGCAAGACAAGGATACCTGATGGGAGAAATGCGTTCCGACAATACACATTACACCCGCTATAAAGCAGACCGTGGTCTACACATCTTGTATCGTGAAAATATCGCGGATTTTGTTGTAGATGACCAGAACCAATGGACAAATGAAATGTATTATGCATGTTATACGGGCATTTCAAGAGCCAACACCATTCTGAACCGCATTGAAGGGACGACTTTTCCCGATGATTTCAAAAATAAAACGATCGGAGAAGCTAAATTCATCCGTGCTTTCATGTATTTCCAATTGGTGCAATGCTACGGAGACGTCCCTTTGCATCTGGAAGAAGTGACAGGAGCAGACAACGCATTCTTACCTCGTTCATCTGTTAACGATATCTATACAGCCATCGTTGATGATGTGAAAGATGCCATAGAGAAACTTCCTACGGTCAAATTCCCGCAAAATGGTGCTGCAACCAAAGGAGCTGCCAAAATGCTCTACGCTTATGTATTAATGACAAAGCCAGATCGAGATTATGCAACAGCGGAAACGCAGTTAAAAGATATCATGAATATGGGATATGAATTACTTCCCAATTATGCCGATATATATGACACATCCAAAAAGAACGGAAAAGAATCGATTTTCGAAATCCAGTATCAAATGGGAGATCAGGGACAGCAAAGTGATTGGTTATACTACTTTATTCCCAAAACAACGAATGCAGAAATTATTACAGGTGTTCCGGATTGTAGTACGTTACTGACAGGAGGCTGGAATGTTCCGACACCGGAAATGATCGCTTCTTACGAACCTGGAGACCTGCGTGTCGACCCATCTATCGCTGTTGCAGTCGGTACACTGGATGCAGCAAACGCCTTAGTCGTAGCTGATGTACTAAAAGTCGGTGATCCCAAGATCAATGATTATCAAGTTAATTATCCATTTATCAATAAATACCGTCACGCACACTCCAAAATAGAAAATACAGACGATAACTGGCCTGTTTACCGCTATGCGGACTGCCTGTTATTGTTAGCTGAATGTCTGGTGGAGCAAGGACGTGCAGGAGACGCAGCACCCTATGTCAATCAAGTACGTGCGCGTGCAGGTTTACCTGCTGTTACAACAATCAATGCCGAGGTAGTTGCCAATGAGCGACGTCACGAACTCGCATTTGAGAACCATCGTTGGTATGATTTATTGAGAACAGGAAAAGCTATTGAAGTAATGACTGCCTACGGAAAATATATCAAAACGATTGATACGGAACTTCCTGAACGTACCTATCAGATAAAGCCGGAATATTTGCTTTATCCGATACCTTATAACGAGTTGCAATTAAATGACCAGCTCAAACAAAATCCAGGTTATTAATTATCATATTAACAAAAAGACCTTTACTTTTGTAGTAGAGGTCTTTTTACTATTAGCACCATGAATACACAACGTATTATCAAAAACTTTATATATACCGTCGCAGGAGGTATCCTGTCTCTCGGAACGACTGGTTGCAGTGGCAACAAAGCGGAAACGACAGACAGTTTTTCCACTTTGGAAGCCCAGTTTTCCAACCCTTCACCCGAGTACCGTACAGCCCCTTTTATGGTTTGGAACGGAAAAGTTACAGAAATTGAAATCGACCGTATGCTGAAAGACTTTAAAGATGCAGGCTGCGGAGGTGCGTTTATCCATCCCCGTCCGGGCATGATCACGGAATATATGTCGGACGAATGGTATTCCCTCTACCGTTATGCCGTCGATAAAGGAAAAGAGATGGGACTGGACATCTGGATTTACGATGAAAACTCCTATCCCAGCGGCTTTGCCGGAGGACATGTTCCCGAAGATATGCCCGAATCCTACAACCAAGGACAAGGACTTGAGTTGACAAAAACAGATCTTCTGCCTGACAAGACAGACGAATATTTCATCATCCTTAAAAAAGAAGGGGACAAATGGGCAGATATCACGAACGCCCTGAGCCAGCATAAAAAAGCAAAAGGAGAATATTACCTCTACAAAAAGACCTATTTAGGCAAATCAGACTGGTACGGAGGGTATTCTTACGTAGACCTGCTCGTACCCGGTGTGACTGAAAAGTTCATCGACCTCACGATGAAAGGATACGAAAAAACAATAAAGGACGAATTTGGCAAATCTGTTTTCGGTATCTTCACAGATGAGCCCAACATCAGCAGTCCCGGAGGCTTGCGCTGGACACCAGACTTGTTCGAAGTATTCCGGAAACAGTGGGGATACGATCTAAAACCACTACTTCCCCTTCTGGACGAAGAGACGGGCAATTGGAAACAGGTACGTCATAACTATATGGAAACCCTGTTGCAAATGTTTGTCGACCGCTGGTCCAAACCTTGGCACCACTACTGCGAGACGAACAACCTGAAATGGACCGGACACTATTGGGAACACGGTTGGCCGCAAATGAACGACGGACCGGACAATATGGCAATGTACGCCTGGCATCAGGTACCCGCTATCGACATGCTGTTCAACCAGTTCGACGAAACCAACCCGCAAGCACAGTTCGGCAATATCCGTGCAGTAAAAGAATTGCGCAGTGCCGCCAACCAAACAGGTTGTAACCGTACCCTCAGCGAAACTTATGGTGGTGGAGGTTGGGACGAAACTTTTAAAGATTTCAAACGGTTAGGCGATTGGGAGTATGCACTCGGGGTCAACTTCATGAACCAACATTTAGCCCATATGACACTAACAGGAGCACGCAAATACGACTATCCGCCGGTATTCACCTATCATTCTCCCTGGTGGCCCGACTATCGCGAACTGAATGACTATTACGGACGCCTTTCATTTGTTATGAGCAAAGGCATCCAGAAAAACGATATTTTGGTTCTGGAACCCAACTCGACTTTATGGAGCTATTACGTCCATGCAGGAAGTTCCCCGAAACTCATGGAGATAGGAACCAATTTCCAAGCTTTTGTTACAACTTTGGAAAAGAACCAGGTAGAATATGACCTCGGTTCCGAAAACATCATCAAAGACCTCGGAAAGGTAGAAAACGGGCGTTTCATCGTCGGCAATGCCTCCTACTCGACTGTCGTTCTGCCTCCCATGATGGAGACCTTAAACAAGCCTACCTTCAACCTCTTGCAACAATTTGTAGAACAAGGTGGACAGATCATAACCTTCTCCGCTCCCACCCGGATAGACGGGGCTGTCAATGACGAACTGGCCGGACTGTTGACCGGTACAACCGTCACATCACTCCCGGAACTATCCAAAGATGTAATCGCCCGGTATTTCTCTTCCGATAACTTCAGGATTACTTTCAACAGTGGTAACCTGTATCACCATCGTCGCCGGTTTGCAGACGGAGAATTGGTTTTTCTCGTCAACTCTTCTATGGATGAAGTTGTTGATGGCACCCTTTCGACGCAGGGAAAAGCCATGTTGGAAATGGATGCTCTGAACGGGGAAATCTATACGTATCCGTCTTCAAAAGAAAAAGGCATACTAAGTACATCTTTCCGGATCGAACCGGCAGGAAGCCTCTTGCTTTACTGTTCTGACAAGAACCCTAAAAACTATCCGGAACGCCCCGGAAAAGCGGGAAGCAGCCCGGTGACGGCAACAAGCCGGACCACCGTCAGCCGTTTACGCGACAATGCTCTGACAATTGACTTTTGCGATGTTACGGTTAAAGGAAAGACTTACAAGAAACAACATTTCTCCCGTGCCGCCGATATCGCCTTCAAAGCGCACGGATTCACCAACGGCAATCCTTGGAATACCTCCGTACAATACAAACGGAATATCCTCGACCGCGACCACTTTAAGGATGGCGGCTTCACGGCCTCCTATCATTTTACGGTAAACGATGCTTTCGACTATTCCGGTATCAAACTGGTTTCCGAACGCCCCGAACTATTTACCGTAAAAATCAACGGAAATCTCGTGAACGCTCTTCCAGGTGAATGGTGGCTGGACCGTTCTTTCGGCGTTTATCCGATAGGCGGACAGGTGAAAAAAGGTAGCAATACGGTAGAACTCAGCATCAACCCGATGCGTATTTTTGCAGAGATAGAACCGGTCTACATCATCGGAAACTTCTCGGTCGTACCCGAACAAGAGGGATGGAGCATCGGTGCACCACAGGAATCGTTCACACTGGGTAGCTGGAAAGAACAAAAGCAACCGTTCTACTCATGGGATATGAGCTATAGCAAAGAATATACCCTCGATGACCTTACAGGCAGATATGCCGTCAAACTGAACAAATGGAACGGGACGGTAGCAGAAGTATACGTCAACGGACAGAAAGCCGGTATGATCGCCTTCGACCCCTGGCAACTGGATGTAACATCCTACCTGAAAGAAGGCAGCAACACGATCGATGTACATGTGATCGGCAGTTTGAAGAACCTGTTAGGCCCGCATTACCGGAATCCGGCTCCCGGCCTGGCATCTCCCTGGCATTGGAAAAACGTAGACAAACCAATATCCGGAAAAGAATACCAGATGATGGATTACGGGCTGATGGAAGATTTTGAATTAATTCATTAAACATACACGAAAAGAGGGTGCGTGCTTTTCCGGAAAAGCATGGCACCTTTTTCAAAAAAGGACGGCAGCATGAAAAATAGACTTTTAAACATTTGTATCTTATGTATGGTTTTTCCTTTCTTTCTACAGGCAGCGGACACACATTCCGTTTATAACCTGCGATGCGAACAGGAAGAAAACCCGTTAGGAATCGAAACAGGACAACCTTGTTTCAGCTGGCAGATACAGGCACAACAACGGAACTTCGAACAATCGGCCTGGCAGATATTAGTGGCCGATTCTCCGGAAAAACTACAGGCCGGCAATGGAAATATCTGGGACAGCGGAAAAACGCTTTCTTCCGCCTCGATCCTTGTTCCTTTCAAAGGAAAAGAATTGAAAGCAGGACAGACCTACTACTGGAAAGTAAGGAGTTGGGATAAGGAGGACAGCCCTTCCCGCTGGAGCTGTATCCATACCTTCGGCATGGGGCTTCTTTCGGAAAAAGACTGGAGCAATGCCAAATGGATTGCACTGGAAAAAGACAGGAAAGACGAAATCGTCACGATAGGGCTGCACGGACTGGCCAACGTGGACCGGGAACTCAAAGGCAAAAAGATCGGTATGTACCGCCTCCCCCAATTCCGAAAAGAATTTACGGTTCAAAAACCGGTAAAACGAGCGACCGCCTATGTCTCCGGACTCGGACATTTCGATATGTTCCTGAATGGAGAGAAGGTGGGTAACAACTTTCTCGATCCGGGATGGACAAAATATGATAAATGTGCGCTGTATGTCACTTTCGATCTGTCCGGACAGCTAAAGCAAGGCGGAAACGCAATAGGCGTCATGTTGGGAAACGGCTTTTTCAATATCCCGCGGGAACGTTATTTCAAACTGCTTGCTTCATATGGCGCTCCGCGCCTCTTGATGAAAATACAAATCGAATATGCAGACGGCAGTACGCAGGACATCGTAACCGGCACAGACTGGAAAACAACCGAAAGCCCCGTTACCTACAGCAGTATTTACGGCGGTGAAGATTACGATGCCACGAAAGAACAGACCGGATGGATGCAACCCGGTTTCGACGACCGTACCTGGAACAAAGCCCTCGACACAGGCTGGAAAACCCGGCTCCTCTCCCAACGCTCCGCACCGCTGACCGTACGTGACCGAATCCCCACCGTCCGTCTTTTCAAGACCCGGAAAGGACAATGGGTGTACGATTTGGGACAAAACTTTTCCGGCATCATACGGCTTTCCCTGCATTCAAAGGACACGCACCCGGTTAAGCTCTATCCGGCCGAACTGCTGAATCCGGACAGTACCGTAAACCAAAGCGCGTCCGGCGCTCCTTTCTGGTTCGGTTACACACCGAAAGGAAAAGGTATTGAAAGTTGGCAACCCCAGTTTACCTACTACGGTTTTCGTTACGTGCAGGTCGAAGGTGCTGTTCCCGCCGGACAATCCAATCCGGACGGACTACCTGAAATAACGGAAATCACCGGTCTTCATACTTGCTATTCGGCCGAAGATGTCGGCAGTTTCCATTGTTCCAAACCGTTGTTCAATCAGACATACGAACTGATCGACTGGGCGATCCGCAGCAATATGGCAAGCGTGCTAACCGACTGCCCGCATCGTGAGAAGTTGGGTTGGCTAGAAGAAGCGCACCTGATGCAATACTCCGTACAATACCGCTACAACCTGGCACGCCTGTACGAAAAGACATTCAACGATATGCGCTCCACACAAGCAGCCAACGGCATGATACCGACCATTGCTCCCGAACTAGTCGAATTCGAAGGAGGCTTCAAGGATACGCCGGAATGGGGAAGCACATTTGTCATCAGCCCTTGGTACATCTACCAATGGTATGGCGATACGCGCCCGATCGAAACCTATTATCCGGATATGCAACGCTACATCGACTACCTTTCCTCGAAAGCCGATAACCATATTATCGCCTACGGCTTGGGAGACTGGTTCGACATCGGTCCGGAAAGTCCGGGAGAATCGCAACTGACCTCCAATGGCGTAACGGCAACGGCTATCTACTATTACGACGTCACCCTGATGGAGAAAATGGCAAACCTTTTAGGGAAGCCGGACGATGCACGCAAGTACCAGGAACTGGCGGCCCGGATCAAACAAGCCTTCAACCGGACTTTCTGGAACCCGTCCACCCGTACCTACGACCGCAACAGCCAGGCGGCAAACGCCGTCGCACTCTACATGGGACTGACGACTCCGGAAAACAGGCAGCAGGTATTCGATAACCTGATAGCCGATATCCGCGGACGCAACAACGCCCTGACGGCAGGCGACGTCGGCTACCGCTATGTCTTGCGTGCCCTTGAAGCCGGTGGCGCTTCGGATGTCATTTACGATATGAACTGCAAGTACGACACACCGGGATACGGTTGGCAACTGGCACACGGAGCTACTGCTCTCACCGAATCCTGGCAGGCATACGGCTTCGTATCGAACAATCATTTTATGTTGGGTCATCTGATGGAATGGTTGTTCAGCGGCTTAGGAGGCATCCGTCAGAAAGAAGATTCCTTCGGGTTTAAGCATATTGTCATCAAACCCGAACCGGTCGGTGATGTCCGCGACGCACAGGTTTCCTACGAATCGCCTTACGGACAGATTGTTTCCGACTGGAAAGACAACGATAAAGAATTTATCATCCGAGTGGAAGTACCGGCAAACAGCAAAGCCTCCGTCTATCTCCCGTCTGCCGACACGAAACAAATAACCGAAAGCGGTGTACGATTGGAAGATGTCCCCGGAATCAGTTGCAAACAAGAAGGAAATCGGTATGTCGTAGCAACAACAGGTTCCGGTACTTATACTTTCAAAGTGAAGAAAAATAAATAATGAAGAATACCATGAATACAACAAAAAAGGAAGTTAAAGTCGGACTGATCGGAGTCGGATTGAACACCTATTGGAATCAATTCGAAGGGCTTCTCTCCCGATTGACGGATTACCAAAGAATGATAAAAGAACGTATGTCCGGCTTACAGGCAACCGTGATTGACGGGGGAATGGTAGACAGCCCGGAAAAGGCAGCCCGGACAGCAGAAGTTTTAAAAAGTGAAGACATAGAAATCCTCTTCATCTTTATTTCGACCTATGCCCTTTCCTCAACGATCCTTCCGATCGCCCAGCGCATCAAGATTCCGGTTATCCTGCTCAACATACAACCCGTAGCCGCCATAAATTACGATTATATCAACGGATTAGGCGACCGTGGAAAAATGACCGGCGAATGGCTGGCTCACTGCCAAGCCTGTTCCACTCCGGAATTTGCCTGCGTATTCAACCGTGCCGGCATCAAATACGACATCCTGACCGGTTACCTCGAAGAACCATACGTATGGAACGAAATCGAAAACTGGATCGATGCGGCAAGGGCCGTACAAGGGATGCGTAACAACCGGATGGGTATTCTCGGACACTATTATTGCGGTATGCTGGACGTTTACACCGACATTACCCGGCAATCCTTCACTTTCGGCACTCACATAGAGCTTCTCGAAATGTGCGAACTCAAAGCTTACCGGGATGCTGTAACGGAAGACGAACGAACAGCAAAACGTCTGGAATTTTCCATGAAGTTTGAAGTCGACCCGCATTGTGAAGAATACGAATTGGATCGTGCTGCCCGCACCTCTGTCGCACTCGATAAACTGGCCGAAGCCCACAACCTCAGTTCAATGGCCTACTACTACGAAGGTTGGAAAGGAAACGATTATGAAAATATCGTGACTTCCGTAATAGCCGGCAATACCCTGCTTACAGGACGCGGCATCCCGGTAGCAGGCGAGTGCGAAGTAAAGAACGTACAAGCCATGAAGCTCCTTTCTCTTTTAGATGCCGGAGGTTCATTCTCTGAACCGTATGCCATAGACTTCAATGACGATGTTGTTTTATGGGGACATGACGGGCCAGCTCATTTCGCCATTGCTGAGGGAAAGGTCAGCCTCGTACCGCTACCCGTATATCACGGTAAACCGGGCAAAGGATTGTCCATTCAGATGCGCGTCAAACAGGGACCTGTCACTTTTCTTTCCGTATGTGAAAATAATGATGGCGTATTTTTACTTATCGCAGAGGGAGAATCGACCGACGGACCCACCCTGCACATAGGAAACACGAACAGCCGCTACAGGTTCAGTTGCGGAGCCCGCACCTTTATGAACCGATGGAGTAAGGCGGGTCCTTCACACCACTGTGCAATCGGTATCGGACATGTTGCGGATAAACTAAAAAAGATAGCTTTCCTGTTAGACATACCTGTTATCCAGGTTTGTTAAAAGATAAGAAAAAAAGAGAGAGGCTCTTTATCTATCACGATCTTTTAGACACGGATTTCACGGATAAATTATTTTACTTCCGTGTAATCCGTACTTAAATTATGGCTATCAGTATGCAGGATTTTGTTTCGACATACCTCTCAGATAAATACCCTATGCGACATAAGAGAGACCTTATCTTTTATGGTGAGAAGATCCCCAGATAAACACCAGTAGTCGTTTTTATTTCCCAGTAATAATCCTTCGTATCTCACTCAGCTTATTCAACGCTTCCAGAGGTGTCAGGTTGTTGACGTCCAGGTTCTTGATCTCATCCCGCACCTGGCTGAGTACCGGATCATCCAATTGGAAGAAGCTGAGCTGATAGCCGTCTGCCGATGAAGCGATTCCTTTTACAGGCTTGCTTTTGATACTGCCTTTGCGTTTTTCCGTGACAATCCCCTCCTGACGGTTTTCCGTTTCCAACTGTTTCAGGATTTCGTTGGAACGCTTTACGATGCTTTTCGGCATACCCGCCATCTTGGCCACATGGATACCGAAACTGTGTTCACTGCCTCCGGGAACCAGTTTGCGCAAGAAGATCACTTTGTTATTGACCTCCTTCACCGAAACATTGTAGTTCTTGATACGCTTGAAAGAAGCCTCCATCTCGTTCAACTCATGATAATGCGTGGCAAACAGTGTCTTCGCACGGGCATTGGGATGTTCGTGGATATATTCGACAATCGCCCAGGCAATAGAAATACCGTCGTATGTGCTTGTCCCGCGTCCCAATTCGTCAAACAGGACAAGACTGCGGGAAGACATGTTGTTGAGGATATCCGAAGCCTCGTTCATCTCCACCATGAAAGTGGATTCTCCGACCGAAATGTTATCCGAAGCTCCCACACGTGTAAATATCTTATCCACAATCCCGATACGAGCGCATTCGGCTGGGACGAAACAACCGATCTGCGCCATCAGCGTAATCAGAGCCGTCTGGCGAAGCAAAGCGGACTTACCGGCCATGTTCGGTCCGGTGATAATGATAATCTGCTGCTTTTCATCGTCCAGATAGACATCATTGGCAATATAAGGTTCGCCGATAGGCAATTGTTTTTCAATCACCGGATGGCGGCCAGCCTTAATATCGATCACCTGCGAATCATTCACATCCGGACGGATATAACGGTTGCTTTCAGCTACCTTGGCAAACGAGAGCAAACAATCCAGACGGCCGATCAGGTTCGCATTCATCTGGATAGGCGGAATATATTCGGAAAGACAAAGCACCAGTTCGTTAAAGAGACGGGCTTCCAACGAAAGTATCTTCTCTTCCGCTCCCAATATCTTCTCTTCGTATTCTTTCAGTTCTTCAGTAATATAACGTTCGGCATTCACCAAAGTCTGTTTGCGTATCCATCCGGCAGGGACTTTGTCCTTGTAGGCGTTACGCACTTCGATATAATACCCAAAAACATTGTTGAAACCGATTTTAAGGCTCGATATACCCGTCTGTTCTATTTCCCGCTGTTGTACCTTCAAAAGATAATCTTTACCCGAATAAGCGATTGCACGCAACTCGTCAAGCTCGGCGTTCACGCCTGTCGCAATCACGCCGCCCCGGTTCAGCAAGGAAGGCGGATCGTTGTTGATCTCTTTTTCTATCCGGTCACGGATCAGGGCACAGGCATTCAACTGTTCGCCGATACGGCAAAGGCTCGGCTCATCGCTTGCCGTACAAGCCTCCTTGATCGGCTCGATGGCACGAAGGGCGACTTTCAACTGTACCACTTCGCGGGGAGAGACGCGACCGACCGCTACTTTGGAAATAATACGTTCCAGATCACCGATCTGTTCCAGTTTCTCTTCCAGCAGCTCCTTCACTTCGGGATGGCGGAAGAAATATTCCACTACGTCCTGACGCTCATGGATCGGTTTCACATCCTTCAAAGGGAACAATATCCAACGGCGCAACATACGCGATCCCATCGGGGAAACGGTCTTGTCCAGCACATCCAGCAAGCTCGTCCCCTCCTCGTTCATCGTGCTGACCAGCTCCAAGCTACGCACCGTAAACTTATCGAGGCGTACATAGCGGTCTTCTTCGATACGGGAAAGAGAGGTGATATGCGAAATATGGGTGTGTTGCGTCTGATCCAGATAATACAGGATGGCTCCCGAAGCTACGACTCCCAATTTCAAATGCTGGACACCGAAACCTTTCAGGTTCTTCGTTTCGAAATGTTTCAGAAGACGGTCGTTGGCAGCTTCCGAAGTAAACACCCAGTCATCCAGTTCAAAAATAAAGAACCGAGGACCGAAAGCCTCTTCAAAACGTTTACGGCTACCCCTTTCGACCAATACTTCTTTCGGTGAAAAATTATTCAGCAGTTTATCCACATAATCAACGGTTCCTTCGGCTGTCAGGAACTCGCCGGTAGAGATATCGAGAAATGCAATTCCACAGACATCCTTACCAAAATGAATGGCAGCAAGGAAGTTGTTTTCCTTATGGTTGAGTATATTGTCATTGATAGAAACACCCGGAGTTACCAATTCGGTGATACCGCGTTTCACTAATTTCTTTGTGAGTTTCGGATCTTCCAGCTGGTCGCAGATAGCTACGCGCTTACCGGCACGCACCAGTTTGGGCAGATAGCTGTCTAATGCATGGTGAGGGAAACCGGCCATCTCGATCGTTTGCCCCGGTCCGTTCGCTTTTTTCGTCTGTACGATACCCAGTATTTCGGCTCCGGTCACAGCGTCTTCGCCATACATTTCGTAAAAGTCGCCTACACGGAATAACAGGATTGCATCAGGATGTTTTGCCTTTATATCGAAATACTGCTTCATTAAAGGTGTTTCCACTATCTTTGCCACTGTTCTTTTCTTTTTATCTGTTCGACTGTACAAAGGTACGATTTTTCATCTTTCAAAAAATTCACGGATTGCTTTTTCATTTATTCCTTAGAAAAAATATAACTTTGTAAGCATCCTAACAAAAAACATATATCATGAAACAGGCAATTCTAATTTCGACCGGCCTTTTGCTGACAACTCCTTTCATTCACGCAGAGAAGAATAAGGACAAGAAACCGAATGTCGTTTTTATCCTTGCAGACGATTTGGGTTATGGCGATCTAAGTTGTTACGGACAAGAAAAGTTCGAGACGCCCAACATCGATAAGCTGGCACAAAGCGGAATGCGCTTTACGCAGTGTTATTCGGGGACAACTGTCAGTGCCCCTTCCCGCTCTTGTCTGCTGACAGGCACGCACAGCGGACATACCCCTGTACGTGGCAACCTCGAACTCGATCCGGAAGGGCAGTTTCCGCTTCCCGACGATGCCCGCACCATCTTCGAAGTAATGAAAGATGCAGGATATAAGACATCCGCTTTCGGCAAATGGGGACTGGGCTATATCGGTTCAACCGGCGATCCTAAAAATCAGGGTTGCGATACTTTCTACGGATACAATTGCCAATTGCTGGCACACAGTTATTACCCCGACCACCTCTGGGACAACGACAAACGAGTGGAACTCGAAGACAACAACCTGAATGTACAGTACGGAAAAGGGACTTACTCTCAAGATCTTATTCATGGAAAGGCACTAGAATATCTGGACAATATGAATCCGGACGAACCGTTCTTCATGTGGTATCCGACCATCATTCCGCATGCGGAGCTGATCGTTCCGGAAGACAGCATCATACAGAAATTTCGCGGTATGTACCCGGAAAAGCCTTACAAAGGAACCGAACCGGGCAGCCCGGCTTTCCGCAAGGGAGGTTACTGTTCGCAGTTCCATCCACATGCAACTTTCGCCGCTATGGTCTACCGTCTGGACGTCTATGTCGGGCAGATCATCCAAAAGTTAAAAGACAAAGGTTTATATGATAACACCATCATCATCTTTGCGAGCGATAACGGCCCTCATATGGAAGGGGGCGCCGATCCCGATTTCTTCAACAGCAACGGCATTTATCGCGGATATAAACGGGATCTGTACGAAGGCGGTATCCGTGTCCCGATGATCATTTCCTGGCCCGGACATGTCCAACCGAATACGGAAACCGACTTTATGTGCTCTTTCTGGGATGTATTACCGACCTTCGAAGAAATCATCCATCCGAAAGCCAAACAGAAGGAAATGGACGGCGTCAGCATGCTTCCCCTCCTGGAAAACCGGAAAGGACAGAAGGAACATGAATTCCTGTATTTCGAATTCCAGGAACTGAACGGTCGCCAAGCCGTACGCAAAGGACCGTGGAAATTGGTCCACATGAATATCCGCGGCGACAAGCCCTATTATGAACTGTATAACTTGGCGTCCGACCCGTCGGAACGGCACAATATATTGGACCAGTATCCTGAAAAAGTAGCAGAACTGAAAGATATCATGGTCCGTGAACACAGACCGGACCCGAACTGGCCGCTATTGAAAGAGGAAAAGGCGAAATAATAGGGAAAATTTATAGAAAAGGATGTCAAAATCCAAGACAACCGCATCAAAATTTTCCAAGGTTGTGATCTACATACGAAGTTTTCTGCAAATCTTCTATCACTCTATCACTACAAAAGTTTCAGATATTGATATTCAAGTGTTATAGCAGTGATACAGGATGTTTTCCTGTATCACTGCCTCTATCACTCCTGAAACAGGACATTTTATCATATGATTGGAAACCTACATATTACCTTCTGTTACTTTTGAAAAAGCATATAAAATAATCGAATAAACAAATGTAAAAACGAATATAATAGGTATTAAATTGACAAAATACGGTTCTTCATTCCACAAAAGCCTTCTCTTTTTTTAGCAGAAACAAGCAGATAATTCCGTAAACACCCCCATGTTGCCATCCTTTACATCCGGGTGTAGGGAGCCGGTACATCCGGGTGTAAAAGGGGGTAACATGGGGGTGTCCGGCAACTAAAGTGCCTTGCCGGACAATAAAAACTACCCGGTTTCACCTATTTTATAGCCGTTTTTACACAAAATAATCGAGTGGTTTGCAGGGATGGGAATCAAGTGTTTATTGTTTGTTTTATTTGTAATATACTAATATACAGATATGTATAAGCGGTATACCTGTTTCCCATCCAAGTTGCCAGTGATAGGGTTGTGATACCGTAGTGATAGAGAAAACGGGCATATATCACTAATCAAACAAGTTGAATATCAATTGGTAAAAAGAAATCAGTGATACAGTGACAGAGGAAATGGGAAAAACTTGAATCTTCGTCAATTTCGGAGCAGTTCAAGTGTTCAAGCTAATAAGTTTATTGACTAGCAAAGTAATGTTTGCCCTGTTGAACATTTGTCTTTTGATAGCTTTAGTTTTATTAACTGTCCTTTCCAATACTCCATTGTTCAGATAGATATCCATTGCATTTTGGACAGCCTCCTTGTCTCTCTTTATGCCTACGGCAAATTCTCTTAAGGTCTTCAGATCACTTTTTCAAATCATGTATCGCCTTTACAGAGGCGTGGTTTTTATTTTTTCTACCTGCCACACTTCTGTTGTATTCCCTTATTTTCCATTGTCCCTCTTTGATGTCATTACTGATTTCTTGAGTCGCACGCTCTACGTCACGATCGTCCATTATCCCCTTCCTCATACAGTCCTCTGCATCAATGAACCGTCTCAGTCTGCGCCGGTGCCTTTCGTCCCCCATATTATAAAAGGACTCCATTATGACGGACATTGGCACGTCTCAGGCAAGAGGACTGGCTGCAGACGATGTTTTGTTCATGCAGCAGATTACCGGCGATACGGGAAGTGGTCTTCAAGGATATGCTCCGGATGCGTTCCTCCACTTTCCGGGTATTTCGCGCGTGCGAAGAAGCCAGCGGGGGAGAGGGGTTCGCTGAAGACTTTTCTTTGACACGCGATATTTCTGCAGCGGAACTTACGCACATTGACCATAAGCGTAAGCGGATGCCCCGCTATTTCAAGCCCTTGCAGGGAACATAGATAATGGCCCTTCACATGATTACTAAACTGACCGCAGACCGGACAGCGGACTCCTTAATGCGTACCGGACAATGTTACATAATAAAATGTGTATGGATTGTGAACTGTTCCGTTATTTAAACTATTGATTTGTAAATTTTATCAATTTGGGAATTGAGTTTCCTGACTATCTCTCTCAAATTCTATCCTGGATACTGAATTCCGAAATGGTCAATAGGGAATGTATGCATGAAAAGGCAAAAACAATTTATTTTGTAATATGCACACTGAATATACAATAGGCATTTCTCTTCCAATCTTATTTTTCATGTGGGATAATTTAAAAGAGGTATTATGTTCATTGTCTATGCCCTTGCTTATTTGAGTGATATAGAATTATGTTATGTGCAGATTAGAATTAAAATGTCTGAGAGAATATATAATATTAGAAAGTGGTATTGTTTTTAACGAGCAAAGTTAAAGTCAAGAATCATAGTTCTATGGGAACTATGTCTTTATGGATATTTCATGTCTGGGTCAAAGATATGATTTTTTTTATTTCGTTACACGTTTTTACGAGAAAAATCACATTGATCTTATTTTTAACAGTTGAATTGTAAAATTCTTAGCGATTATTGGATAATACTATCAGCGATAATCAGGCTATAAGCCTGATTATCGCTATGTCGATTGCAAAAGTTTTAAATTTATCACAGGTCATATTTTAGAAAATGCCATAGTTCCCATAGGACTATGGTTGATTGTTGGTATTCCGACAAGTTATTCTAAAGAGTGATGTTATTGTAATGCAGATATAAATCTAATAATTCAAATTTATGAACAACGCTTTACTGAAAGACAATCTTGCTGCAAGAGCAGTGGATTCTCAGACGCGGAAGGTGTTTTCAAGGTCCGGTCTTATAGCTGGATTATGTTTATCTTCCCTCGTTTCTTCGTATGCTATTCCAGGTGGAGTGGATGCAACGAAAGCAAAGAATGAAAGTGTTATGATCACTCAACAGGCTAAAAGGGTGTCGGGGGTTGTAACGGATAGTGCCGGAGAACCTATACCTGGTGCTAATGTCGTGCAGAAAGAAACCACAAATGGTACAGTTACCGATATGAACGGTAAGTATACCCTGGATGTACCTAACAATGCAACTTTGGTTATTTCTTTTATTGGTTATACTACGAAAGAAATTAAAGTAGGTAGCCAGTCTGTGTTGAATGTCAGTTTAGTAGAAGAGGCAATCGGTCTGAATGAGGTGGTTGCCATTGGTTATGGTTATGTAAAGAAGAAAGACCTGACCGGTGCTGTTTCGACTGTATCGGCAGATGACATGGTGCTGGGTGGTACGGTGAGTAACGCAGCCCAGGCATTGCAAGGTAAAACGGCCGGTGTGCAGGTATCGCAAAGTTCAAAAGCACCGGGTGGTACTATTGCGGTACGTGTCCGTGGCAATAACTCAATCTCGTCTACTAACGAACCGCTTTATGTGGTGGATGGTTTCCCTTCTTCTGAAGGCTTGAATCTGAATCCGAATGATATTGAATCCATGCAAATCTTAAAGGATGCGTCGGCCACGGCTATTTATGGAGCACGTGGTGCGAATGGGGTCGTATTGATTACGACGAAACGAGGAAAAGCAGGCGAAAACAAGATTTCTTACAGTGGTTACTTGGGAACTCAGAAGGTGGATAATCCGTTTGAGTTTCTCAATGCAAAGGATTATATGAACTTGCAAAATGCATTGTATCAGGAAATTGATGGCCAAGAAGGCAACCCTAACGGAGTTTATACGCCCTCTCAATTACAGTCTACCGTAGATACCGATTGGTTGGATGTTTGTACACGCCTAGCTTTGGTACAAGATCATAATATCCAGTTCCGTGGAGGTTCTGAAAAGACAAAGGTATTGACCAGTTTAGGATATTATAAGCAAGAGGGTGTTTTGAAGAATACGGATTTTAACCGTATTTCAGGACGTGTGAATGTAGATCAAACCATTAACGATTTCATTAAAGCCGGTGCTACGATGTATGCCCACCGCGAACGTTCGAATGCTCAAACCTATAGCGGAAATATTTTGGGTGAGAACGTCATGTTGAGCGTGATGGAGTATGATCCTACGGTAAAACCTTATAATGAAGATGGTACGTATGGACGTGTTCCAGGTGGTCGTGGGGATAATCCATTGGCCAATTTGCTGGAACGTAAAAAAGAAATGGTAAATGACAAGTTCAACGGAACAGCTTTCCTTGAAGTCAATCCATTTGATGGATTTACGGCTAAGGCTACAGCCGGTGTCGAATTGTTGCATAATTTCAAAGGTTCTTATTTGCCGAAATCTACTACTTATGCAGGAGAAATAGAAGGGGGTATTGCTTCTACGTATGATTTCAGGTCAACTCGACAGGTGTTTGAAGGTATTTTAAATTATATGAAAACTTTCAACAATATACACGACTTGAATGTAATGTTGGGGTATTCGTATGAGAAGTACAGTGCGGAGTCTCGTTCGGCAAACGGAAAAGGTTTCTCTACCGACTTGTTTGAATGGAACAATTTGGGGGCAGCTTCGATTAAAGGAGTCTCTTCTTCTAAGACAGAGAATTTGTTGGCCTCATTCTTTGGTCGTGTAAATTATACGTTCAATGATAAGTATTTGGCAACGGTAACAGTTCGTCGAGATGGTTCTTCTCGGTTTGGAGCTAACAATCATTGGGGAACATTTCCTTCAGGATCTTTGGCATGGCGTGCCAGCGAAGAAGATTTTGTGAAGAATTGGGGTGTTTTCAGCAACTTGAAAGTACGTGCCGGCTATGGTGTTACTGGGAACGAACGTATTGGCGATTATGCATCGTATGCGTTGGTTTCTACCAATCATGTCACTTTAGATGGTTCAAACAATATGCCGGGTACGCATCTTAACCAAAGCAGTCCTGAAAATGCCAGTTTGAAGTGGGAAACGACAACTCAGTATAATGTCGGTTTCGATATGGGCTTTTTTAACAATCGTTTGTCTGTTACTTTAGATGGTTACTGGAAAAAAACAAAAGATTTGTTACTGAAAGTTTCCTTACCTTATTATACCGGTTTTACTTCCGGTCAGCAGAATGTTGGTGAGATATCGAATCGCGGTTTTGAATTGGATATTACTTCTCATAATTTGACTGGTGATTTCGTTTGGGACACAAAGTTTAATTTAGCACTCAACCGGAATAAGGTATTAGACTTAGGAAGTAGTGGTGACATACGTATCACTTCTTCAAAACCGATGGGAACTGTATCGGAAAATGATTATGCTATCGTACGTGAAGGAGAGCCTCTGGGCTCTTTGTATGGATGGAAGTATATAGGTGTATTGCAAGAAGGTGAATCGTATGCTGCTCAACCGAATTCAAAACCAGGTGATCCGAAATTCGAGGATGTGAATAATGATGGTAAAATCGATGCAGATGACCGTACAATTATAGGCAATGCCAATCCTGATTTGATTTTTGGTTTGACCAATAACTTTGCCTGGAAAGGATTTGACTTGTCAATTTTCTTCCAGGGATCTATTGGCAATGATCTGTTAAACATGACACGTATGAATTTGGAGTGGAAACGTACTACAGACGCATTGAATCGTTGGACACCTTCAAACAAGAATACAGATATCCCGCGTAACGGTTTCTACTATTCGCAGTATGGCGGATATGTGAACGACCATTTTATCGAAGATGCTTCATTCCTTCGTTTGAAGAATTTGACATTGGGTTATACGATTCCGTTTAAAAAGATAGTAAGTTCTTGCCGGGTTTATTTCTCAGCCGAGAACTTGTTTACAATCACAGGTTATTCCGGTTGGGATCCGGAAGTGGATACAAAAGCTAACGAGGCTGCCCAGTCAGGTGGAAGCCAACAAACGGCAAATGCTGGTGCAGGTATGGATTTCAATGCTTATCCTGCTATGCGTACTTATACGGTAGGTTTGAATATTACGTTCTAATGGAAAGGAGAATTTGAAAATGAATTGTAAGAAATATTTATTAGGTCTGGTTACGATGGGGTTGGTTACGGCTTGTACCGATCTGGATCCTGAAATATATAGTAATTTGACGACAACGAATGCTTATAGTACGGAGTCGGATATTGAAGCAGCCGTCGTGGGTTTATATTCGGATATGAATCCTTATCCGGGAGATGCTTGGTTATATTACGGGGGGTATATGATTATGATTACCGATTATGCTACCGATATAGGTTATTCTACAGCGGCTGGCGACCCGACTAAACTGAGTAATATGACGTATGATGCCAGCAACCGCTATTTCAGTAACAACTGGAGGGATATGTATAATGTGGTATCGAATGCCAATACGATTTTAGATAATGTGGATGCTGTCAATATGTCGGAAGAAAAGAAGAATCTGGTGAAGGGGCAGGCTAAATTTTTGCGTGCAATGGCTTATCGTGATTTGACAGATGCATGGGGAGCAGTTCCTTTTATCACTTCGTTGGTGAAGAATCCTTTTACAATGAATGATGCGACATTGACTCCGGTATCCGAAATTGAAGCGACATTGATTTCTGATTTGAAAGAATGTATCAACCTTTTACCTGCTAGCTGGAGTGGTCAGGATTTGGCTCGTGCCACGAGTGGAGCCGCCGCTACGTTGCTGGGAAAGATCTACTTGCGTAATCATGATTATGCGAATGCGAAAACATATATCGACATGGTGTTGAACAGTGGCCAGTATGAATTGGAAAGTGATTTCAAATATGTATGGTCGGAAAACAACAAATATGGAAAGGAAATGATTTTTGCTTTATTGCATGAAACGGGAAATAATGCTGCCGAGATTGCCTGTCACTTTGGTCCTTCGGATCATCCGGAAGTACCGGGGCGTTGGCAATATTATGGCGTATCCCTTCCGTTTTGGCGTAGTTATGACAAAGAAGATCCACGCCGTGAGTTCTTTTATTATGATTATACGGGAGATGCAAAACGGGATGATCAATCTGATTACGGTTTCCATTACATGGTTCCGGAAGAGGGGGTAACGGTTGTTCCGAATGATACGACCAAGTATATGCAAAATGTAGCTACCATGAAATATACGTACGACATGATTTCAGATGCTTATTATGATGGGCGTACGATTTGTATTTTCCGCTTGTCGGATGTGATCCTTTGTAAGGCGGAAATCGAGAATAACTTGAATGGTCCGGCTGCAGCTCTTCCTTACTTGAATCAGATTCGTGCTCGTGCCGGTGCTCCGGAATATGGAAAGCATAATCGTTTCCCAGCTCCTTCAACAAAAGAAGCAATGAATGATGCTATTCTTAAAGAACGTGGTTATGAACTTGTGTTTGAATTCCAGCGTCGTGCAGACTTGATTCGTTTTGGAAAATATGAGGAAGTCGTAAATGCGCATTTAAAGAAGCTGGGTATCGCTCAGCCGACAAATGTAACTTCTAGCTTGCGGTATTTCCCGTATCCGTTGAATGATGCTCAATTGAATCCGAATTTGGCAGCAGAGAATCCTTCACGGTTGCCGAAATAAATAATCTTCAAGGGGGGGGTCTGTGTTCCTTAATTCCGACTTTTGACATGCCCCCCTTACATTTAATTAATACATAAGATCGATATGAAGCGTTTGATAGGAATTGTTGTTGCCATCTGTTTGTTGTCAGCAATTTTTATATGGATTGAAAAGAATACATTGAGATCCATAACTCTGACTTCACCTCGTAATACAGCCATGTATAATAAGGTAGATGTTTCAATAGCCAAGCCAGCTCCTGTATATATTGAATATACGGAAAAAAAGACCGGGAAGTCTTATCGGACCCGAACTTCTCCGGCGGATACGCTTCATCATTTGGATTTGTTACTTTTGAAGGCTAATACCGAATATACTTATCGAGTGGTTATCGATAACCTTTTTAAGCAAAAATCAAAAGAACTGACTTTTAAAACTCGTGAGCAGTCTTCTTGGTTGGTCAATCATTGGTTTAATGAACTACATCCGCATGACACAACGGCTTTGGGGGATGGGATGATATTAATTTGTTTTGGTCGTTTGCCTGGCTACATGGCATTGATTGACAATGAGGGTGAAGTACGTTGGGTTTGGCAGGTGGATGATATTGGAGTACGTGCAGCTTCTATTACGCCGAGAGGTACATTCCTGGCAATGCTGCGTCCGTTTGTGAAGGACGTAATAGATGATTATACGATGACTCCGGAGCAAGTACGCAACGATGAACATAAAAAACCGATGCGTCGAGGTTCGATTGGGTTTGCCGGCGGAACCGGGCTGGCGGAAGTATCTCTGACGGGCGAAACGATGTGGCGCCTAGACTTGGATAAGATAGAAAAGGAATCGGATTATCAGGTGATTCATCATGATGTATTAATGGATAAAGACCATCATATACATACATTGTACCGTCCGAAGAAGATTGCTACAATATCCGTAAACGGTAAAATGGAGACGGATACGTTAGGGGGCGATGGCATTATGGTTATCGATACACTGGGGAATGTGTTAAAGACATGGTCTGCCTGGGATGTATGGGATATAGAGAATGATCCGTATATCGGAGAATACCGATACGATCGTTTTCATATCAATGGGCTTTGTTTTGATAGAGACGATAATTATTTATTATCGGCCCCTATTGAAGATCAGATTTGGAAGGTGGATGCCAAAAGCGGTGAACTGGTCTGGCGTTTTGGGAGGGACGGAGACTTTAGAATGGATACAACGGCTTATTTCTCTTTCCAACATTCACCTTATATTATGGAGAATGGCGATCTGATGCTTTTCGATAATGGTTTACATAATCAACGTTCCGGAGGTAAGGCTTTCCGGTTGGATGAAGAGAACCGTACGGCCCAAATAACAATCAATGCTTTATTACCTGCCGATAAATATACTTCGCGGATGGGCAATGCCTCTATTTTGCCGAATGGGAACTTACTGCAATGTAGCTCGAAGACCGGTTCGGTGATGGTTACGGATAAGGAAGGAAAGGTTCTTTGGGAAAGTGTCCTGCATTTTGCTCCTTATCGGGCAGTGTATGTTCCGGTAGAAACCTGGGATAAATATTTTAAAGAAATCAAGTAATATGGAACGTGCATCGCTATCCTATATCTTCTTTACATTCCTGAAATTGGGAGCTACGGCATTTGGCGGTTATATGTCGCTAGTGGCTATCGTACAGAAGCAGTTAGTGGAAGTAGACAAGAAACTGAAAGAAGAAGATCTGCTGGATGGGATTTTCCTGACCTCCGTACTGCCAGGACCCGTAGCCGTAAATACGATTGCCTATGTCGGGTACCATTTAAGGGGGATACCGGGGGCGGTTGTGACTTTTGCCGGAATCATTATTCCCTCGTTCTTACTGGTTATATTTCTTTCGTGGTTGTATTTCTCCTACGGAAATATACCTGCGGTAAAGAATGTGTTCAGCGGAATCACTCCGGCTATTACTGCTTTGATCGTTACGGTGGCTATCGGGATGACACGTAAGACGATCAAATTACCTGCCCAATGGGTTCTTTGCCTGCTGGCGGCTTTGTTGCTGATTTTTATCGGTGGTTTTACGGTTACTTTTCTGTTGATTATCGGTAGCGGGATAGTCGGCGGTTTCTTGTTTCGCCAGTCTGTGGGACAAGAGTTGATATCAGATGGGGAGAAGCGGACGGGTAGCAGGCAGCTGATGACTTCCGGGATTGTTCTTTTGCTATTACTCTGTATCTTACTTTGGGGAGGACAATATCCGGGTGCTCCAGAAGGTATTCAGATTGTATCGACCTTCTCCGGTATCAGCCTGACTTTGTTCGGAGGAGGATATGTTGTTATTCCGGCTTTGCATGAGTTGTTCGTGGATAACTTGAACTGGCTGACCTCGGCTGAGTTTGCCGACGGGATAGCGATAGGGCAGATCACTCCCGGACCGATATTTATTACAGCGACCTTCATCGGGTATAAAGTGGCAGGTATCACGGGGGCGTTGCTGGCAACGTTGGCGATGTTCACTCCGCCGGCTGTATTAACCGTCTTATTATCCCGTTTTGTAAAAATACTGAATCAGTCATCCGTTGTAAAAGCAGCCATGAAAGGGGTACGGGCGGCTGTTATCGGAATGATCTTTGCTTCAGCCGTTACGATCGGACAGACGATTATGCTGTCGGTTGTTTCGGTTATTATCTTCCTGGTTACATTTTTTATTTCACTAAAATACACAATCAGTCCGGTTTACCTGATCATCGGAGCAGGTGTGGCGGGCTTTATCTTATTCTAATTCTATGAATACAATACAAGGTATACAAATGATTGGAACCCAGCGATCCGGATCCAATCTGTTGCGTGTCATGCTAGATGGAATCCGGGAGATCGCTGCTCCCCATCCTCCGCATATTCTTCAGCGTTTCTTACCATTGCTTCCCAAATATGGCGATTTGACGGATCAGTCTAATTTTTATCGGTTGGCACAGGATGTGTGCGAGTTAGTCACAGTGAATCCGGTTCCCTGGGAAGGTATTACGATTCGTGCAGATGAAGTGGTAGCAGCCTGCAGGCAACAAACGTTGTATGAGTTGTTCCGGGTGATTTATGAATCAGCAGCCCGTCAGACCGGAGCTTCTTTCTGGCTATGTAAAAGCATGAAAAATATGCTGTATGCAGAAGGCATTGAATCTACCGGGATTTCTCCTTATTATATCTATCTATACCGGGACGGTCGTGATGTCGCTCTTTCGTTTAAAAAGGCTATTGTCGGAGAGAAACATATTTATGCACTGGCTGAAAATTGGAAAAAGGATCAGGAAGCTGCTCTCCGTTTGAAGGACAGGACGGCGGCCGATCATTTCTTTATGCTGAATTACGAAACACTTATTGCCAGTCCGGAAAAAATGATGCGGCAGCTTTGCAATTTCCTGCATCTTCCTTATTCTGATAGGGTGATGGATTATTATAAGAGCCGCGAGTCTGAAAATACAGCGGTTGCAGGCAAAATGTGGGCAAATGTAACCAAACCGATCCTGAAAGACAATACAAAAAAGTTTCTGCGTGAATTATCTTCCGAAGATATTGCTATCTTTGAATCCGTAGCCGGAGATCTATTGCAGCAACTGGGGTATTCCTTATATACTCCCCTTGATCTGTTAAAAGGCAGTTTCTCTGACGAGGAAATAGTGTTTTTTAATGAGGAAAACATACGTTTGAAGAATGTCTTTATCCAGCAGGCTGATCCGGCCGATCTGGCGAAAAGACGTCCGCAGGATGAATTGATCAATCGTATAAAGCAATATTAAAGATAAATACTAGTACACATGAAACAATTGCTATTTACACTTTTTTGCCTGTTTGCCTATAGTAGTTTGCAGGCACAGGCTGTACCCACAGACGAACTTTATGGGGTAGGTATATGGAATGCCGATTCATTGGGAAACCATCGGGTAATTGTCTCTGTAGATAAACCGGCCGATGCTGTATTGGCAACGATCGACTGGCGTCGCCGCGATCTGAACCCGGAAGCAAAAAATCTGATCGTTGTGGATGCTGCAACCGGTGAACGTATTACGAATGTATGCCGCTTTACTATCGACCGGGAGCGGGGAGAGGTGGTTTTCCAGCCGCAGACTGTTCCGGGAGAATATTATATCTATTATCTGAAGAATGTAATGAGCGGTAGTCCTTACTATCCGACCGTTAATTATCCGGCTTTCGAGAATACGGCTTCGGCTGACTGGGTAAAGAAAAATAAACTGTCTGGGAAGAAAGCACCTGCCCTTCCGGCGGCTAAAGTCGTACAGTTCCAGGCAATCAATGAGTTGAACAGCTTCTATCCGATGGAAGTGATCGCTACATCGAACGAGACTGCCCGATTATTAAAAGAACATCCCGGGGAGAAATATATTCTCTTTACGGAAGACCGCAAATTCCCCATCCGTATGACAACGGATATTCCTTATAAATGGATTGCTGACAATCGGCATGATTTCTTTTACGGGCAGGCGGATAAGGGAGAGTATTATGTCTTTCAGTTAGGTGTTTGGGCGGCACGTTCGAATGTAGAGAATCTGCATGTCGATTTCTCTGCCCTTACGAATAAAGCGACCGGCGAGCAGATACCAGCCTCCTCATTTACCTGTTTCAATACGGAAGGAACGGATGTGACCGGTACCGTCTTTGAAAAGAATTGCTCTGTGGATAAGGGTAAAGTGCAGGCATTATGGGTTGGAACCCAGTTGCCGGAGCATCTTTCTGCAGGTACTTATCAAGGAACAGTGACTGTCTCTGCCGCCAATGCCGAAAGCAAGACCGTACAGGTCTCTCTGAATGTTTCGGAAAATGTAATTGCCAATCATGGAGATAATGAACCTTGGCGTCATTCTCGTCTGCGTTGGCTGAACTCGCAGATCGGTTTTGATGATGAGGTGATTGCCCCTTATACGCCGCTAGTGATGAAGGATAAAACGATCAGCTGCCTAGGACGCGAGATTAAACTCTCTGACTTAGGTTTGCCGGAACATATTACCAGTTATTTCAAAGAGACTATGACGGGCATCGGTACGAATGGCCGTAGTGTATTGGCTGCTCCTATGGAACTGGCTGCCGATGGCGGTGCATGGGAAAACCTGAACTTCGAAATCACCAAACATAAACAAGGTGCAATCGCCTGGAAAGCCCTTAACCAAAACAGCCGTTTCCTGATGGACCTGGAAGGAGAGATGGAATCGGATGGAAACATAGCATATAAAGTGACATTGGTCGCCCGTGAAGATGCTTCTGTGGAGGATGTAGCGTTGCGGACACATTTAGCATCCGGTGTCGGACGTTATATGATGGGTTTGGGAGAGAAAGGCGGTTATTGTCCGAATGATCTTCGCTGGAAATGGGATGTAGAGAAAAACCAGGATGCTGTTTGGGTGGGTGATGTCAATGCCGGTATCCAGATCCGCCTGTATGATAATAAATACGAACGTCCGCTGAATACCAATTTCTATCATCAGAAACCGTTGCACATGCCGGTATCCTGGTGTAATGCCGGAAATGGAGGTATCGATATTCATAATGCTGCCGATGGAACACGTATTAATGCTTATTCCGGTAAGCGCAGCGTGAAAAAAGGAGACCGGCTGTATTATTATTTCAACCTGGCGTTGACTCCGTTCCGTCCGATTGATACGGATAAACAATGGCGCGAACGCTATCATCATAACTATGAGTTCCTGGATGGTATACAAAAGCGAGGTGCCAATGTCATCAATATCCATCATGCGAATGCTATCAATCCGTTCATCAACTATCCGTTCCTGCGTACCAAAGAGATGAAAGCGTACATCGATGGTGCTCACGCCCGCGACATGAAGGTGAAAATTTACAATACCGTTCGTGAGTTGTCCAACAGCTGTGTGGAAATGTTTGCTTTGCGTAGTCTGGGGAACGAGATCTTCTCGGAAGGTCCCGGTGGCGGCTTCTCCTGGTTACAGGAACATTTGGACCAGAATTATATCGGCGCCTGGTTTGTACCCGGACTGAAAGATGCAGCGATTGTGAACAGTGGCATTTCCCGCTGGCATAACTATTATCTGGAAGGTCTCGACTGGCTGATGAAGAACGTCGGTATCGACGGGCTGTATATCGATGACCTGGCTTTCGACCGGATGACGATGAAACGTATCCGCAAAGTGATGAACCGTACGAATCCGGGAGCTATGATCGACCTGCATTCTGCCAATCAGTATAACCCGAAAGACGGTTTTGCCAATAGTGCCAATCTGTATCTGGAACATTTCCCCTACCTCGACCGTCTGTGGTTCGGTGAATATTTCAATTATGATTTCCCGCCGGAGTTCTGGCTGGTTGAAGTTTCCGGTATTCCTTATGGTTTGATGGGCGAGATGCTGGAAGGAGGCGGTAATCCGTGGCGCGGCATGCTGTATGGCATGACAGGACGTAGTCCTCGTGTGGATAACGGACCGCTGTGGAAACTGTGGGATTCTTTCGGTATGCAGAATAGTGAAATGATCGGTTACTGGGTGAAAGACAATCCGGTGAAGACGGGTAGCGAAAAGACGTTAGCGACCGTTTACAGCCACATGGGTGATAAAGCACTGATCTCATTGGCTACCTGGGAAGATACGGATGCCAAAGTGAAGCTTTCCATCGACTGGGCTAAACTGGGTCTCGATCCTTCGAAAGTGACATTGCATGCCCCGGCTATCGAGAATTTCCAACAGGAAACAACCTGGAAACCCAGCGATGAGATTGTTGTTCCGAAAGGGAAAGGCTTGTTAATTATTGCAAAATAACCTCTTCCGATATAGTATAATTTACCGGAAATATACTCTTTAATCGTATATAAGGAGGATTAAACTCCTTATATACATTATTGTCCATATAAATGAATTACCATGAAAAAGATGCTCATCCTTCTTTGTGCAACCTCTTTGTTGCAACCCTTGTTTGCACAGCAAGCGACTGTAACCGAGACAGTAGAGACAGTTAAAACCTATCCTTTCTCTGATCCTGATCCGGTGGCTGATCCCTCCGATCTGTTTTATCCTTATTTCCGTTTTGATGGTTTTTCTGCTAAAGGAACCGACCGGCAATGGAAAGTAGTCTCTCTTGAAAATGATTATATCAAACTGACCCTCTTCCCCGAGATAGGTGGAAAGATCTGGGGAGCCGTAGATAAAACGACGGGTAAGGAGTTTATCTACAACAACCACGTCGTGAAATTCCGTGATATTGCGATGCGTGGTCCGTGGACATCAGGCGGTATCGAGTTCAACTTCGGTATCATCGGTCATGCACCGACTTCCAGTACGCCGGTCGACTATGTGACCCGACAGAAACCGGATGGAAGCGTGAGTTGTTATGTATCTTCCTATGAACTGGTTACCCGGACACTGTGGACTGTGGAGGTGAATCTTCCGAAAGATAAGGCTTACTTTACGACGACAACGACCTGGCATAACAGTTCATCCATTGACCAGCCTTACTATCAATGGATGAATGCCGGCTACCCGGCAGCGGGGAATGTCGAGTTCTGCTATCCCGGAACCAATTATATCGGACACGGAGGCGAACTCCATTCGTTTCCTTTGGATGAACAGGGCCGGGATATCTCCTGGTATGAAAAGAACGACTTCGGTAATTCCAAATCGTATCATATTGTAGGGAAGTATAACGATTTCTACGGTGCTTACTGGCACGACAACGATTTCGGCTCTATCCATCATGCGGATTATGACGAGAAACTGGGAATGAAAATTTTCCTTTGGGGACTTTCCCGGGAGGGAGGTATCTGGGAAGATTTGTTGACGGATACGAACGGGCAGTATATCGAACTGCAATCGGGTCGCATGTATAACCAGCCGGCTTCCAATAGTAGCTTAACTCCTTATAAACATACGGCATTCGGTCCACAGGCGACCGACAGGTGGACTGAGTACTGGTTTCCGGTAAAAGGAATAAAAGGAGTCTCAAAGGCGAGCCGTATCGGAGCGCTTAACGTGTTGAGGGAAGATGGCTTTCTGAAGTTATATTTCTCTCCTTTGCAGAAATTATCTACAACCATAAAACTCTATGAAGGAGAAAAGGAAATGAACTCCATCCCGTTGAACTGCGGTGTACTGGAAACCTGGAAAGATTCTATCCCATTGAATAAGGCTGTTGCCGCCGGTCGACTGAAAGTCGTGGTAGGCGAAGACTTGTTGGTGTATTCGGAAGTACCTTCGGATAACATCACCAGTCGCCCAAAACAACTGCCTGCCGATTTTGACTGGAGTTCGGCATATGGTCTTTATACGCAGGGAGAGCAATGGATGAATCAGAAAGTACTCGACAAGGCAGAAAAGTTTTTACTGGCTTCCCTCGAAAAAGATCCTTATTTCGTGCCTGCACTGACTGATCTGGCTTCCCTCTATTATCGTCAGGGACGTTATGACGAAGCGCTTGCCCGTTGTGAAACAGCGTTAAGCATTAACACGTACGATGGAGATGTCAACTATCTGTATGGATTATGCAACATGGCATTGGGAAATCATACGGATGCCAAAGACGGCTTTTCTGTAGCTTCTTATTCTCCGGGAGTCCGTAGTGCAGCCTATGAGAAATTAGCTGAAATGTACCTGATGGATAGGAACTGGACAAAGGCTGAACATTATGCCTTGAGAAGTAAAGAGTTCAATCAAATGAATCTGAGTGCTGACCATGTTTTAATGGTGGTTTATCGTAAGACGAACCAGCCGGAGAAAGCTAAAGCGCTTATCGATCCGTTGCTGGAAGACCTCCCGCTGTATCATGCAGCACGTTTTGAACAGCTCTACCAGGGGGAAGGCTCCGGTCATCCTATCGATGATCTTCAGTCGTTGATTCGCAACGAACTACCTTTCGAAACCTATATGGAACTGGCTGAATGGTATGAATCGGTCGGTTGCACAGAAGAAGCATTGTCTCTCCTGTCATGTGCAGGTAACTATCCGATTGCTCTTTACAAACAGGCTTATTTATTGCATCAGGCTGGCAACGACGATGAAAGCCGCGGAATGTTGCAACGCGCCGGAGCTCTCTCTCCGGCAATGGTATTTCCTTTCCGTCCTTCTTCTTTAAAAGCGTTGGAATGGGCGAAGACGGTACAGCCGGACTGGAAGATCGATTATTATGAAGCTTTGATCCGGTGGGCTAACCAGGATAAGGCAAAGGCGTTGGAGCTGCTGGAGAATTGTGGTGAAGCCGACTATGCACCATTCTATTTAAGCCGTGCCTCTTTAAAAGAGGGCGAATCCCGGTTGGCTGACCTGTTGAAAGCAGAGCAGATCGAGATGTCATGGCGTACCGGATTTGCTTTGATCAACCACTATGTCGCCAATAACCAGTGGCAGAAAGCTGTTGAGACAGGAAAGAAGTATACGAAGAAGTATCCGTCGAACTATTATATTGGTTTGAAATATGCAAAGGCTTTATGTGAGACAGGCCAGTATCAACCTTGTATCTCTCTGTTGAGCCGGATGCAGGTTCTTCCGAATGAAGGTTCGTATGCAGGACGCGCTGTTTATCGCGAGGCTAATTTGTACCGGGCAATGGAACAACTGAGCCATAAGAATTATAAACAGGTAGTGAAGAGTGTGGAGACATCAAAAGAATGGCCGGAGAATTTGGGTGTCGGAAAACCATACGACAATATGATTGACAACCGTCTGGAGGATTATTTGGAAGCAAAAGCAGCGGCAGGGCAGGGAGATAGCCGAAAAACATCTGCTTTATTAGCTGCCGTAGCCGACTATACGATATCCCGTTCTCATTTTGAGTCTGGTAATCTGTTAAGTGCATTGGCTTTGCGCGAGTCAGGAAAAGTGCAGGAAGCAGATCATATGGTAGCTGCTTGGAGCACAGATTTCCCTGAAAATCGTGTAGTCCAATGGTGTACGGCTATTTATCGGGGAGAAAAAGAAAAGGCTGTGGGAATGCTTCAGTCGCGTAATGACCAAACGAATACGACACCCTGGGAGGCATCTTTCCGTGATTCTAATTTCGATTTGATCGTTCGTTTGTTTTCAACAGAACAGTGATATTTATATGATGGTCGTATAGAAATTGAATTAAATGAATATCATGTATAAAATAATTAATACATTATTTACTCTGCTGTTGATCTTGCCGGTAATGGGACAAACGTCTGATCTCAACAATTCTTTTAGGATAACAGCAAATCGTGAAGATGGTCGTTTCTCAAGTTCAAGAGGAGCTGTCCAATATATGTTGAAGCAGAAACCTGCGTTTACTTTCAATCCGGCATTTACGGCGACGGAGTTTAAGAAATGGCAGTTGGGCTTGTGTTCCACTATGAAAGAATTGATACGTTTTCCGGAGGTGAAAGACCAGCCCGCCCCAGTACGTATCAAAATGGTACAGAGGGATGGCTATCGGGTGGAGAAATGGGAGTCTTATCCGTTGCCAGGAAGTGTTGTTCCTTATCTGGTATTGATACCTAACGGGATCGATACTACTCAGGATAAGGTGCCTTCTGTGCTTTGTATACCGGGTTTTGGTGGCAGTAAAGAGGAACTGGCGGGTGAGACGGAGGGTGATTACGGTTTGACATCGTTGCCTGTTAAGCCGGTACGAAAGAATGCGATGGCTTTGCGTTATGTAAAGAAAGGTCTGGTTGCGGTTGCTGTAGATAACCCGTCGTGCGGCGAGCTTTCTGACAACGGGTATTTCGATTATCTCAATACTTCGCGTATCTTATTGGAAGTGGGATGGAGCTATCTAGGGCTGACTGCTTGGCAAGACTGGAATATTCTGAACTGGATGAAAGCACAGAGCTATATAGATAAAGAACGAGTCATTATCAGTGGCTTTTCTTTGGGGACCGAGCCGTTGATGGTCTTAGGAGTTTTGGATCCGTCTATCTATGCCTTTGTATATAACGATTTTCTGTGTCGTACACTTGAACGGATTTTGGTGATGACAAAACCAGATGAGAAGGGGAGGCGACCTTTTCCGAATTCTATCGAGCATTTGATACCTGGTTTCTTGACACAGTTTGATTTTCCTGATTTGGTCGCTGCCTTGGCTCCCCGCCCTGTTATTTGTACCGAAGGAGGACTTGACCGTGACTTTGAGCTGATAAAGGAAGCCTATCGGATAGTAGGTAAACCGGATAATTTTACGTTCTATCATTATAAGAAGTTTGCCAACCCGAAAGACCGACAGCAGATAGATCGAGTACCCGAGGGCATTGATCTGGATACATTCTTCCAAGTAGTTAATGTCGATCCAAAGAATCATTATTTTAAAGTAGAATTGGTGTTGCCATGGATAGACAAGGTGTTGAAATAGATTTTTTAATTTATTTTAGTTCTTCGTCACTTTCGGGGCAGCAAATATGCTAAAGGGCTTTATATATGGACTATGCCAGCATATTTAAGGGAATAAATATTCAGTGTTATAAAATGGAGTTAGGGACATTTACTGAATATCCCTAATTAATAATATGTTGTTTATGTGAATTATGCCCCCAAAAAACATATGAACAAACAGAAGCAGTTTTTGTTAAAAACGAAATATTTCCCCGAATAGAAAAACAGAGTATAAAATCCCTCCAAACAAGGCAGAAAAGCAGTCCGACATCCCTGTCACAGTTCCTTGACATCCGGATCTCCCACCTTCCAGCATCTGGATCTCAAAGCTCCGACATCCGGGTCTCAGGAAACTTTTCAAATTGTTTTCCCAAAAAGGCTTGATTATGTGACAAAATAAATGGCTTTAGCATATTTTCCATCTAAGGAATACTGATCTTTAATTTGATATTTGACTGATCTATAGCTATTTTTCGTTTTAAATCATGATGGTATATGATGAATAATAGTTAAAAATTAAAACCATCATACCTTAACATGTTGTTTTCAAACAATATAACTTCATTTATGATCGTATAATAGTTATTGTTCCCGAAAACTTTTATTAATAAGAAATCTCGTTCACATAGGCACGTTGACCTTCCATATAGCTCACCCCAATCAAGTGCCCATCAAGGAAGAGAGCGATCTCTTCTATAACACATACCCTAAATCGTTCGTTATATGACGTAGACTATCAAAGGTTTCCACCGGGCTCGCAATCAAACAAACTTCTCCCTCTTCTGCAAGTTCAGAAGCCCGATCAGCATCCAGATGGTACTGGCGACCAGGAGGAAGATGCGACTTTTGATGATGATGCTTTCCCAGATGACCGGCAGGGAATTGCGGGGGATGGAGAAAGGATTGAGGAGGATATTCCAAAAAGAACGCTCAATAAGAGGCGTATTGCTGAAGATCAACAGGGCGATGCCGATGATAATCATCAAAACGGCAGTTCCGTTACCACTGCGGGTAATGGTGGAAAACATGAAGGCGAGGTTCCCGAAAAAAAGGATCGGGAACATCAGCTGAGCCGACATCTCAAGAAGGTTGACAGGATAAAGCAAGAGCGTAGCCAACCAGGAAAAGACGATCAGGATCACGAAGATCGCCACGTAGATCATCAGTAGACGGACACCCCATACCTTATATTTATAGTCGGGGATGCCGAAAAGGATTTCCAGTATCCGGCTATCCTCATCGTTCTGGATACCAAAAACAGCAGGATAGAACACCAACAGGACACAGGGGAACATCAGGAGGTTGTAGACCACCCCTTCATTGACCTCCGATCGGCTCCAAGCAATCTGAAACATGAAATAGGCAAAGAACAGAAATGCCGCCAGGAGAAACCAGATGAATTTCCCGGCAAAGATAATCTTCAGGTTATATTTAACCAAGCGAGGCAAGAGATATATGAATTGTTTCAGTGTCATAATGATTTATGATTTGAGATTTATGATTTATGATTTATCATCGACGCATAAATCATAAATTATAAATCATAACTTTTTAAAGTTCTTTCAACAAGCAAAGATAAGCATCTTCCAAGTTCGGTTCCACTTGTACCGCTCCATCATACGGAGAGGTGGTCGAGAGGTAACGGACCCGGATACGGTCGTCTTTTTGGATATGGTTGACGATCCGGGACTTATCCAATGCCTGTTCAAATTCTGTCTTACCGATATCGAACTGCCAGACCTTTCCGGCCGCCATGCCGACCATATCAACCGGATCGCCAAAATACTTTAGGCTGCCTTTGTTGATCACGACCACCTGGCTACATGAACTGGATATGTCTTCGATGATATGAGTAGAGAAGATCACGATACGATCCTTGCTCAACTCCACCAACAGGTTTCGGAAACGGATGCGTTCGCGCGGGTCGAGTCCGGCAGTAGGTTCGTCTACCACTAAAATACGTGGCAGGTGCAACAGAATCAGAGCGATACCGATACGTTGTTTCATACCGCCGGAGAAAGAACCGATTTTCTCATCTTTACGGTCGAACATATGGACGGCGCGGAGGACATACTCCAACCGCTCACGGCGCAGCTCGGGATTGACGAGGCCCTTCAAGATCGCCTGATAATCGAGAAATTCCCAAGATGACATATTCTCGTATGTCCCGAACTCCTGTGGCAGGAAACCGATCAGGCTCTGCAGTTCCTCCCGGTAGACACGCGTATCCAGTCCGTTGATCCAGATACTGCCGTAGCTCTGTTCCAAAATGCCGCAGATGATACGCATCAGGGTGGACTTACCTGCTCCGTTCGGTCCCAAGAGGCCGAACATACCTGTACGGATCTCGAACGATACGCCTCGGAGTGCCTTGAACGGCTGCCGACGTTTCCCGATCAGCGGAATACTTTTCACCATACGGAACCACGAACGACGCAGCCCGGCGAAACGTCCTTTTACACGCTCGATATTGATTTCCTTCTCATACAGATAGCCAGAAGTCACATAGATTGCTATGCAGAACGCCCACAACACCCCGATCGTCCCCACCAAGTTCGGATTATCCAATTTGCGGAACAGACCAAAAAGGATCAGTGGAGGAAGGCCCCAAAAGATGATCCGGTTAACGTATTTCACTGTCCGGCTTCCTGCAAACCGTCCATAGAGATATTCACGTACCTTGCGCCACAGGTAAAGCGTTGCGGCGTAGACTGCGAAAGAGAGAAGAAATATCCACAACCTGTTCCCGACAAAGAACCAGGTGAACCAGACGCCGAAACCTAACAGGACGAACTGCCAGCCCAGTTCCATAAAGAATCCTCTTTCTCGCGTCTGAAGCGGGATCGCAGAAGCACCAGTGGTATCCGCATAATCAGAGGAGGTATCAGGACTGATCTTTTGCGATCCCATGTCAGGCACGGGAACGGGACAGTCATCCGGCAATCCGGCAGGTATAAGGTAGTTTTTCTTCAAACCTAACCGTCGACGGATCAGCAGGCCACTCTTCCACTGGCGGCTGACACGTCCCGGCCAGTCGTATATCTTCACCAGGTTGCGGACGGATATATGGATGTCCGTCTCCGGATCGATCACCTTCGAACGGGCACGGCGGAGACTTGTCTGCATAAAATAGGTCACTCCCGGAATACCGGCCAACAACAACACCCCATAGACGGACTGCCACAGGAGGCCACCACCATAAAACCAGATACAGCCGGCTCCTGCCATAAAGAGCAAACCGTGCAGAACCCATACTTTCGCGGACAGCTCCTTGTACCATTGCAGCGTGTTTTCCAGTCCCATACAAACGGTAGGGATCAGGATCAGCGTCAACAATGCAGAGAAGGAAAGACCGCCGATCACAGTAATGGCAAACGGTGCACCGATCGCTCCGGCATACTCAGAGTTACCCATCGCCATCGGCAACATGGCTACGATCGTCGTGATGGAAGTAATTAGGATCGGGCGAATACGTGACAGCCCAGCCGTCATCAACGCCCTGTTGCGGCGATAACCTCGCCGGCGGAGAATGTTGGCATAATCGATCAGGATAATACCATTGTTCACCACTACTCCCAGTAGGATCAGAAACCCGATCATCACGTTCGCATTGTTCAGCAGGCTGTTGCCCGTCAGCAACAACGCCAGCAGCGAACCGATCGCAGCCAGCGGGATGGAGAACAGCAGGACGAACGGCGTCACAAAGGACTCGAACACCGAAGCCAGGATCATAAAGATCAGGATAAAGGCAGCCAACAGCAGAAACTTGAAGTCGGCAAACATATCTTCCTCGTGAAACACTTCGACCGCCACGCCCGAAGGCAGGTTATAACCCGACACCAACTGGTCGATATCCGACCGGTAGCCTTCGAGGAGGTCTCTCGACTCTTCAACGTCGCGCGAGAAAGAATAGAACAACTCAATCTGCTTGTCCTGGTTCACACGGGTGACACGGGCACGCCCGCGGCCATAATTGACGGAGGCGATATCTTCCAGCCTGTGCAGGCTGCCGGAAGCGCTTGGTATATGCACTTCGCGCAGGTCGTCCACCGTCTTGTCCCGATTCTTGCCAGCCTCTTCCTCCTCTACCGTCCGGTTACGGATGATGATATCGTAGGTATCCTCCCCCACCTTGAAAGAAGTCCCGGACGAAATCTCCGGGTTCAGAGACGTGAGGCCGGAAGCTATGTTCTGGCGAGAGATATCGTAGGAGGTCAGCAGGATCGGGTCGAAACCGAGACGAATCTCCGGCTGCGGGCGACTGTAGGAGACACGGGTATTGCGGATGAACTCCTGTTCGTCGAGGTAATAGCGGAAATCCTCCGCCACCCGCTGCATAAGGTCAAAATCAGAGCCTTTGATCACAATGCGTTCGCGGTTCTCACCGATACCCAAAAGACGCATGAAGCTCCCCATGCCACCCATCATATCCCCGGAGCCGCCTCCCCCTCTGCTCCCACCGCTTCCGGCTTCAGAAAGTGATATTTCGGCGCCGTTGATGGTACGGAGGCGAGTTTGCACATCGGATTTAATGTCAGTGATGCTGCGCTTCCCGATCTGGCGGTAATCTTTTTTGAGAACAAGTGTCAGCTCGGCGTCCGTTTCCCGGATACGGCTGATCAGATCTTGTTTCTCCGGAAACCCGGCAAGGCGTTCCTCGATGACACGAACGACCTGGTCGGCATTCTCCAGCGTGCTGCCGGTCGGCATCGTCACATAGATGCTGAAACGGTCGCTCTCCACCTCTTTTCGGTCCTGGATATTCAGGGAGACAGAAAGGATCAAGCAAAGGAACAGCAGGATGACGGCCCCAAAGACCGTCACACCGGGATTCCTCATGCAGGTCTTCAACAACACCAGATAGATTTGTACCGGCCGCTGCGTGACAGACACTTTTTCATAAAAGACCGTGCCCCTATCCGGCTTCCTCAGTACCGTATAGGTAGCCATCGGAATGAAAAGGAGGGCGACAGCGAGAGAGATCAGGAGAGTCGAGATGATGGAAACGCCGATATGGTGTCCCATCAGCTTGATCAAAAAATTATCGGAAAAGACGAATGGAAGGAAGACCGTAACCGTTGTTAGGGTAGCGGCAAGGATGGAGCGCCAGACCTCGCGCGTACCTTGCGTCACGGAACGTTCGGGTGTATTGCCGGTAGATGAGATGCGGTAGATATTCTCCAAGACCACCACACTGTTGTCCAGCAGCATACCAATCGCCAGCGCCATACCAACCAACGTAAGGCTGTTGATCGTAATCCCTGCCCCGTAGAAGAAATTGAATGCCGTATAAACGGAAATCGGGATGGACAGAGCGATGAAGAACACCAACCGTAGGTTCTTCAGGAAAAGCCAGAGAATGACGACGGCAAGTAGGCCACCCACGATCGCAAGGCGGATGATTTGGTCAATGTTATCCTCCATCGTCTCCGCTTGGTTATTCTCTACGACGATCGAGAGGTCGAGCGGGGCAAGCTGCTCGTTCAGACGGTCAATCACTCCGACCGTACGGTGAGAAAGCTGGATCAAGTTGGCCTGCGAGTCAGCAAGCAGGGAAACGGAAACGGCATCTTTGCCATTGACCCGACTGTAGCTTGTCTCCTCTTTCATGTCGAAGAAAACGGTGGCAACGTCTTTCAGCAACACGGGGCCAGAGGCAACGACGATGTTTTCGAGGTCGGAAACTTCGGTATAAGGAGAATTGACATGGACAAAGTATTTCCCGTCCGGCTCACTGGCATAGCCGACAAACGCCTTCTCTTGCGTATTCTGTGTTAAGAGGCTGCTAATAGCGGAAGGAGTCAAATTGAGGGCTTTGCAGGCATCAGGATCGAGTTGCACCTCTATGGCCTTCTCGCGACCACCATAGATATTGACGGAAGCGATGCCGTCAATGTTTTCCAGGTCGGGCCTTATCTCTTTCTCCACTAAGTTACGAACCCGGTCCGTACCACCCGATCCACGCACCTGGAGCGACATGAAGCCACCGGCAAGCATCGAAACATCGATCTTTTGTACCTGTACTGTAAAGCCTTCGGGAAGAGAAGAGGCGATTTCGTTAATCTTCTCCTGCAACTTCAGGGCAGTAATTTTGAAGTTGATATTTGACTTGAAGTCAATCTTGATGGAAGACTGGCGGCTATCGATCAGGGATTCGATTTGCTCTACTCCACCTATGGTCCCAATAGCCCCTTCGATAGGGATCACGACTTCCGACTCGACATACGACGGATCCATATCCTGTGCCGAGGTGACCTGTACAAACAGCATCGGAAGCTCCGCATTAGGCAACAGTTCTACCGGCAACTGCTTGTACGACACGTAGCCTAATCCTGTCAAGGCTATGAACAGCATACAGATCGCAATCTTCCTATGTAGTAAAAAATTCATTTTCCCCTTTTCATTTTTTCAAATACATAATATACACACGGGATTACCATCAGACTCATGACGGTCGAAGTCACCAACCCACCGATCACTGCGATCGCCATAGGTGAACGAAGTGAAGCACCTTCGCCGAAGCCGAACGTCATCGGCAGGAGAGCTAGGATCGTCGTGAGCGTCGTCATTAGGATCGGGCGAATACGTTGCTGGCCGGATTCCACGATGGCATCCGTCAGCTCCATGCCGGATTGTTTCAACTGGTTGATACGGTCGACTAGGATAATCGAGTTGTTCACCGCAATACCGACCAGCATCACGATGCCGATCACTCCCATCATATTGATCGTCGTCCCCGTCAGAAAGAACAGTAGAATCGCCCCTACCACCGCCAACGGGATCGTCAGCAAGATCGTGAAGGGATGCAACAGCGACTCAAACTGCGAAGCGAGTACCATATAGACCAGGATCACCGAAAGGGCCAAAGCAAACATCAAGCTGTTCATGGACTCCTGGCGCTTCTCTTCCTCGCCGGTAACGGTAATCAAATAGTTGGCAGGCAAGTCAATATCTTTCACTGCAAAGCGTATTTCGTCCGCCACCTTGTCAAGCGAATAGCCAACATCGAGATTGGCCGTTACCTTGCTGATGCGGTTCTGTCCACGACGGAAGATTTCTTTCGGAGCCTGCGAACAGGTGATCGTTGCGATCTCCTGCAAGCGGAATTCTTTCTCACCGTTTCGTATGACCAGTCCACCGAGGTCGTGCAAGGTGATATCGGGAACCTTGATCAGGATATCCCGCATCTCTCCCCGGTACTCCATCTTGCCGGATTCGAGGCCGCCGAGCTGCTGCTTCAACTGTTCGATAACGGTCGAGACGCTGACATTATGAATGCCGGCAACCGTGCGGTCGACGGAAATCGTTACCTCCGGGGCACCGTCTTCAACGGACGACTGGACATTGTAAAGTCCCGGCAGACCGGTGATCCGTCCTTTTACTTCTTCCGTGATAGACGCTATTTCGTCCAGTTCCTCTCCTTTTACCTCGACCACGATGGGGGCTCCTTCGCTTCCCAAAAGGGAGCTGAGGGAGTTCTCTTCCTGCTTCAGGGTGACCTCTAACCCTTCGGTATCTTCGGTAGTCTGTACAAACTGCGCCATCACCTCTTCGGGCGGAACGGGGCAGGAAGGCGAAAGGATCACTTTCATGACAGCCGTATTCTCCCCTTCGAATATATCATTCTCCGAACCGCTACCCGATCCGACATGGCTGTAGATCGTACACAGGGAGTCTTGCGAGATGGTGTGCATCAAATCCTCCAGGTTACCGACAGCCGAAGCGGTACGCTCCAACGGAGTCCCTTCCGGCAACTTGATAACGGCAGAGAACGCCTTGCTCCCGGCTCTCGGCATAAACTCCGTACCGATAAAGGGAACCAACAACCCCGCTATCACCAGCAACATCAAAGCGCAGCCGATCACCACCCAACGGCGGCGGAGCAGCGTGCGCAACAAGGGGCTGTAACCGGTAATCCGGATGCCGTTTCCCCCCCGTGTACCACCACCAGCACCACGATCCTGCCGTCCGGTAATCCGGTCATACAACATCGGGATCACCAAGATCGCCACAAACAACGACGATACCAACGAGAACGTCACCGTCCAGGCCTGATCTTTAAACAGTTCTCCAGAAGCGCCATGTAGATAGACAATCGGCAGAAAGACGACGATCGTCGTCAACGTCGAGGCAATGACCGCACCGGCCACTTCGGAGGTTCCCGCTATGGCAGCTTCACGTATCGTCATCCCTTTCTCCTGATTACGGAAAATACTTTCGATCACTACGATCGCATTATCCACCAACATACCGGCTCCGAGCGCCAATCCACCAAGCGTCATGATATTGAGGGTAAGATGATTAAAGAACATCAAGTTGAAAGTTGCGACAATGGAAATCGGGATAGCCAAGCTGACAATCAACGTCGTCCCCAAACGGCGAAGGAAGACGAACAAGATCACCACCGCAAGGATAATCCCTAAGACGGCGCTGCTCTTCACCTCTCCTATTGCATTCTTGATAAAGGTACCCTGATTCGTGATCACCTGAAAACGATAGCCGGGCAACGCCTGCTCAATAACCGCCAACCGGCGGATCACACCATCGACAACCTTCACCGTATTGAAACGCATTTCCTTGTAAACAGACAATCCGATACTGCGCTTGCCATTGATGCGGACAATATTTTCCGGACGATCATTCTCGAAGCTGACAGTAGCGACTTCACGTAGGAATATCGGAGCTTTGTCCATAGACGATGTGGAAACCGCACCGGAAGTCCCCGAAGCCGTAGCCTCGGCCGCAACCGGCTTATAACCGACAATCAGATTCTCAAAATCACTCTCCGTCGCAAACAAGCTCGAACTCTTGACCAAGTATTGCAGTCCCAACTCGCTGACACGACCGCCGGAAACGCTTTGGTTATTCGCCTCTATCTTGGAAGACAAATCATTTATCGTCAATTTAAAGGCATCCAGCTTATAAGGGTCCGTACGGATCATTAGCGTACTAACCTCATCGCCCGACAACGTAACATCCGCAACCCCTTCCAGACTGATCAACTCGTTACGAATATAGCTCTCCGCCACCTTCCGAAGCTCCGCCATATCGGTAATACTACGGTGCGAAAGTCCAATCAGAACGACAGGAGACTGATTCAGATCATGCTGCGTGATCTTGAGTTCGGTGATATCTTTATTTTGGGCAAAAGGGTTCATAGCTTTCTGCAAGTCAAGAAAGGCCTCATCCATATCTTTCTTCCAAGTGTACTCGACCGTAATGCGGGCGGAACCGGCACGAATCACGGATGAAACCTGTATCACGTCACTCTGCCGAATCGCCATCGACTCCATGTTCTTGACAAACTGCTTCTCAATCTCCTCCGGCGGACGTTCGCCTGCCTTCAACTCGATAAAAAGACGGGGATTATTCAGGTCGGGCAACAGGTCAACCGCCAACTGGTCATAGGAAATCTTGCCCAACAGCAGGATCGCCAATACCAACATACAAATTGTGACCGGATTGCTTACCGCAAATTTGATAATACTTTTCATTTCTGAACTTTTACCTTTGCATTCTCTTTTAATGTCTCGAAACCTTTCACCACCAAGTTATCGTTCTCTTTCAGCCCTTCCAGAATCTGGATGTTTTTGTCGTCTTCCAGCCCGGTCTTGAGCTCGCGAAGCAGGGCCGTGTTCTTCTCGACGATATAAACGTATTTGACACGGCGGTTGGACTGAATCACATCTTTCGGTATGATGATAGCACTGTCCGCCTTATTCACCACGATATCAGCTTTGATAAACATGCCGGGACGGAGTTTCAAACCGTCATTCTGTATCAGTATCTTCCCTTTGAAAGTACGGGTTTCGGAACTAATGGCAGGCGACAATTCGCTAATCACCCCTCGGATCGTATCTTTGGGCAACGTATAATGGGTGATATAGACCGGCTGATCCGCTTTCACATACCCGATAGCACTTTCCGGCAGATTGATATCCATGTACATACGAGCATAGTCCATGATACCGACTATCGGTTTCCCTTGTTCGATACGGACATCAGACGTATAATGGGGCAAATCCACGATCACACCGTCGAAAGGAGCTTTGACATTCATCTTCTCCAAATTGAGCTTACCGTTCTCGTAATCATAGCGGGCGTTTGTCACTTTTACCTCCGTATTACGCATTTCACTAAGCGTCACACCGCCTTTCTCATACAAGGCTTTCTGCTTCACTTGCTCCTGCTCGGCTATTTCAAGACTCAACTCTTTGGCATCGATAGCGATACCGTTTTCGTATTCCCGGTCTTCGAGGCGGACGATCAGTTGTCCTTTGGAGACGATATCTCCCAGTTTAAAGGGCTTGCCTGTACGGGGATTGGTTTGCAGTTTGTACAAGCCACTCATTTCGGAATTGAGCGTTACTCCATAGGTAGGCTGTGCCGTACCGGTCGTATTGACCAGCTTGCTGATAGAACCTTTCTTCAATTTCGTTACCGACACGGGTGTAGCAATATCGTTCTGTGTATTCTGTGGCTGATTATTACAACCTGCCGTCAACAGGACAAACAATAAGAGAGATGTGATTGTATATTTCATATTCATATTATTTTTTCGTTACTAAATCTTCCATCGGGACAATAGGCACATCGTGCTCGAAATCGTAGAGGGAAAGTATCTTAAGGTTCAATAATTCGATCTTATAATTGATAAGCGCCTGCGTATAGGCGATCTTTTTATTTGAAAGCTGGGTCTGGAATTGGTTCATGTCCATACCAGTTATATCGCCCTCCCGGTAACGGGTCAGATTCAAATCATAGGTACGCTGTGCATTTGCAACATTCTGCTTGGCTATCTTGATCTGCGAAAGCAAGTTTTCCAGGCTACGCCAGGTCTGGCGGATGTTCAGTTCAATGTTGACTTTGTCTTCATGGAATTCCAGCCTGTTGATCTTCTGGGCTACTTCCTGCGCCTTGACACGGGCTTTCTTCTCTCCCCAATCAAAGATCGGGACACTGAAGCTGATGGCAACACGCGGATTCTGCGTCGGGTTATTATAAATCTTTTCCAGATGTCGGTTATCACCGATCAGACCGAAAGAGAGAGCAATATCTCCCTTGAACTCGTTCAGAGCCTTCGTCTTAATCATATCGAAAGCTAGTTCTTTGCTCTCAATCTCACGCTGACGCAGTTCCAGACGCGATTCAAGACCATGCTGTATCGCCTTTTCCAGATTCACTTCCACCGGCTTGATCTGTACTTCGGCAAAGACCATGATATCCTCGTTCAGATCCATCCCCAACGTCTGCTTTAACTGGTCTTTCGAGTTTTCAAGCGATACTTGCTGTTCTTCTAGAGAAGAACGCGCGGAAGCGAGATTCACTTCCGCTTGAAACAACTCATCGCGGGCAGCCAGGTCGGCTTCCACCTTATTCTTGATAATCTCATAGCTTTGCTGTGCATTGGTCAGTTCTTCCCTAGTAATAGCCAATTGGCTTTGTGCCATATAGACAGAATAGAACTGTTGGGTAATATCCTTTTCCGTACTCAATCGTTGCAATGCGTAGCTGATATTGGCATTCTCATAATCGTATTCGATCTGTTGCAGTTCCATCTTACGCTTGTTATAAGTAAAGATGGGTTGCGAAAGCTGCAGGTAAAGGTCGTTGCTGAACGCCTTGTTACTGGTCTTCGTACCGTCGATATTGGAGTTATTATCCTGCCAGCCGAAACGGTTGATCAATGAGAGAACACCATCCGTCCACAAGATCGGTTGATCCACTTGGAATGTTCCAGTCGCACTGAACCTCTCATTCGTATACCACTGAGACAGGCGGTTATCGAAACTGCGGCTCTTGCTGTAATCCACCGGATTAAGGTTCAACGAGAACTTCGATTTCAGGGAAGCCCGCTGTGCAACCAAGTTCTGCTGATAACGTTCCAGATTCATGTGGGAACGGCGCAGGGAAGGACTATGCTCTTCCGCTATATCCATCGCCTTCTCGATCGTCAGCGAGACCTGCCCCTGCAACGGGACATACCCACCTAGGCAGACGGCAGCCGTCAGTATTATCTTTTTCATGGATAGTAACTCTCTTCGTATCATGTATCTAATTCTATTAATATCGTTTTACTATTTTGACCGCATCTGCCGTCACGCTTCGTAGCTTGCACTCGTTCGTCAGGGTGATCCGGACCGTATCGGAACTGAAGTAGTAGGCGCCTATAGGTTCCCAGCCTTCATTCGCTTTTTTCAGATCTATATAAGCATCTTCGTTTTCTTCGTCATACTCCACCTTAAAATGGTATTCACCGCCAGCCTGCTTATTATATTTCAGCTCATTGTCTTTGGAAACATAATAGTAGACATCATATTGTCCGGCAGAAAGAATCGGAACTTTCCAGGTTGCCGTTTGGCTGCCGTTACCACTCTTGATCACATAGGCTGACCGGATATAGCGGCCATAGTAGGCGGCATTCGTCGTAGCCGTCCACTGCAACGGGGCACGCCAGGGAGAGACACCGGCATATTTAAAAGAAGTATTTTCGACCTTATCGAGCCACTTGGGCAGAAGCCCAACCACGGCTGGTTCGGACAGGAAAAAAAGAGAATCTTCATTATCGACGATCACCTCTCCTTCCACTACGGGAGAAAAGTCTGTAACAATGAAATCTCCTTCGGTATCGACCGCCCTCTCTCGTTCTTCCCGGATGTTAGTAACAGGCAGGTTCAGTATACTCGGCAGATTTCCGGCTATCAGCGTATTCACATCCACTTGGCGAGGCGCTTCCTCCCAGACCGTTACCAGCAACTTGGTCTGTCGGGCGGCAAGAGGCAGTTTACGGCTCACACGCGGATCGATACTCGGACCATAGCCTCCGATCTGTATATTGAGTTGAAGCATACCGTCATTATCAGAATTATTGCTGACCAATTGCTTCAGCACGAAACTCTCCTGTCCCTTGTTCGTGATCTTGGTCACTTCGGGCTGCCCGATCGTATAGAAAGGAAGAGGCGTCGGACGATCCCATCCGGAAATACCTGCACGGATATCGGCCCCGCTGATCATCTCCAACGTATCTAACAGGTTCTCGAAGCGCATATTACGAAATTCGTTCCGTTCCAACAGGGCATACAGGGAATCCCTGAACAGACTTATCCCCATATTCACTTCGGCAGGAGCAAACAAGCAATACCCTTTCAGACTGATCGTGTTATTCAGCAAATCGAGATGTTTCACATCAGACAGAAGCTCTTTAAACGAATATCTCTCCATCAGCCGGTTCGCTTTCTCATTATTGCTGATCCCGTTTATCTCGCGTTCCCACCCATTATTATCGGATTTCCTCTGCAGATAAAGTTCGACCAATCGGTTCGTAACAGACCATTCGGAAGAATAGATATTATACCGGAAATTATAGAGTTCGGGAAACAGGAAATATGGATTGCTTTGGGAAGAGATATTGAACTTGCCTCGACTGCCAGAAGAGAAATTATAATTACCTTCCGTCTGCGAAAAAATCCACAGGAAACTGTTCATCACCCGAATCTCCGCCTCTTCTTCACTGATCTCACGCCCTCCCCGCTTCGACCATTTCAACTGGTTTTTCTTGCTTCTGACAAAATCCATCTGATTGAACATACAGCCCAGTTCCGGGAAAAGAACCATTTCCGGCTGCACCACTTCCTGCGCTTGCGACCAGGAACGGACATAGCTATAGAACTGTGCCGGAACTTCCACCACTGAAAACCGGTCGAACGGGTAACTCAACTTATACGTACGTTCGAGATTCTCCCGCAGGTTGCGGATCAATCCCGGAATCGTATCACGGATCGAATCGAACGCCGCCTCGTAATAATCGTGCCCTTTTATATGCCAGATGCTATAGAGCGTACTATCACTTTCCACACTCTTCTGTTCGTATTTTCCGATAATAAGGGAAATGGACTGATAGGGATTGTTTGCTGACTGCGAAATAGAAACCAGTCCGGGAAGCGGCTTCACATCCAACCGAAAACGACTGAAATAGGTCTGTTGCCAATCAGGACTCTTGTCGCTATACCCCGTTCCGGGACGCGGATACCAATAGGTTTCGGGCGTAAACAGCACATAATCTGATGTCTGAAAACTATATTTCTTATCGAGCTTAAGCATTTCCTTATCATGCGGTTGCTGCAAGACCTCCTCCGGGATATCCAGATAACAAAAATCATCTTTTATCCTCCCTTCATAACTGACCGAAAACGAAATGGTATCACCCTTTTCTATCTTCCTTCCGAAATCCACCGCTAAAATCTGTTCCTCCCGCTTAAAATTCAACGACTTCTCTCCATCCTTTACCTCCTCGACCCTCAATCCGGGATTCAGGCAAAAGATAAATACTTCCGATGCAGCAAGCGCCGTTCCCTCCATCCCGACAACGGAACGGATTGTTTCAGACTTCTGTTCCACCGAAATATCGTAGTAATCAATCGCCATCTTTGGCTCATATACATATTTATTGTTAATACTTGTGTATAAAGCACGCATCTCCCCTTCCCAGAGAATCGAACGTACATGTCGAAAACCCGCCGTCACCATTAGCAAGAACATGCAGAACGAAAGGAACAACCACGGATAATGGCTTCTCCTAGCATTCGGCAACCGCTTGAACAAGAAGATCGTAAAGAAGATGAATCCCAAACCGGCAAAGAAATAAATCGCTCGGTGGTTTAAGATCAGCTCCAGGTTACTGAACCCGACGATCGTCGATTTGAACAACGGCAGGTTATACACCATATAATCGAACAGATAGTAGAACTTATCCTGTATATAAAACAAGGTCAGCCCAATATACCCTAACAAAAGTATAAAAGTGAGCGCCTGGTTCTTTAACAACAACATAAGGAAAATTGAAAGTCCGATGATAAATATCAAAGTAGGAATACTGATCAGAAAGAAATAAACCAGATAAGCCGGCAAATCGACCGTCACGCCCGATGCCATAAAGTTAAAAGCCAGCACAATCGCCAATACCAGCAGGTTCAGGAACAGGAACACCCTGAGGTTTCCCCATATCTTCCCGACCACATACTCGGCATTACTGAGCGGCCGGACATAAAAGACCTCGGAAGTATCGAGCTTCTTGTCCCTTTTCAGAAATTCGGAAGAAAGGAAAACTGCGACCACCGCCTGTCCCGTATTCAACAACAAAAGGTTCAGATAGGGTATATTGGATGAAACCGATTTTGCAAACCACAGGCCGAAATTGTCCTCCATCAACATCATGGCAAAGTTGAAAAATCCTAAAAACACCACGGCAAGCAGGGTGAAGATACGGAAAAACCAACTCCTCACCAATATCTTGCTTTCGTATTTAGCTACAGATCGTATGTTCATGATAAATGACATAGGCAAGTGATCTCTTTTAATCGTTTCTCCAACGGTTCAACTTGTTTTCCATATAATAGACATAGGCATGTTCCAGATTAGGCGGATAGGATTCCGCATCATATCCCTGTACCTCGTCAGCCACGACCTGCACTTCCCAGCCCGTACCGGAGGGAATCGTCGAGATAACCGGATACAGTTTATCCACCTCATGCAATTCGTCGCTAGTCACCCGTATACGCCACACTTTTCCTTCCGCCTGCCTCAACATATCTTGCGGGGAACCGTAAAAAGAAACTTCTCCCTTATTCATAAGCGCCATACAGTTGCATGTACTCGATATATCGCCCACGATATGGGTGGAAAGGATAATTGTCACGTCGTTTTCGCTGACTTCCGACAGGAGATTGCGAAAACGAATCCGCTCCTCAGGATCGAGCCCCGTCGTGGGTTCGTCTACAATAATCACTTTCGGATGATGAATCAATGCCTGCGCAATCCCCAAACGGCGCTTCATACCTCCCGACAACTTATTGGCATACCGGTCGCGTACATCGAAAAGTCCGACATTCTCCAGCATCTCGTCCACTGCATTTTTCCGCAAAGACTTACAGTTCATACCGGAAAGACGCGCAGCATAATCTAAAAACTCATACGTTTTATATTTGGCGAAAAAACGGAAATCCTGTGGTAGATATCCCAATACCCCCCGTATCTCCTTGCGCTGCCGCATCAGATCGTACCCGCAGATATTCACCTCACCCGAAGTAGGTTCCATAAGAGCCACTAAAATACGCATCAAAGTAGATTTGCCAGCCCCGTTCGGGCCCAAAAGTCCGAACATACCAGTCGGTATTTCTAGACAGACATCTTTCAATGCGTGGTTTCCGTTCGGATACACTTTATTGAGTTTTCTAATCGATATGCTCATCAACAAGTAAATTCAAATTCATATAAATAGAGAGTCTAAAGATAATAGTTATAATATAAAAACAGGCACGGATTACATGGATTTCACAGTTTTAAATCAAATTAAACCGTGCAATCCGTGTAATCCGTGCCCGAAAAACAGATAAAACTATGTAAATCTATCGATTAATAGTTCTGTTTCATCGGTTCGAAGTAAGCCTGAGGATGTTCGCATGCCGGACATTTCTGCGGAGCTTTCTTTGATTCGATAACGAAACCGCAATTACGACACTGCCATAAAATAGCTTCGGCTTTTTCAAACACCGTACCTGTTTCGATGTTAGACAACAGCTTGCGATACCGTTTTTCGTGTTCAGCCTCAACCTTGGCAATCATACGGAAAGCAACAGCAATAGTTTTAAATCCTTCTTCTTCAGCAATATCAGCGAAAGCAGGGTAAAGGTCAGCCCACTCTTCGTTTTCTCCGGTAGCAGCAGCAGCCAGGTTTTCAGCAGTTGTTCCGATCACGCCTGCCGGATAAGCTGCTGTGATTTCAACCATACCACCTTCGAGGAATTTGAAGAAACGTTTGGCGTGTTCCTTTTCCTGTTCAGCTGTTTCCATAAATACACCTGCAATTTGTTCGTAACCTTCTTTTTTGGCCACGCTTGCGAAGAACGTGTAACGACTTCTTGCCTGAGATTCACCGGCAAATGATTTCAGCAGATTCTGCTCGGTACGAGTACCCTTAATACTTTTTTCCATAATGCTAATTTATGTATATATAAAATAAGTTCATATAATCACCCCTAAATAAATAACGTTCAAAGGTAGGAAAATGTTCAAGCAAACAGCAAATTTACATATACAAAATATTTCTATAACCCAATAGATAATATTTATGCTAACCCGAAAATAAATTATTTAAGTATCTAACTGCAGATTCCTTTGCAGGAGACAGAAGGTTTCATTGCAACAACAGATTCATACAAGCTTATAAAAAAGATTAAAAACATATTTACTTTTTTTGTAACTTTGCAGCACTTTTAATCAATCAGGCAGAAAGATGAAGAACAAGTTTGATTTTCAGCCCAAGCTAGTATCAGCGCTGAAAAACTACTCTAAAGAGAAATTTATGACCGACCTGATGGCCGGTATTATTGTTGGGATCGTAGCATTACCACTCGCTATCGCTTTCGGTATCGCTTCGGGAGTAAGCCCGGAAAAAGGGTTGATCACCGCTATTCTCGGTGGATTTTTCGTATCGTTGTTAGGAGGATGCAACGTACAAATCGGCGGACCGACAGGTGCGTTTATCGTAATCGTATACGGCATTATCCAAAATTTCGGAATCGAAGGACTGGCTATCGCCACTGTTGTCGCCGGTATTATTCTAGTAATCATGGGGGCGTTGAAACTAGGAACAGTTATCAAGTTTATCCCCTACCCGATCGTTGTCGGTTTCACCAGTGGTATCGCCCTCACCATTTTCACCACGCAGATGAAAGACCTTTTTGGGCTGACAATGGATAAGGTCCCTGCGGATTTCATTTCCAAATGGATCGCCTATTTCGAACATTTCGATACGATGAACCTCTGGTCGTTACTGATCGGGCTTACCAGTATCGTGATTATCGCCATCACACCGAAGTTTTCCAAAAAGATTCCGGGTTCGTTGATTGCCATTATCCTGATGACAGTTGTCGTCTACGTCATGCGCTATCATTTAGGGATCACGGGAATCGAAACGATCGGAGACCGTTTTACGATCAATGCTTCCCTGCCCGGTCCCGAAACGATCAACTTCAATATGGAAACGATCAATCTTTTGCTTCCTTCCGCATTCACTATCGCAATGTTAGGAGCGATCGAATCGTTACTGTCCGCTACGGTAGCTGACGGTGTGACAGGAGACAAGCATAACTCCAATACCGAATTGATTGCACAAGGGGCCGCTAATATCATCGTACCTGTCTTCGGCGGTATTCCCGTTACCGGTGCGATTGCCCGTACCATGACGAATATCAACAACGGCGGACGCACTCCGGTTGCCGGCATCATCCATGCAATCGTATTGTTGCTGATTTTACTCTTTTTGGGTCCGTTGACCAAACATATTCCGATGGCTTGCCTGGCAGGCGTGTTGATTATCGTTTCGTATAATATGAGTGAATGGCGTACGTTCCGTTCGCTGATGAAGAACCCGAAAAGCGATGTGTCGGTGTTGCTGGTAACTTTCTTTCTGACGGTTATCTTCGACCTGACGATCGCAATCGAAGTAGGATTGCTTATCGCCATGTTCCTCTTTATGAAGCGTGTAGCTGAAACGACTCATGTATCGGTAGTAAAAGACGAGATCGATCTATCGGACGATGGAGAAATCCACCATGACGAAGAAGTCCTTTCCCTTCCTAAAGGTGTGGAAGTATATGAAATCGACGGTCCGTTTTTCTTCGGGGTGGCAAGTAAGTTCGACGATATCATGCACAATATGGGAGATAAACCGAAGATCCGTATCATCCGCATGCGTAAGGTTCCCTTTATGGACTCGACAGGATTGCATAACTTAGAGAACCTGTTCCGCCTGTCACAAGCCGAACACATACATATGATTCTTTCAGGGGTGAACGAGCATGTACGTCGTGTACTTGTCAAATCTGGTTTCGACAAAAAGATCGGAACGGAAAATATTTGCAGCAATATAAACGAAGCTGTAGCAAAAGCACACGAAGCAATAAGATAAATAAAAAATAGCTCCCGTCCTCCTTTTTTCAGATGGGAGCTATTTTTTCAGATTGGAGAAAAGATAATTCCGTACGACTCAAACATCACACAAACGCTATATGAAGAAAACGGTCTCCCGATTTATCCTCCCTTGCCTCAAACACAAACTCTTTTGCAATCGTCTCTGCATCTTCAAAACTAAACCCATTCTCCGGCTGGCTCCAATACCAGAGCTGCGGGACATTTTTTTTGCTATTCGATGATTCCATTATTTTATATATTTATCCAACTTTATCCATAAGACACAGAATATGAAAAAACCCCTATCCAAATCAGAAATAAATATTACATTTGTCAATTCTGTCTATACCTTTAAATTGGATACCAGGATATTGGTTATACAAAAACAGATTTATATCCAATTATAAAATATATGAACAAAAAGGCCCTACTCCCGCTAATCGGTTTATTCCTGTTGGTAACAGGAATAGTTCTTCCCGGATCTGCCTATGCACAAATCAGCGAAGGTGGAACACCCACTTCCTTCAAGTATCAAAACACACTGAAAAGCGATCTGCCAACCGTTCAGATCCCCATCAATTTCAGCGTAGAGGACCTGAAAACAGTAGACAGATGGCAGGTCAGCCAAGGGGCACCGCTGAAAGTAGGAGTTTTACTCCCGACAGACCTGACAATAGACAATGCTGGTAGCTGGAATACCCTACCTGATGGCAAAAGAGTATGGCGACTACAAGTACAGGCAAAAGACGCCATAGCTTTAATGCTCAGTTTCAGAGATTTTTATATTCCGGAAAATGGGAAACTCTTTATTTACAGCTCCGATAAAACACACCTGATTGGTGCCTTTACCCATCATACCAATCCACCAACGAAAGAATATGCCACCGAATTTTTAGCCGGTGACAAGATCATACTCGAATATGAAGCAGGCATATCGGAAAACGAACATCCCCGCATCGCAATAGATGCTGTAGGATACGGATATAACCATTTGCATGTTTCACGTACGATGGCCGATACAGGCCCTGGCACTTCTGGATCTTGTATGGTAAATATCAATTGCGAAGAGGGGGAAGCTTGGCAAACAGAGAAAAACGGTGTTTGCCAAATGACATTGCCTATTGGAAACTACATCTATATCTGCTCCGGAGCTTTGGTAAACAACACAGCTGAAGATTTGAAACCTTACATCCTTTCTGCTTTCCATTGCATTGACTTGGATATACCAGTCACAGAAAAAAACTTAAACAAATATACTTTCTATTTCCATTTCGAACATACCGGATGTGAAAATAACTCCAGTATCGCATCTTATAGAACAATAACCGGATGCAAGAAAATAGCCGGAATCCCATTAGATGGCGGTTCAGACGGTCTGCTTCTTTTATTGAACCAAACTATCCCGGAACACTACAATGCCTACTACAACGGTTGGGATCGGAGCAACACAGCCGCCCAATCAGGAGTAGGTATCCATCATCCGTCAGGGGATTATATGAAGATATCGACTTTCAACAAGGTGGCAAGGACCTCTACTTGGTATGGTATAGACAACATCAAAGGCGCACCAAACGCACATTGGAACGTCGTGTTCGAACAAACAGCCAATGGGCATGCTGTAACGGAAGGAGGATCCTCAGGTTCTCCATTGTTCAATCAAAACAAACAGATTGTCGGTACATTGAGTGGCGGTTCATCTTCTTGCGAAAAACCGAACGGAGCCAATACTTATGGTAAACTTTATTATCACTGAGATCAATATCCAAACAAAGACAATACATCTCGTATGGATATATATTTAGATCCCAATCATACCGGCAAAACACAACTGGCCGGCCGATACGCGACAGCTCCGAAAGCAATGCCAACTGATCTGACATCGGTCTACCAAAACGGAGAGGTTCTATTGAAATGGAAAGCACCCGTCTCTGCCAGCGAAAAACCGGAACAGTATAACGTTTATCGAAACAATATATTGATCGGACGTACCTTTTCTACATCTTATATTGACAAAGAACCTGAAACCGGTATCCAATCTTACAGCGTTTCCGCATCGTATACAGACAACAAAGAGTCTGCTGTAGCCACCACATCTATTTATGTCTATGAACTGAAGATCCCAACCGATGTAACCACCTCAACTGATGGCAAGAATATCCTCGTCAAATGGAAGGAACCTATTTACCAGCAAATGATCTACTGGGGAAATGGGACAGCTTATCTTTCGTTAGGTTTCAAACAACCTTTCTATTTCGGACAAAGATGGAATAAGGAAGATCTGAAACCTCTGCACGGGCACCTTGTTGAATCTGTTTCCTTCATACCAACCTCAGGTTCATCTTATACGCTGAACATCATACAAGGAAAACGAAAATATGTACAAAAGTTGACTAATTTACCTTTTGATAAATTAATTGAAATCCCGCTTAAAGAACCATTTGTCATTGATGCTTCCCAAGAACTAATCATCGCTTTCCACGCTGAAGCTAAACTATCCACCGCCTATCCAGCAGTCATGGACGAAGGACCAGCAGTCAATGGAAAAGGTAATTTGATTTCATTCGATGGAGAAACGTGGGAATATCTGTATGAACCTTCTGAAAATGAAAATGAAAATTATGATTTCAACTTCTTTCTTGCCGCCACCGTCAGTTCAAAAACAAAGGATATACCAACTATAAAAACTGCATCCAACGACACAACATTGTTAAGTAAGTCATCAGCAATGCCCATACTCACTCGGATATCCGAAGTCGGTTCTTCACTCCGGAGCAGCCAGGCAAGTGCATTTCCGACAATAACAGGTTATAACATTTATCGTAATGGAAGCAAAATCGGCAACGTCCCCAATAAGTTTATCACCCAATATATAGACAAGCAAGCACCGACAGGTAGTATCTTGTATCAGGTTTCCACTCTATACGGAAAAGACGAAAGCAAGAAAGCGGATGCCGACAAAGAAGTAAATGTAGGAAATGAAAAGATCATCCTTTCGGAAACAACGATCTCTCCCACTGTGTTTACAGATCAGGTAGAACTATTCGGAAATGAAAAAGTGGATTTGCTAGAAGTCATCACGTTAGACGGTAAAACGGTCATTCGCCAAAAGAACCCTGGAAAGATCGTTTACACCGGCTCTCTTTCTTCCGGTATTTATATCTTCCGCATCCATACAGATGGAAAAGCTAAGACAATGAAAGCACAAAAAATAAATTGAGAATTAAAAATGGAGAATTGAAAAGCATTGTGACTTCTTACAATGCTTTTCAATTCTCCATTTTTTAATTTTTCAAGCTGACACCGTTACATCAAACCCTTCTTGACGGGCACGGTCGGCAATAGCTTCCAATTCATCTTTTGTCACCTTTTTCAAGTTTTTTACGGGAGTTTCACGGTCGATTGTATAGATCATAACCTGTCTAGGCTTGATTTGTTTTAAAGCTTCCAACCAACCGGAAATTTCGTGTTCGGTTGTATTCGTCACGCTTTCTCCATCCACTTCCCCTTTCAGAAACATGGTTTGTATAATCAGATTGCCATTAAAACGGCAAAGTTGTTCCAACAACCCATCGAAAGTAAAAGCCGGGGAATTGGGAACATTCAACTGCCCGATACGACTATCCGAAATGGAGTCGAGTTTCAATATATTATCTTCAATCTTATTCAATGCCAAGAAGACATCCTCCTTATGGAGCATGGTCGAGTTCGAGAGCACGGCAATCTTAGCCTTCGGGAAAAAACGGTTACGGGTTTCAATCGTATCATCGATAATATCGGCAAATTCAGGGTGCATGGTAGGTTCACCATTCCCAGCAAAAGTGATTACATCGGGAGCAATACCCTCTGTCTGCATGGAAGACAATTTATTTATCAAAGCCTCCTTTACCTCTGCACGGGTTGGCAGTTTACTGCGCGTACGGTGATTCTCGTTTAGTCCGCATTCACAATAAATGCAATTGAATGAACAAAGTTTCCCGTCTGTAGGAAGCAGGTTCATACCTAAAGAAATACCTAACCGACGGCTATGTATCGGTCCGAATACTATTTTATCAAAAAGAATTGTAGACATAATAATTTATATTTGAGTGCAAAGCTACAAAAGCTATCAAAATGGAGATATGAATTTCCCCAGCTTTAGGACTATTTAGCAAACCGTCAAAATTTCCAGCGCAGTAACGTATATATATCTGCTTTAATATTTCCTTCGATCTCTTCTAAGTCAGTACCGACCACGTCACGATCAGCATAATATGTGTATCCTAATTTAGCAGACACAGAAAGTTGCTTCACAATATCCCACCGGAAAGAAAGCGCCAACCGAACACCTTTTCCATAAAAGGAAGGCATATTGAAAGCATACAAGATATTTTTTTCATAAGAAGATATACGGGTCCGATAATTATCCGTATGAAATCCGGCTATATGAAAATCTGTTTGAACAGGAACATCAACCGGTTTCCAACCTACGCTTTGGGCAATCATCCACCCTCTGCTTTTTTCGTTCGCTTCTGTATAACAAATACCGTCTGCAGATGTCCGCAGCGAGACGGATGAAGAAATCGTATATAAGGCCTGCATACGCAAACGCTGTTGATGGTAAGGTGTTATATTTTCCCTTTGTTTGTATTTATAACGGACATATACGGACAAATTCCGGCTCGGCGTATAATCAAGTTGAAGCATATATTCCTTTCCCGTCGACGGCGCATCCACTCCATATTTCAGCCAGGGAAACCGGAATACATCCGCATACGCGGACAACTTCCAGCGGGCAAAAGGCGTCCATTGCATCCCTATATACATTCCCTGTTCATTCCGGACAGCCGAGTTTTGTGAAAAAGCATTCCCGAAAAAAGCCTGGTAACGTTTATCATAATAACGATACAATAACAGCAAGGAAAAATAAGAAGCAGGTGTCAACTGCAAGGCATTCAGGGAAGCAACCGCCCCATTCCGGCTTAAAGCCGTTTCACCATAAAACTTGATCAACTTATTTTTCAACAAGTAATCCACACTGATATTCAGATTCCGGTTACCGCGAAAATAGAAAAGATTATAAGGTTTCGGATCGGGCTGTATCGAATAATTTCCGAAAGAATAAGAAAGGGCAGTCAGACCTATACATAAACCGGGAGTTGCATATCGTACATTCCCACCATATGTCTGCATGGAAACTTTATGCATCTTCTCCCTGTCTCGTACCAAACGATGTAAACCGTCCGTTTTAAACGAAGTAACGATCGTACTGTCCACACCTCCATCCAACTTCCGATACGAATAGAAGAGGTTGATATCTAAATTTTTCCAATTGACAGTAGCAGCAGCTCCCCGGAAAAAGTCATTTTCATTGGTTGAAAAATGACGGCGAAATCCGTTTGTCCTTCTTTCCGTTTGTGAAACAAGAGCACTTCGGCCTGGAGAAAAGTCATTGCTGATCACCAAGCCTTGTCCAAAAGATATTTTATAATCACCTATGGCAAGACTTTTCAACCATTTATTCATTTCTTTGAGAAAAAGATGCACCGAATAATAGTCATACCCTTTATGATATTCATTCCAGAAAGGTTCTCCTGCATCTTTTTCTGTAACCAGACCGAATTGGATACGTTCATCAAATTCATACGAATAACGGACAGAATGATAGAACGGCTCTCCCAGATACTTCCGATTCGGATATTGTTGTAGTACACTATCGGGATATGAACAATAGCCTTTCTTTTGTTGAAAACATCTGTCATATCTGATTTGTAAGTTATTAGAACCTCGTTTCAACAAATTTTTCACTGTAATAGGACGTTTATCAACTATTATTTCACTTATATAAATAAACGGGACAAGCAGAGAAATCGTCTCTAAATCGAATGCTTCCACATTTTTAAGCTCATAAAGGGTTAACATTTTTCCATAACGGGAACGATATTCCAACAATTCCCTTATTTGTAGATCAGATAGGAAAGGGAGACGTTTCAATTGTCCCTCCGTCACCGTATTGAGTTCGAAAGGATGTTCGGTAAGATAGGAAAGATCAGTGTAAAGTGCTTCAATACGCTCTTCATCTTCTGTTTCCGAAGCCATTTCTTCTATATATTCCATCCACTTATCAACAGAATATAATGTCTGACTTTTAAGCTGATAACTACTTATTAACAGATATACCAACAGATTTATAAACATTCGTTTCATAGTCAAGCCTGATTAAAAAGAATAGCTCAAACCCAGTCCGGTACTGACTCCCAAAACCGGATGATAAATAGTCGCGACATCTACTGTAAATCCAGTCAGACGGTATCCGATCCCCAAAGTGGGCAGGAGGGGAGTAGTCTGTACCCCCGCCCGTATATGAAAGTTTTTGAACGGAGCATATTCAATGCCCGCATTTCCCATCCACATATGTTCTTTATTACTTTCGATAGTTCCTACTATCAACAACCTGTTAATTATCTCCCATTGAAAACCTATTTGTACTGAATAACTAGTAAAATATTTTGTTTCAGTAGTATATTTATGAATGGTAATAGAAGGAAAATTCATTATCAACATTCCAATCAACAATTTGTCAATGGGAACAAACAAGATTCCGACATCTGTGGAAAGCTGCTTCGGTACTTCTTCCCACAACTCGGTCTGCAACATTTTATATTGGAAACCAATGCCGATCCTCCACCGGCCATTCAGCTGTTTCCCTACCGATAACCGAAAAAGAGTTTCCCTATACTGATCATATCCGAAAGAAGAGATATCAACACCTGCCGACAACAACGGATTCGGATATACAAAACCTATTCCAACCGTTCCCAGTTCTTTTACTCCATAACGATTAAAGTATTCTAAATGAAGAACTTTATCCGTATACAAAGCCACCAATGCCGGATTAAACAAAACAGATTGTGTAACCCCGTTTCCTCCCATTCCCAAACTACGGATATCAGATATACGAAGGTTATCAACAGCATGAATGTTGATAGATGCCCAAAACAAAACGAATAAACTTATTGATTTCATAGCAAGGTTTTGTTTAAGTTGTCAACTTTCCGGATTATCTCTTTTCACAGCCTGAAGTTCTCTATTATCTCCATTTTGGACAATCAGATAGCATGGCTGCAACTTATTCAGAATTAATGAATATGGAAAGATGGCAAAATATTTCATAGTCTGTTGATTTTAGTTGTTTGTATTATCACAAAGATATGAATTTTCTGTAAAATCTGTAGTTGCTATTCGTAAATCAATTACTTTTGTGAACGATGTTGAGAAAAGACAAGTATAAAATATTGATAATATTCATGTTGTGCGCAATAGGAGTCCATGCACAGAAATTGAAGATCAATACCGTTCCCGAAGGATTACAAAAGGCATATCTGGATGGAAAGGATACGGTACCTATTGTTAACCTGCGGGAAATCTACATTTACCCACAGGTCAAATTTAAAAACAAACGTGAACAGGCACGTTACACCAAACTGGTCCGTGACGTAAAGCGCACACTACCTTATGCCAAAATGGTTTATGAAACACTGATCGAAACATACGAATATATAGAGACACTCCCCGACGAAAAATCCCGTCAAGCTCATTTGAAACGGATGGAAAAAGAACTTTTTCAGGAATATAAACCGCAGTTGAAAAAACTGACCTTTTCACAAGGAAAACTGCTTATTAAACTGATTGACAGAGAATGTAACCAATCGAGTTACAACTTGTTGAAAGCCTATTTAGGTAGTTTCCGGGCAGGTTTCTGGAACATATTTGCCGGCATGTTCGGCGCCAGCCTGAAAACCGAATACGATCCTAAAGGAAAAGATGCCATGACGGAGCGAGTTGTCGTACTTGTTGAAAACGGATTAATCTGACAATTGCTTAAAGAAATCCCAGATGATAATACCGGTAGTCACCGAAACATTCAAAGAATGCTTGGTCCCATACTGCGGTATTTCAATACACATATCACAGTTATCAACGACACATTGTTGAACACCTTTCACCTCGTTTCCCATGATAACTGCATACTTTTTATTCTTGTCCAACAACAAATTATCCAACATCGTACTCCCTTCGGCCTGCTCAACCGCACAGACAGTATATCCCTGTTGCTTCAGTTTATCAACAGCCTCCATCGTATCTTCAAAATACTCCCAATCGACAGTTTCTTCCGCTCCCAAAGCCGTCTTATGAATCTCGGCATGAGGCGGACAAGCCGTGATACCGCACAGGTAAATACTCTCCACCCTAAAAGCATCAGACGTACGAAACACGGATCCTACATTGTTTAAGCTTCTTACATGATCGAGCACAACAACCAACGGAATCTTTTTACTATCTTTGAATGCTTCCGGAGTCAAGCGATTCAACTCTGTTATCTTTAACTTGCGCATAGCTATCGTTTCTTTACTTGCAAAAGTAGTGAATTAATGTGGATATACCGTTGAAAAGCTATTGATAAGTGGTGGACACAAAATGAAAAATAGTTCTTGCATTATTCAATTTGTTCACTATACATCCTCTAGTTTCTATTATGCAATAAAAATAACGGATTATTTATTACGCCCTATCAACAGTGGTTATACACGTATCAACAGCGCTCAACTGCCATTAACTTTTACACACAGGTTGTTTTCAACTGAATACTAATAAAGTCTATAAAGTAAAGGATATCAGTATGTAAAACGATAAATAGGATGTTGGTATCTATTTAATAAGTCATTTATATCGTTTAATAACGAACTGGACAAGTATTATAGCACAATTGTATTAACTGTTTCAACAGGATATTATATTCATCATATTTAAATTTAAAATAAAGAATAAATAAGATAATAATAATATGATTGTGGATAACTTGGGAAAAGAACGCAGGTGTTTGAGGGGAATATCCGCCGGAAGTCTTTGAGACTTGTTTAGCAAATTTTTTACATTACCTCCTGCTTGTTTATTCGTTTTATATGTGTTTCCTATGGGAAAATCAATAAAGTTTTTACCTTTGCACATTATCAACTTATAGTTGATAATAGGAGTAAAATAAAGATTATCAGTTATAAAGAATGATGATAACTTTGTTGATAGACTGTAAATAGCGGTTTATACTCATTAGTGATTATCGAATTTTACAATCATTTAATACAGGTAACTATGTTGACAAACCAATCGATCGGATATATGGACGCACCCATCCCAAAGGGGTTGGACCTGAAAGAAGAGATAAACAGGATGCGTAGAGAAAAAAACGCCGTTATCCTTGCTCATTATTATCAGACAGGTGATATTCAAGATATAGCAGATTTTGTGGGAGACAGTTTGGCATTGGCTCAACAGGCAGCTAAGACGACGGCCGATATCATCGTTTTCTGCGGTGTTCATTTTATGGGTGAAACGGCGAAGGTGTTGTGCCCGGACAAGAAAGTGCTGGTCCCGGACTTGAATGCCGGTTGCTCATTGGCAGATAGCTGTCCGGCTGTCGATTTTGCGGAATTTGTCAAACAGCATCCCGGTCATGTGGTTATTTCGTATGTAAATACGACTGCTGCTGTAAAAGCCGTGACGGATGTTGTGGTAACGTCTACCAATGCACGTCAGATAGTCGAAAGTTTTCCGGAAGACACGAAGATCATCTTCGGTCCAGACCGGAACTTAGGCAATTACATAAATGGCATTACCGGGCGCAAGATGTTGCTTTGGGATGGTGCCTGCCATGTGCATGAACAGTTTTCACTGGAAAAGATATTGGAATTGAAAAAACAGTATCCCGATGCGGAAGTCATTACTCACCCGGAGTGCAAACAGCCCGTTGTGCAGGTCTCGGACTTCGTAGGATCGACTGCAGCTCTTTTGAAACATACTGTCAAGTCGGATAAGAAACAATTCATTGTAGCGACAGAAAGTGGCGTTATTCACGAAATGCGTAAGCAGAGTCCCGATAAAGAATTTATCCCGGCTCCTCCCAATGACAGTACATGTGCTTGCAACGAATGTAATTTTATGCGCTTGAACACGATGGAGAAACTTTACAACTGTTTGAAATACGAACTTCCTGAAATATTTGTCGATGAACAAGTACAGGAAAAAGCGATCCGCCCGATCAAGAAGATGCTGGAGATATCGGAGAGGTTGGGGTTGTAAGAATTGTTAGATAGACGAAACAAGATAAAATGATCCACTGTGAATAAGACAAATACCACAGTGGATTTTTATTTTTTATTTTATAACTGCGATTTTAGTAACTACACTTTCTTTTGAATCTTCGGTGGCAGAGAGCACCAGATATACGCCTGAAGCAACACGGACACCTTTTGTATTCCGGCAGTTCCAGATAACTTGACCACCTAAAGATTTAGTCTGATAGACCAGATTTCCATTCAGATCGGTGATTTTGACGATCGAGTTATCCATCAATCCCGTGATGGTTACTTTGTCCCTGTATTCAGGTCGTACGGGGTTCGGATATGCATACACGTCTGAATAGTCATCTTTACCTTTTGTCGCTTCTCCTTTGTAAGAAACCAAACCTTTGTCGGAACCGATGAACACTTCGCCAGTATTTTCATTAATTTCTATGGAATATATTTTATCTGATAGTAGCGGACTGTTGGATGTATTGAACTGATGGACGATTTCCTGATTGTCTTCGCTCAATACATAAATACCGCTACCGTCCGTTCCAATCCATTTTCGGTTTCCGTTATCTACCTTGATGGTCGTTATTATCGTATTGTCGAGAAAATAATAAGGGATTCCTTCTTCATTGATTAGTTTTACACGTGTGCAACGCATAGATTGATTGTTTTCTGTCGTTGCCAACTTTGGATTTGTTAAGTATATAGCTCCTTTATTGGTTCCTATCCATATATATCCGCTTTTATCCTCTGCCATACAAGTATAATTGTTAGGGGAAAAGTCGTTATTATCTGTGTCAATGAAGTTTTTAAATTCATATGATGTCGCTTCATCTAAAGAGTTGCTGTTGGTTACGACTGTTAGACAGGCTTGACTGGTAGGGCGAGATATATTGATCCATTTGTCATTGTTTGAGGTGACGAGTATGTCGTTTATCGTGTATTTTCCATTTAACGACTCGACAGACAGGCTATGCCATTTTCCTTCTTTATCCAATATCTTGATAGCTTTGCTCACTTCAGAGTTAGTCATCCATAGGTTTCCTTCCTTATCGAAAGCAAGTCCGTCTACACGACAATAAAAGCCCTCATTGCCATGTGCGTTTTCAAGCGGACTGTTTGTTTTGTTATAAACGGCGGAAGGTTCTCTGTCTATGAATTGAAAAAGGCCATAACCGAAGGAAGATACGTAAATAATCTCTTTTTCAGTATCATTTTTTGTGACGACAATGCTGGTATAGTCTTTAGGCCATGTATTTAGTTTATTCTGAACGACGGAAGGTTCTAGTACACTCCATTTTTCATAGTCATATATCATGACCGATCCAGCTTTATTAAAAGAATTATCCCCTGTCAGGCTTTTTCCACCAGGTATAATATATATTTTATCGTTTTTTGATACGATATCATAAGAACTGTTGGAGTAGGGGCCATCCAAAATTATGGCTTCGTTTATGGCTTCGAACTGGTTGGCTCCTTTTCTTTGGATAGAACGTAGACCTTTGCTTCCTTCGGCTATCCAATATTTGTCAGTCTGATAAGTGCTGATATCTTTGATGGATAGATTGTTGATTTGGTCAAAAGTTTTCGTATCTGTGAAAATATAAACTTGGGATGTGGCCATGCAAGCCAGTTTTTCTCCTACAATTTTCATATTGTTCATTTGTGTGTTGCTGACCAAAGGGACTGTAGTTTCATTCGATTCATAGTAGATACCTTTATTTTGAGACAAATAGAATAGCTTATTTTTAAATGAGGATATTTTGTCTATGGAATTTTCAGATGGGAATCCCGGAATCGAATAAGTTTTCCAGTTTGATCCGTCTAACAGATTATCATTCAAAGAAGCGTATATGACCGTAGACTTTTGACCTTCCTTTGTGGAAGCATATATATTATTGTTGAAAATAGCACAGGATGTTATATTCTTAGATAAGTTATAGGTATCGGTTATTTCTTTTTTGTCCATGTTAACAACTACTATGCCCGACTGTATGGATAAATAGGCATATTCGTTATAAATCATAACGGAATTAAGTGATTTATCTCTTAAAGATGTAGTCGTGTACAGATAAGGTATGTTTTTTACTGAACCTTCTTCTAAAATGTCTATATTGCAGTTTTTGTAAACAATCAATAGTGATTTTGTTTGTTTGTTGTAGGAAATAGATTGGATATCCGTGTCACTCAATCCATTTCCTTTATAATATTGTTTGATGCTGTTATCTTCTTTCCCATATGTGTATAAAGCACCTTCTGCTACGACAAATACTTGGTCTGCGGATTCTTCCACACAATCGGTATTATTGTAGGAGAGATATGTTTTCCATCCCAGCGTGTTGTCATTGTCATTAACTGATAAGGCAGGAAATGATAATAAGAAAAGCAAGATGACAGTTAATATATTTCTCATATTAATTACAATATTAAAATGTGTAATTCGATAAAAAAGCAGTCAATTTTTTGACAGCTTCGGCACGGTGGCTGATCTGGTTTTTTATATCATTGCCCATTTCGGCAAATGTTTGTGAGTAAGTGTCGGGGACAAATATGGGATCGTACCCGAAACCGCTTTCGCCTCTTTTTTCGTTTATGATCGTACCGTTGACAATACCTTCAAACAAATATTCTTTTCCATTCAAGATAAGAGCGATTACCGTACGGAAACGAGCTTTCCGGTTTTTCTTGTTTTCCATTTCATGGAGAAGTTTGTCCATATTGGCTTCCGAATCATGTCCGGGACCGGCATAACGTGCCGAATATACTCCGGGAGCGTTGTGTAGGGCTTCTACTTCAAGGCCAGTGTCGTCTGCAAAACAGTCATATCCGAAATGTTCTTTTATGTAACGGGCTTTTTGCAAGGCGTTGCCTTCTAATGTTTCTGCTGTTTCGGGTATATCCTCATGGCAGTTGATCTCTGAGAGGCTGACTATTTCGGTATATCCGGATGTGATTTTCCGGACTTCATCTAGCTTATGTCGGTTGTTTGTTGCGAATACAAGTTTCATGTTTGTTGAGTATGAATAAAAAAGCACTTCTATACGATGTGTATATAACGTATGGAAGTGCTTTAAATTGTTTGGATGATTGTTTTATGTTTTTATCTGGTCAAACCCTTCCCCGTATACCCCTCTGACGATACTTTGAGAGATGAAGGCCTGATGGTCGATTTGTTTTACCAGACGGAAAATGGAAACGGATTCTGATTTTTTTGCCAGCAATACAACGACCTTGACCGGTTTGCGGGAATATCCGCCTACACCGTCGAGAATGGTACAGCCGCGATCCAGGTCATGGATGATCCGCTCAGCTATTTCATCGTATTTCTGAGAAAAGATCAGGAATTGGACGGATTGACGGTTCCCATTCAGTACGGCATCTATGATATAGTTGCTTACGAACATTTCGACAAAACCGAACACGATCTTTTCAACATCATGGAAAAGAAAAAATGAGGAACCGATGATAATGAAGTCACAAAACAACAATGCACGCCCGATGGAGATATTTTTGTATTTGTTTACAATAGCTCCCACGATATCCGTTCCTCCGGTACTACCGTTTGCCGAAAAGACAAGTCCGAGACCTGCCCCGCAAAGGAATGCACCAATAATAATGGACATGAACGGTTGGTCATGTAGAAGTGGCTGTCCTTTCAGAAGCCATTCGAAGAATGACAAGGAGGCTGACAGGGAAAAAACTCCGAAAATTGTTTTTATCAGAAATTTAAGTCCTAGAATTTTTAAAGCAGCCAATAATAGAACAACGTTGATAACGAAGTAAGACACAGAAACGGGAATAATCTCGTTACTGGCAAAAAAGATTAAGGCACAAATACCACTGACTCCACCGGTGATGATTTCATTCGACAGAATGAAAGCGTTGAAGCCGAAGCCGTACAAGAGAGTACCCAACAGGATCATCAGGTAATCTTGTACAGCAAAATAGACTTTGTTGTTTATAAGCTTCATATAAATAAATTTAGATTACGATGTTTACAATCTTTCCTGGAACAACGATAATCTTTTTCGGAGTCTTGCCTTCCATCCACTTAGCCGAATTTTCATGGGCAAGAGCGGCTTTCTCAATCTCTTCGCGAGGCATATCGGCTGGAAGTTCCATGCTGAAACGAGCTTTGCCGTTGAAGGAGATAGCGTAAGTAAGCGAGTTTTCTTTCAAGTATTCTTCGTTGTAGACAGGCCATTCGGCATCGCATACGGTAGTATTGTGACCGCAGGTATGCCATAATTCTTCAGCGGTATGAGGAGCGAACGGAGCAAGCAGAACGATTAACTGTTCCAGGATCGCCCGTTTGTTGCATTTCAGGCTGCTCAATTCGTTTACACAGATCATAAAGGCACTGATGGAAGTGTTGTACGAGAAATGTTCGATGTCGTATGTCACTTTCTTGATCAGTTTATGCAGTGATTTCAGTTCGTCGGCTGTCGGTTCCACATCCGTGATCTGCAAGGTGTCCGTATTGCCGAAGAACAATCCCCAGAGCTTTTTCAGGAAGCGGTGTACGCCGTCGATACCGTTCGTATCCCACGGTTTGGATTGTTCCAACGGGCCTAAGAACATTTCATACAGACGAAGTGTGTCAGCACCATATTTCTCGACAATCATATCCGGATTGACCACGTTGAACATGGATTTCGACATCTTTTCAACAGCCCATCCGCAGATGTATTTTCCATCTTCCAATACGAATTCCGCGTCGTTATATTCCGGACGCCAGTTTTTGAAGGCTTCGATATCCAGTATATCGTTTGATACGATATTTACGTCTGCATGGATAGGAGTGACTTCGTACTGGTCTTTCAGGTTCAGGGATACGAATTTGTTCGTGCCGTTGATACGGTATACGAAGTTGGAACGTCCTTGAATCATACCTTGGTTGATCAGTTTCTTGAACGGTTCCTCTTCACAAACGATACCTAAGTCAAACAGGAATTTATTCCAAAAACGGCTGTAGATCAGGTGTCCGGTAGCATGTTCGGTACCACCGATATACAGGTCTACGTTGCGCCAGTATTCATCTACGTCTTTAGCTACTAAAGCTTGGTCGTTGCGCGGGTCCATGTAACGCAGGTAATAGGCGGATGAACCGGCGAATCCCGGCATCGTGCAAAGTTCCAGCGGGAAGATAGTCTTGTTGTCTATTTTGGAAACTTCCGTGACTTCCTGTTTTACGGTGTCCCATGCCCATTTTACGGCGTGTCCCAGAGGCGGTTCACCTGTTTCGGTCGGCAGGAATTTATCTACTTCCGGCAATTCCAACGGTAATTTGTCTACCGGTAACATCTGAGGCATACCGTCTGCATCGTAATAGACAGGGAACGGTTCGCCCCAGTAACGCTGGCGGCTGAAGATAGCGTCGCGCAGACGGTAGTTCACCTTTACACGTCCTAACTTATGTTCTGCCACGTATTTCTTGGTGGCGGCGATTGCTTCTTTTACGGTCAGACCGTTCAACGACAGGTCGCAATGAGGCGTTACGTCCGGTTTCGGTGAGTTGCAGACGATTCCTTCTTTCGCATCGAAACTTTCTTCGCTTACGTCGCAACCTTCGATCAGCGGGACAATCGGCAAGTTGAAATGTTTGGCGAATGCATAGTCGCGACTGTCGTGTGCCGGAACGGCCATGATGGCACCGGTTCCGTAACCGGCCAGTACATAGTCGCTGATCCAGACAGGCACGGCGTCACCCGTGAACGGATTGATTGCGTATGAACCGCTGAATACACCGGTAACGGAACGATCAGCGATACGTTCACGCTCCGTACGTTTTTTAGTACGGTCCAGATAAGCGTCGACTTCTTGTTTCTGCTCCGGAGTCGTCAATTGTGCGACCAGTTCGCTTTCGGGAGCCAAGACCATGAAAGTGACACCGAACATGGTGTCGGCACGGGTTGTAAAGATGGTAAATTCGAGATCGCTGTCTTTTACTTTGAATTGGATTTCGGCACCTTCGCTGCGGCCGATCCAGTTACGCTGTGTTTCTTTCAGCGAGTCTGTCCAGTCGATCGTCTCCAGTCCATCCAGAAGCCGTTGTGCATAGGCGGATACGCGCAGGCACCACTGACGCATGATCTTTTGTTCCACCGGATAGCCACCACGTTCGGAAACGCCGTTCACCACTTCGTCGTTGGCCAGTACCGTACCCAATGCGGCACACCAGTTTACCATCGTTTCGCCTCGATAAGCGATCCGGTAGTTCAACAGGATTTCCTGTTTTTCTTTATCGTTTTTGGCTTTCCATTCACCGGCAGTGAAATGCAATTCTTCGCTGCAAGCTACATTCAAACCTTCCGTTCCGGACTGTTCGAAAGCGGCAACCAGTTCGCTGATGGGACGTGCCTGCTTTTTATCGTTGCAGTAATAGCTGTTGAACATCTGGATGAATGCCCATTGCGTCCATTTATAATATTCGGGATCGCAAGTACGGATCTCGCGGTTCCAGTCGTAACTGAAACCTATTTTGTCCATCTGTTCCCGATAACGGGCGATGTTTTTCTTTGTCGTCACTTCAGGATGCTGTCCGGTTTGGATAGCATATTGTTCTGCCGGCAGTCCGTAGGCATCGTAGCCCATCGGATGCAAAACGTTGAAGCCTTGCAGGCGTTTGTAACGGGAATAAATATCAGAAGCGATATAACCGAGTGGGTGGCCTACATGTAGTCCTGCTCCTGATGGATAAGGGAACATGTCCAAAACGTAATACTTTGGTTTGTCGGCATTTTTTTCGACTTTATAAACCTTATTGGCAATCCAGTATTCGTGCCACTTTTTCTCAATTTCTCTGAAATTGTACTCCATGATCGTCTATCGTTTATTTTATCGTTTTCTATTTAAAGCCACAAAGTTAGTGAATTTTGTAATACATAAAGAGTTGAAGCGGCAAATTGCAAGGACGGGCAAAATAAAATTTCATTCTGGAGGTTGTGGATGTCAATCTGGAAATTACAATATCCTCCTTTAGACCTCAAAATATATAATAAATTCTTGGTTTATAGCAGAGTCAATCCCTTGACTGTGGATGAAATGCAAAATTTTGAAAAAGGGAAGAGTATTACAACCAATGCCGATAGAACCCTTAAAAGAAGTATGCGCCGTAATTTGCAACGATACAAATTACGGCGTGACGTGTTAATCGAGCTTTTGAAAAAAGTCGGGTTTATGTCGGAAAAACAATGAACTATATCAAAGAAAAAACAGAACCTTATCATATAAGTTTTTCCCATTTCCTCTGTCACTGTATCACTGATTCCTTTTTACCAATTGATATTCAACTTGTTTGATTAGTGATATATGCCCGTTTTCTCTATCACTACGGTATCACAACCCTATCACTGGCAACTTGGATGGGAAACAGGTATTCCGCTTATTCATGTCTGTATATTAGTATATTACAAATAAAACAAACAATAAACACTTGATTCCCATCCCTGCAAATCACTCGATTATTTTGTGTAAAAACGGCTATAAAATAGGTGAAACCGGGTAGTTTTTATTGTCCGGCACGGTACTTTAGTTGCCGGACACCCCCATGTTACCCCCTTTTACACCCGGATGTACCGGCTCCCTACACCCGGATGTAAAGGATGGCAACATGGGGGTGTTTACGGAATTATCTGCTTGTTTCTGCTAAAAAAAGAGAAGGCTTTTGTGGAATGAAGAACCGTATTTTGTCAATTTAATATCTATTATATTCGTTTTTACATTTATTTATTCGATTATTTTATATGCTTTTTCAAAAGTAACAGAAGGTAATATGTTGGTTTCCAATCATATGATAAAAATGTCCTGTTTCAGGAGTGATAGAGGCAGTGATACAGGAAAACATCCTGTATCACTGCTATAACGCTTGAATATCAATATCTGAAACTTTTGTAGTGATAGAGTGATAGAAGATTTGCAGAAAAACTGATTCTTCGTCACTTTCAGGGTAGTTCAAGCACATGATTGCTAGACTGACCGCAGACCGGACAGCGGACTCCGTGATGCGTATCGGACAATGTTACATAATGGAACCAAGTCTGACCCTGTTACTCCTCCTTCTGGTGGTGATGGAGACGAAAACGTTACGATCTCTTTGGATGCAACGACAAAAGCTCTTCCACGTCTCGAAGAATTCGTTTTGGAAGCAACTGTTTCTCCTTCCGGTAAAACAGTGACATGGAGCAGTAGCGATCCGACGATCGCCAGCGTGACAGCCGATGGCAACAAGGTAACCGTAAAGGGGCTTAAAGTCGGAACAGCTACGATCACAGCTAAGATCGGTGACGTGACCGCTACTTGTGAAGTGACGGTAGACTTTGCAACCGGCCTTGAAGAAGCCCTTGCCAATACGGAAGTGTTTGGAAGAAAGGGAAATATTTATGTGAATCCGATTCAGTCGCTACAAGTGACCGTTGTGAACATGATCGGTAAGATCGTCTACAATGCACGTATCAGTAGCTATGCGCGAATACCGGTAACAATTTACATTGTGAAATTAACCAATGTCGGAAATACGAAAGTTATTAAGGTAAATGTATACTAATCCATATTTAGTATTGAATGAGAAAGGGCGTCCACGAGGATGCCCTTTTTTGTTTCTTTTCGTTTCCTGACAGTCCGGTATCCCCTCCCTGCTTATGCCAAAAAAGAAACTCTCTTCTTTTCACTCTCTTTTTAATTTATATTTTGATCAATATGAGGTTATGCCTCATTCTATTATTTTGAGAAAACAGCCTATATAGGACGCAGTCCCATGCTATGTTAATTTATCTCATCCGGCCACGGGCAAGCCTTTCCTGTCGCCTTGAAAGATGGCCGTTGGGCATCTACTTTACGGAGGTGGTCGCCGAGTTCTTTGGAGAGGCGTTTGACGATTTCCGGGTGACGGGTGCTAAGGTCGTTCTTTTCGCCGATATCGTCGGAGATGTTGAACAGTTCTTTCTTGCCGGTACCGTAATAGTAAATCAGTTTCCAGTCGCCATTGCGGACCGCACAGTTGAAGTTGATGCCCGGACCGTCGTTGCCCCAGTTGTTCGGCATATTCCAGAAGAGGGAACGCCCTTTGGAAGGATCGCCCGTCCCGGTGAGCAGAGGAACGAAGCTGATGCCGTCGATAGGTTGCACCGTCTCGTAGTCCTTCACTCCGGCCATTTCCAGGATAGTCGGGTAGAAGTCTTCTATCAGCAGGTATTTGTCGCAACGGGTATTCGGTTGGGCTACTCCCGGCCAACTGACGATCATCGGTTCGCGGATACCCCCTTCGCAAAGGGAACCTTTGCCGCTCAGCAACGGATAGTTCTGCGTGTACAACGGGCCGTCACGCCATTCGGACGTAGAGGCAAGGCCGCCGTTATCGCTCATGAAGAGGATGATCGTATTGTCTGCCTCCCCGTTCTTTTCCAACCAGTCCATCAGATCGCCCAGGCTCTTGTCCATCCCTTCGATTAGGGTGGCGTAGGCTGCCTCATGGTCTGTCATTCCCTTCTTTTTGTATTTCTCGTAGAAGCGCATGTCCTTATTCAGTGGAATATGGATGGCATAGTGGGACATGTAGAGGTAGAACGGCTGGTTGTATTTCTTCGCCTTGTCGAGCGCCTTGATCGCCTCCAATGTCAAGGCTTCGGTAGCGAATGTTTCCGTGCCCCAATACTTTTCGAGGCCGGGGATGGACATCAGCGAAGTCGGTTTGCCATCCTTCGTATGGCCGTAATTCTCTTCGCCTAAATAGCTTGCCAGACCGCCGGCGGCATGACCGGCAATGTTGACTTCGAATCCCCAGTGGTGCGGGTCCTCTCCCGGAGTGTCGATCGCGCCGAAATGGGCTTTCCCGCAGTGGATCGTATGATAACCGCTATTTTTCAAGAGCTGGACGAAAGAAGTCCCGACGAAGGTATTGTTTGTTCCCGTAACCTGACTGACGCCGTTATAGTTCCAGTCAGGTATGTCGAGCAGACTGTCTTTGCGGTCGGTCGTCTTATCCTTTTGCAGCGTCCAGTTGGTGACACGGTGGCGGGCGGCATTCGTCCCGGTGATCAGGCTGCAACGAGACGGGGAACTGATACTGCTGGCATAGGCCTGGGTGAACATGACTCCCTGGCGGGCGAGGCGTTCCATGTTGGGCGTCTCGTAGACTTCGTTATAATGCGTCTTTTCTGTCCAGAAAGGCAGGGAAGTGTCTTCCCATCCCATATCGTCAACCATAAAGAGGATGATGTTCGGCCGCTTGGCAGGCTGGTCGGCTGCCTGCATATTTCCTGTCTGGAAAGCGGGCAGGATTACTAAAGGCAATAAGATTCGTTTGTCCATCTTTTTTGTGTTTTTCGGTTTATATTCCTGTGAAAGTTACTGATATGACAAAGATACGCTTTACAAAAGAAAAGGAAGAGGCTTTGAAATCCTTTAGTGAATATTCACGTTTAAGGGGAATTTATCAAATTATTGCTAAATATAGTAGTTTAACTATTAATCATAGTTCTATTATTGTACTTTATAGTTATCTTTGGTCATTCATCTGATAAATAAACATGGAATATGAAGAAACTGACTCCTAAAGAAGAAGATATCCTGAGTTATTTCTGGACGAACGGTCCGTTGTTTATCCGTGAGTTATTGGAATTGCAGGAAGAGCCCAAGCCGCACTACAACACGCTTTCCACGATCGTACGCGTGCTGGAGGAGAAAGGCTATATCGGGTATCGCCCGTATGGAAACACCTATCAGTATTATGCATTGGTCTCGGAGGACGAATACCGGAACAAGACGCTGAAAAACGTGGTAAGCCGCTATTTCGGAGATTCCTATACGCGTGTCGTTTCTTCGCTGATAGACCGTGACGAACTGTCGGTCGAAGAATTGGAAGAATTGCTACAGCAGATTAAGAACCGTAAAAATAAATGAGATGGTTACCTTCCTCCTTTATATCGTCAAGTCTACTTGTTGCCTGACTCTGTTTTACTTGGGTTATAAAGCCTTGTTGAGCAACGAGACGTTTTTTCGCTTCAACCGGATGGTGCTGCTGGCGGGGATGCTGGTGTGCATGCTGCTGCCGTTTGTCGAGCTACGGACGGAATCGCCCGGTGTGCTGCAAATGCCGTTGTTGCAGTTGGAAGAGATGATACAGGAAGGAGTGGGGGAGACGGTTTCGCAGCACTCCGTTGTCCAGGTTGGAACGGAGGTTGTACCGGCTGTACGGGAGGCTTCCGGCTCATGGGGAGAGTGGGCGGTTTACCTGTATCTTGTGGGGATGGCGGTTGTCCTCTGCCGGTTGGTTCGCTCGTTTGTGAGTTTGCTTTGGCTGATCCGGAGCGGCGAGAAGATACGGAAAGGGCGTTATACGCTGGTGCTGGTCGGCAGGCCGGTCGCTCCTTTTAACTGGGGATCGTATATTGTCCTGTCGTTGAAAGATTATTGTGACTATCCGAATGAGATATTGACGCATGAGCAAGTTCACTGGCGCAAGCATCATTCGTTGGACTTGATCTATACGGAGGCAGTCGTGCTCCTGCACTGGTTCAATCCCGCAGCCTGGCTGTTGAAACGGGAACTCCAGGAGGTTCATGAGTACCAGGCGGATACGGGCGTACTTAAAAATGGCATCGATGCAACAAAATATCAATTGTTATTAGTGAAAAAAGCTGTTAGCGCGAGCTCCTACACCTTTGCTAACAGCTTCAATCACAGTAAAATTAAAAAACGAATTACTATGATGTTAAAAGAGAAATCGAACAGTTGGGCCCGGTTGAAGCTCGTGCTTTTAGTTCCGGTGGCAGCATGTAGCATGCTTGCTTTCGCCCGCCCGGATGTAAACCGGGAGTTGACAAACTTAATGCAGAGCGAAGATACGACAATTTCTCCGGTCGGACAACCGTACACCCGTGAATTCTTCGACAAGGAGATCGACCGGTATATCGGACAGGCGGGAGGCGGACAGCTTTCAGGCTCGGAAAGACTTGTGTTTATGGAGAAACATACGCGAAGAGTGAATTTCTTCATCAATGCCAAAGATCAGATACTTTACAACAGCAGGTTTGCCGGAATATCCGAAATGCCGGTCAAACTGAAAGCGACCTTGTCTGCATCGGCAGGTGAAAAGCCTGTGATGATCTATTTCCTGTGCGATGTGAAGACAAGCGATGCAGCAGTTAAAGAAGCATTGGAAACGGTCGGCAAGGCTTTTGCCGAATATCAGGCGACTGCAGCCGGAAAGAACGCTCCGACCCTGCTCTTTTTCGGTAATCCACGAAAAGACTATCCGTTAAAAGGGAAATAATATAATTCATTACAGAAAAGGTTATGTATAAAATAGGATTCGGGAAAATGGCATTTCTGTCATTTCTGATAGTTGTGGCTCTTGTCGTCTGTCATAATCCCAAACAGTTACCGGAAGAGAAGTCGGAGGAACTTCCGGTTTTTAATCTGGAAGCGGTGGCGGAGGAAACCGTACCAAGTGCGTTTATGTGGAATGATATAACTGAGAAGGCAACGTTTATTCCGCTCTCGTCTGATGAGAAGACTTTACTTTCGGGTTCTTTGGGGATAACGTTTATGGACAATGAATATATTGTTATTGTCGATTATAAGACTGGCTCTTTCTATCGCTATGGAGTGGATGGAAAAGTACAACGCAGCTTCAAATATGAGGGAAACGGGCCGGGTGAATATGTTTATATCTCGTACCTTTATGTTGATCCCGGATATGCTTTTATGGATATCTACGATAGCGGGAACAGGAAACGGATTCGTTATGACTGGGAAGGAAATCTGCTGGAAGAAAGAGAACTGGTCGATATTGTCGTCCCCGTCTTTGCGACGGAGCATTATATGGTTTCCTGTGGAATGCCCGAGACGGAGTATCAATACTTTATAGCTGATTTGGCGATGAATGTCTACAGAAAAGACATCCGAATGGGAGAAGGGTATGATGAGATAAAAAGAAGTGCTGTGCAGATCTTGACGAGTACCTGCCAGAACAAAGATATGTTTATCTTTTCCCGTCCGATGTCGGACACAGTCTATCGCATTACGGACAAGGCATTGGAACCTCTTTTCATCCTGAAGAAAGGAAAGTATGATATTAAGTATGAAGAATTAGGACGTTTCATGACACGGGAAATGAAGACCATGAAGTGCCTGATGTGGACCCGGATCTCTTCCCTGCCGGAGTATTACCTGATAGATTATAAGCAGGGAGAGCACCAGCATAGCGAAATCTGGAGCAAGAAGGAACAGACGATTGTCGCACGTGTCCGGGAGAAAAACGGCCTGCCCTTTCGGTTGTCTTCGGGAAAGGAAATAACACTCCCCACAGAGAGACTGTGCATAAAAGGGAAAACGGTAATTGTCCCCGTTCCGGCAGAGGAATTGGAAAGAGATATAAACGGAGTAACGGCAGACGACAATCCGGTTCTGCTTGTTCTGGAGCTTCGGTGATACTACTATTATTCTTCTACCAATTCAAACTTCCGGAAACTAAGGATATCGTCATTGAACCGGGGATTCAGGTAATGGCTGTCGGAAATGTATAGCCCTTCGGGACGAACCAGCATGATGGTTGGATTATAGGTATTGTCGGGAAAGAGGGGTTCGCCGAGAATACGGAAATCTTTATCGAGAATAATAATGCTGAAGTTCTTACGCCCGAATTGTACGAGTTCCATAGGACGGACGCCTTTATCCAAAGTCGAGGGCGGATAAGCAATCCGGTAATAAACCTCCCGGTAGGGATCGTACAGCAAGTTATTATACCAGGCATTCACACAGAAGTCTTCGGGGCTTGCTGTCAACTCGTCCGGCAATTGTACTTTGTCGAAGTACTTACTTTTAACCGAGACTTTCCGTATCGAGTCGTGTTCAGGAGTAGCCACATAGATATTCTCGTCATAATGGAACGAGTAAATGAAGCGTTGGCCGTCATAGCAACGGCTGTAACTGGCTTCCATGCCGTATCGTTTCAGCTTGACTTCCGAACCGGGATAATCGGGATAATCGAAGGGCAGTTTCTTCTCCTCTTTCGTATTCATATTGATTGCGACGGAAACAGGGTCATGCTCAATCAGGCGATTTGGTTCTATGCAGGTATATAGAGTGTGTTCGATACGTACAGGTAATTGTGAGGCTGTAGCCATAAAACAAGAAGGTTTTAATTCAGGAAAAGGCTGCTTATCAAGAAGGTCGCAGTTCTTATTAATCAAGTATAGCCCACTTTCGTAAAAATTGAAGACGTAAATACTGTCGAGATTCTGAATATAATAACCGAATATCCTTCCAACACCGTTACTTCCTTCCTGTGAAGGGGTTATCCTGAACGCCGGTTTCTGCTGTTTCAGGTCATAGAAGTGGATCGTATTGTTTTCAATATTCTGGAAAGTGAAATACTCTTTTCCGTCTTTGTCTTTATAGACTGAATAAATGTTGAAGTTGTTTTTCGTGTCCGAATCGATCGGGAAAGACAGCGTTTCGTCTGTCTCTTTCAATTAGCATGCTCCGTACTTTTTGTGCGTTGAACAGGAGATAAACAGGAATAAAAAGAATAGTAATAGATGGTGCTTTTTCATGTTCATAATAAATTATAAGGAAAGGAAGAAAATTAAAAACTCCTTGTTCCCGTGCCTCGTGTGGGAGAGTGCGGGAACAAGGTGATTTTGACATGCTTTTTCCGGGCTTTTAATCTTTCTTTAACGGCGGATAGTCGATCGTATAGTGCAACCCGCGACTTTCCTTACGTTCCATTGCCTGACGGGTGATCAGGTAACCGACGTTGATCATGTTACGCAGTTCACACAGTTCTTTTGAGGCCTTACTGCGTTTGAAGAGGCTTTCTGTCTCTTCGTACAGAATATCCAGGCGGTTCCAGGCACGAGTCAGACGGGTGTTGCTGCGAACAATGCCGACATACGATTCCATGATCTGGTTCACTTCTTTCATGCTCTGGGTGATCAATACACGTTCTTCGGTAGAGATCGTACCTTCGTCGTTCCATTCGGGAATATCGGTGTTGAAATCGTAACGTTCGAGGACGCTTAGGATATGTTTAGCGGCTGCATCCGCATATACGACTGCTTCGATCAACGAGTTGGAAGCCAGGCGATTTCCACCGTGCAACCCTGTGCAGGAACATTCGCCGATGGCATAGAGACGACGGATGCTGGATTGCCCATTCAGATCGACACTAATACCGCCGCACAGATAATGGGCTGCTGGAGCTACCGGGATATAATCCTTCGTGATGTCGATGCCGATGCTGAGGCATTTTTTATAGATATTGGGGAAATGCTTCTTCGTCTCCTCCGGGTCTTTATGGGTCACATCCAAGTAAACGTGATCTTCACCTCGGAGTTTCATCTCGTTATCGATCGCACGTGCTACGATGTCACGCGGGGCGAGAGACAGACGTTTGTCGTATTTTTGCATGAACTCCTTTCCGTCCAGCGTACGTAAGACGCCGCCATATCCGCGCATGGCTTCGGTGATCAGAAAACAGGGACGGTCTCCCGGGTGGAAAAGAGCGGTCGGGTGGAACTGGATGAACTCCATGTTTTTGACAGCTCCTTTCGCGCGATACACCATTGCGATACCGTCGCCCGTAGCGATCAGCGGGTTGGTTGTGTTGCGGTAAACGGCTTCGCAACCGCCTGTTGCCATAACTGTTACCTTGGACAGGAATGTGTCTACCTTACCGGTGTCTTCGTTCAGCACATAAGCGCCGTAACATTTGATGCCCGGCGTATGACGGGTGACGATGATACCCAAGTGATGCTGCGTGATGATCTCTACTGCAAAGTGATGGTTGAATATCGTGATGTTGGGATGTCTCTTGATCGCTTCGATAAGGCTTAGTTGGATCTCGGCGCCGGTGTTGTCCTTGTGATGTAGGATGCGGAATTCGGAATGCCCTCCTTCGCGGTGAAGATCGAACTCGCCGTTCTCCTTCTTGTCGAAGTTCACACCCCAACTTATGAGTTCCTTGATCTGATCCGGTGCGCCTCGTACGACCATTTCCACGGCTTCCCGGTCGTTGATCCAGTCGCCGGCAATCATTGTGTCTTCAATATGCTTGTCGAAATTGTCTACCAGCAGGTTTGTTACCGAAGCAATGCCTCCCTGCGCGAAATAGGTGTTCGCTTCTTCCAGCTCTGTCTTGCAGATGATGGCTACTTTCCCTTTATCGGCTACCTTCAAGGCGAGGCTCATGCCAGCGATACCGGAACCGATCACTAAGAAATCGAATTGTTGTACCATAGTTTATATCCTTTGTGGCTGACAAAGTTAGGAATTAACTTATTTAGTTGTACCTTATACAGCCCGCTTTCGTGCAAAATAGTCCGCATTACTGATTCTTTGGATATTTTAAACTTCTCGTCGTAAACATCTCAGAATGGAACCCTGTTCTATTGGGGCATTGGATATCCTGCTAATTATTAACACTTAAACGTTTTAAAATATGAAATCTAAAGTTGTATTGAACGCTCTGGCCTTGTTGTTTGCGGCTGGTGCGATGGCTCAGGATTGTACGTTCTTTTTCCCGCAGACCAAAGGTACGCAGCTCGTAAAAAAAGGCTATGATGCAAAAGGAAACCTGCAGAGTGTGATGACCTACACGGTCGATGAAGTGAAGAACATCCCGTCCGGCCTGGAAGTGGAAGCCGATTATGTGTTCAAAAATAGCGCAGGTACGGTTTATGACAAGGGTGACCTGGAAGCATTCTGCCGAGATGGTGAGTTCTTTATCGAGATGAAGGAGACTTTGTCAAATCCGTCTTTCGTGTCGACTACCCAGTCTGATTTGGCTGCTACCGAAGCGGTCATTAACTATCCGAGTGTATCGAACGCTCCGTCCAATAATGGCGACGATATGTATTTCGATGATGCAACCATTCAGATCTACTCGAAGAAGAATCGGAAGGATCGCAAAAACGTGTCTATCTACGACCGCGAATATGTGACGACCGAACAGGTAGCGACTCCCGCCGGCACGTTCGACTGCACGAAAGTAAAATATAAAATCAAATCCCGCTCCCCGAAGGAAACGATCGAGGGCTATGGATATGAATGGTACGCTCCGAATGTGGGTGTCGTAAAGAACGAACAGTATAATAACAACAATCAGTTGCAATATTATACTGTCCTCGAAGTTGTAAAGTAATGTAAGATATATTCCTTTTTGGGAATTGTTTGACCGGTTTAAGTGGATGCGTTGTTACTGAGAAGTTGCAGCGCATTTTCTTTTCCCTGAATCGCCAAAAGAAATAAAATGATTATCTTTCGGCAAAATTCAGGATATGGACAGAGTCTTTAAATCGAAAGTAGGTTGGTGGTATCATCTGATACTGTTGGTGATGGCGGCAAGCACTGTTGCTGCATTTGTGGGCGGCAAGTCTCCCGTAACGATGATCGTGCTGCTGTTGTTTACATTGGAGTGTATTCACATGCTGTTGTCGACCTGGTATAAAATAACGGCGGATGGTTATCTGATTGCCCATTGCAGTTTTTTCCCGGAAAAGCGGATTCCTATTTCGGAGATTAGTGCCGTCGAGGTGACAGTGATGCCTGTCTCGAGCTACGCCCTGTCACTGGACCGTCTGATCATCTACAAAGGCGACACGCAGTGGCTATTGATTTCGCCGGTCAACAAGCAGGACTTCGTCAAGCTGTTGAAGAAGCATAATTCCGATATCCGGATAAAGGAACCGGTTATCTAAAACTTAAAAACAGATTACCATGAAAGCACGGATTCGGAAAAACCAGAAAGATTGGCATGTATACATCTTCTGGATTTTATTAGGAGTATTTGCATTGTTGGTTATTATGGATGCTTTCAGCGAGGACAAATTTGATCGACTACCCTTGATCCTTTGTTTCCTGCCGTTAACTATACTTCAGTTACGTCCGTATCAGATAACGGATAGGGACATGTTGCACGGAAACGGGCAAATCGACGTGAAACTGATCTCCCGGCTCGAATGCAGCGGTAACAAAGTCGTCGTCTATTACTCCCGTATGGAAGGAGGCATAGAGAGGCGCTCCTCTTTTTATCCGGCCGACAAGGAAGAATTTATTTCGATCTTACAACAAATTAATCCCAATATAAAATTTAATTAAATCTGAGAACATGAAATACGATGTTGCCATAATCGGAGGCGGTCCCGCCGGTTATACGGCTGCCGAGAAGGCGGCTGCGGGTGGCTTGTCCACCGTGCTTTTTGAGAAGAACGCGTTAGGCGGTGTGTGCCTGAATGAAGGATGCGTGCCGACAAAGACTTTGCTTTATTCTGCGAAAGTGTTTGATACGATCAAACACGCCCCCAAATATGCGGTAAGTGCGGAGAATCCTGCTTTCGATTTCCCGAAGATCATCGCTCGTAAAAATAAAGTCGTAAAGAAACTGACAGCCGGCATCCGCATGAAGATGAAGGAGAACGGCGTGGAAGTGGTGAGCGGCGAAGCCGAAATCAAAGGGCGGGCAGCCGACGGAACGATCACTATCGCCTCGGGCGAAGCTGTTTATGAAGCCGCCAACCTGCTTATCTGCACCGGTTCGGAAACTGTCATACCTCCCATTCCCGGATTGGCGGAAACGGAGTACTGGACAAGCCGTGAGGCGTTGCTGTCTAAAGAACTGCCGACTTCGCTGGTGATCATCGGTGGCGGTGTGATCGGCATGGAGTTCGCCTCCTTCTTCAACAGCATGGGAACGGAAGTGCATGTGGTCGAGATGCTGGATAAGATTCTCGGTCCGATGGATAGGGAGCTGTCCGAGATGTTGCAGGTCGAATATGCCAAACGGGGCGTCAAGTTCTATTTAGGACATAAGGTGACTGCCGTAAACGGCGGCGATGTGACGGTCGAGAAAGACGGCGAGACATCAGTCATCCAAGGCGAAAAAGTCCTGTTGAGCGTAGGCCGTCATCCCGTGACCAAAGGTTTCGGCTTGGAAACACTGGCCCCCGAACCTTTCCGCAACGGGATCAAAGTGAACGGATTTATGCAGACTTCCGTCCCGAATGTGTATGCCTGCGGCGATATCACCGCTTTCTCCCTGTTGGCCCATACGGCTGTCAGCGAAGCGGAAGTGGCTGTCGATCATATTTTAGGTAAGAACCGCAGCATGAGTTATAAAGCCATTCCGGGCGTTGTTTATACCAACCCCGAAATCGCGGGTGTCGGCAAGACCGAAGAGGAGTTGCAAGCTGAAGGAACTCCTTACACCGTCAAGAAGATACCGATGGCGTTCTCCGGCCGCTTTGTCGCTGAAAACGAGCAGGGCAACGGCGTCTGCAAGCTGATTTTGGCTGAAGACGAAACGATCATCGGCGCCCACCTTTTGGGAAATCCGGCCTCCGAGCTGATCGTCATAGCCGGGATCGCTGTCGAAAAAGGCATGAAGGCCTCCGAGCTGAAGTCCATCGTCTTCCCACATCCGACCGTAGGCGAGATCCTTAAGGAAGCGCTCTGATATTTTATTCCCCATACATGCCCGATCCCGATCCATCCCGGCGACTGTTCGATGGATCGGGATCTTTTTGTTGAAAGTCCTGCTTTAATCAACCTGAAGTGTGGAATGTTTTATCTGTTTCCATGAGGAGAAAATAACTTTTCTCGCCAGTGAAAATTTGTTTTCTATGGGAAGAAACAAAAGATTCATGCCAATGGAACAAAATTTCCCCCTCTATGAAACTGCTCCGAAACGGGTAGCCGTTCGTCCTTACCAGGATAGGAGTTGGTTTCATTTAGCTGATGTTTCTTCGAAAATATCCTTATAAGATGCTGAAAATGCTACAGGTTACCAAAAAAATCATTTACTTTGCAAACTTAATAATGTGCCAATGCACAAAAATGGCACATTGGCACATTAATTAATTGGCAAATTATTATTATGGCACAAGAAGATGTATTTAAGAAATTAGTTTCGCACTGTAAAGAATACGGGTTTGTATTCCCCTCTTCAGAGATTTATGACGGTTTAGGAGCAGTGTACGATTATGGGCAGTATGGCGTAGAGTTGAAAAATAACATAAAGAAATACTGGTGGGACAGCATGACGTTGTTGCACGAAAATGTAGTCGGCATCGATTCGGCTATCTTTATGCACCCTACTATCTGGAAGGCATCCGGCCATGTCGACGCGTTCAATGACCCTCTGATCGATAACAAGGATTCCAAGAAACGCTATCGTGCCGATGTACTGATCGAAGATCACCTGGCGAAGATCGAGGAGAAGATAAATAAGGAAGTGGCCAAGGCTGCGAAGAAGTTTGGTGATGCTTTCGATGAAGCCCAGTTCCGCGCGACGAACGGACGCGTGCTTGAATATCAGGCTAAGTGGAACGAGATCCACGAACGCTACTCGAAAGACATGAATGATTCCAATTTCGAAGACCTGCGCCAGCTGATCCTGGATTGCGAAATCGTTTGCCCGATCTCCGGAACCCGTAACTGGACCGATGTCCGCCAGTTCAATTTGATGTTCTCTACGGAGATGGGTTCTACTTCAGACGGTGCCATGAAAGTATATCTGCGGCCGGAAACAGCACAGGGTATTTTCGTCAACTTCCTGAACGTACAGAAGACCGGCCGCATGAAAATACCTTTCGGTATCGCTCAGATCGGTAAGGCTTTCCGTAACGAGATCGTTGCCCGTCAGTTCATCTTCCGTATGCGCGAGTTCGAACAGATGGAAATGCAGTTCTTCGTTCGTCCTGGCGAAGAGATGGAATGGTTCAAGCAGTGGAAGGCTACTCGTCTGAAATGGCACCAGGCAATGGGATTGGGTAATGAAAAATATCGTTATCACGATCACGAAAAGCTGGCCCACTATGCAAATGCGGCTACTGATATCGAATTCGAAATGCCGTTCGGTTTCAAGGAAGTGGAAGGTATCCATAGCCGTACGAATTTCGACTTGAGTCAGCACGAAAAGTTTTCCGGCAAGAAAATCCAGTATTTCGACCCTGAACTGAACCAGAGCTATACTCCGTATGTAATCGAGACCTCTATCGGTGTAGACCGCGTGTTCTTGAGTGTGATGGCCGGTTCTTATTGCGAAGAGACATTGGAAAACGGCGAAACACGTGTTGTATTGAAGTTGCCCGCAGCGTTGGCGCCTATCAAGCTCGCCGTATTGCCGTTGGTGAAGAAAGACGGTCTGCCTGAAAAAGCTGAGGAGATCATGAAGATGTTGCGTTTCGATTTCCGTTGCCAGTATGACGAAAAAGATTCTATCGGCAAGCGCTATCGTCGCCAGGATGCTATCGGAACCCCGTACTGTATTACAGTTGACCACGATACTTTGAAGGATAATTGTGTCACGATCCGTTTCCGCGATACGATGGAACAGGAACGTGTGAGCATCGACAAGTTGCATGACATTATCTCCGAGAAGGTAAGCATGAAGAATTTATTAAAAAAGATAATGGAATAAACGCATGAAGAAATACCTGCATATCGCGTTGATGTTGTTGTGTGTCTTTGTTGTCTCTTCTTGCAAGGATGATGACGATGATACTGAAGCTGTTGAAAGAGAGGCTTATAAGTTGGAACAGGACATTGCCTTCCAGGCAAAAGTAAATGAAACCGGTTTTGTAAGATGGTATTCGGAAGCCGGTGATGGTTATGTTTGTGCCAAACTGATTGAAAAGGGGAATGGCAAGCAAGCCTATTTCAATAGCCGTGTCTCGGTCTACTATAAAGGTTCTTTGACAGATGGAACGGAGTTTGATGCCCGGTTGTTTGAAGACGGTACGCCCTTCAAGTGTGCGGTCAGTTCATACTATGCGAATTATTCGAACTCCAATCCGAATGGATATGGTTCCGTCATATCTGGTTGGACAGTTGCTTTGCAACATATGGTTGAAGGAGATAAATATGAGGTTTGGATTCCGCAGCAGCTAGCCTATGGCGCAAGCGACAACGGTGATATCCCGGCTTATTCGACTTTGATATTCGAAATCGAGCTGGTATCGGTGGATGAGCAGGCAGCTTCGGCAAGTTAAAAGTTGATTTATAAAAGAATAAAAAGGGGGTGGCTATACAATGTGTAGGCAACCCCTTTCTACTTTTTATTTCTTCTGTTTCAATATCCTCTGTGCACAGTCCGAGAACACTACGATCGCCCCGGCAATGATTGCCGTATCTTTTATTACTAGTCTGCCTGCCCCGGTCAGCAGTGGGAATCCATGTTCTCCGCTTCCCAAGTCCGGTACCCATACTTCAGGCGTCGTCACCAGGAAAGAGAGCGTTCCGATCGTCATGATAATAGCAAGTCCTGCACCTACCAGGCCGATTTTAGGGGAGAAAATACCTAAGAACGTCAGGATACCGATCGCCATGATCAGAATGCCTAACCCGTGCGAGAAGCCGTACGTGTTGTTTTCCACATGCCACTGATGTTTGGCCTCGTTGAATTCCCCCTCTTTTAGTTTATATTCTTTATATTCGGGAGCGCTTTTCGTATAGAAGAAGCTCATAAAAGGACTGTTCGCCACAAACGGCACGATACCTTCTGCTTCATAGTTATAGAATTTCAATCCTCCGATCCATACGAAGATGATCAGGATTGCCACGCGGATCAAGTTAATGCCCAACTTTTGAGTCGAAGCTGCAATGTTCAGGAAAGTGTAAAATAGATTACTTAATTTAGTCGTCATGTCTTTGCTGTTTTATATGTTTGTTTTATAATGCAAATATCGACCCATTGTGGCTTGCGGTAAATGGCAATTCTGCCGGATAACTTATCAATTTTCCCCGATCTGGTTATTTATAGGCAAAAGAAACCCCTATAAACAATTAAAGGCTGTCTCACGACAACCCCTAACCAAACTTTGTTAACCTTAAATCTAATACTATTATGAAAAAACCACAATACAAAGATACGGGTTTGTCCGAACTTGTCAAGAGCCAAGATGCTAAATAGTGTTGTAAGAGGTATAAGAAAAATTAATTGCAGATGAATAAGCCTTTTATTGAAAATAAAATTATCTTTGTCTGGAAATATAAAGAAAAACGTAGAAGCGTTTCGTATTATTCTTTGTTAGGAATCTGGTAAATTCATTGTACAAAAAGAATAATAGGCAAAAACGCTCGCGCTCCCATAGGGCGTGGGCTATTGCTTATTTGTTGTACAAGCTTACCAGAGCTCCTAACCGGATGAGACAATAGCTCCACGCTTTTTTACCACAAATAGAAAGAATACGATATGATGGAAGCGAAAATTGACATTGAAAAAGTCAGGAAAGGAGATCATGCTGCTTTTAAAACTTTCTTTGAATGTTTCTATCCTAAATTGATGGCGCTCGCTTGTCGTTTTGTAGATGAGCAGGTTGCCAAAGATTTGGTGCAAGAAGTCTTCACTTCCTATTGGGAACAGAAAAAGGTTATACAACCCGACAATATCCAATCTTTCCTTTTTAAATGGTTGCAAAATAGTTGCTTGAACCACATTAAACACCAGATGATTGTTGACGAGTACGAATCATGTGTTCGTATCGCTGAGGCGCGTATCGCTTTTTGGGGCGAATCCACCGACTCCAACGATGTCCTTAAGTCTGTTATAAATCAGGATTTGCGGGAAATCATAGAACTCTCCGTTAATAAACTGCCTCCCAAATGCGCACAGGCTTTCCGTCTGGCCTATTTCCATGATATCAGCCATAAGGAGATAGCCGAGATTATGGGAATCTCTCCCCGTACAGTCGAAGGACATATCCGGCAAGCACTTGCCTTCTTACGGAAAGATTTGAAAGGCCTTTTCCTGCTTATATTCCTGCTCTGCAACATAAATTGAATTTTTCTTTGTTTTTGACCACGTAGTACCTCCCGCTTCGATTGTCTTCTTTCTATAAGTACAATCAAAGAAGATGGACGAACAATTACTCATACGATTCCTTACGCATACCTGTACCTCGGAAGACCTCCGTTTAGTCGACCAATGGATCGCATCCGGCAAACCCAATGCTGACTGGCTGTTCGAAATGGAACGCATATGGAGTTTGAAGGATGAACTGCGATTCTCGGATAGGAGAGAGATAGAGGAGGCGTACAACCGTTTTACTCTTTCCCTGGGAAAGAGTAAAAATGCGAAACCGCATTTTTACATATATCCGATATTGAAATATGTGGCAGCTGTTATCATCATCGGATTATTAGGATTGAATCTTTATAAAATGGTTCAACCGGCAACTGTAGGCGAGAATACGGTAGAAGTGCCGAAAGGACAAAGAGCATCTCTAATGCTTTCCGATGGAACAAAGATCTGGTTGAATTCCCAAAGTAAACTTATTTACCCGACTCAATTCTCTGATAAGGAAAGGAATGTCCGGCTTGAAGGGGAGGCTTTTTTCGATGTGGCCCATAAGGAACATCTTCCTTTTGTCGTGCATTCACCTTTGCTGGCAATAAAGGTATTGGGAACGAAATTTAATGTAAAAGCTTACTTCGACGAAAAATCCGTTGTCACATTGGCAGAGGGAAAGGTTGAAGTGGAAACAAACGACTGTAAAAACAGATTGACTCTTAAACCAAACGAACAGGTTTCATATTCGGGAAGTTCCGGTTTGGCATTGGAGAAAAATATCAATACGAATACGGTTAAATTATGGATGAAAGGAGAAGGCGCTTTTATCCAATGTCGGCTTGATCATATTGTCCGTGATTTGGAACGGAAATTTGATGTGAAAATAGTTATAACGGATCATTCTTTAAGTTCTGAAGTTTTTACTTGCCGCTTTAAGGATACAGCTACAATTGAACAGGTTTTACATTTACTGAAAGAAACCAGGAGATTGGATTATTTATTTGAAGGGGAACAAATACGGATTTTCAAACCATTAAAATAAAAAGCCTATGGGAAAGGATTGATAAAAACGAAGGCTGAAGATAGGCCAATATCTTCAGCCGGGATTAAGCGAGTAACGCTTTAGCGAACCTAAATTTATTACTAACTAATCATTTACAAATGTATGCATTATATTATGAAAAATACGCCATGCGGTGTATATAAATCGTCATGGCTGCGAAAAAGTCTAAATATTATGAGATGTGTTATATTATTCATACTATTGGGAACCTTACAGTCTTTTGCTAATTTAAGCTATTCACAGTCGGTGAAATTGTCATTGAATATGGAAAATACGACCGTACAGGAGGTTCTCACTACTATTGAACAAAAAAGCGGTTTCTATTTCACGTATAATTTGGAACAGGTAAAAGTAACTCGTAAGGTTACTGTCAACTTTAAGGATAAGACAGTTCCCGAAGTATTGGATGAACTATTTGCAAAAGAGAATATCCATTATGTGATAAACGACAAGCATATTGCCTTATATAAAGGAAACGAAAGGCAAGTTGCTTTACAAGCAAAGAAAGATATAAAAGGTGTGGTAACGGATAAAAACGGAGAACCGATCCCCGGCGCCAATATCATTGAGAAAGGAAATCCTACCAATGGAACTATTACCGACGTCGATGGAAATTACACTTTGTCCGTATTCGGAAATTCCGTGTTGGTAGCTTCTTACATAGGATATAATAGAATTGAAATTCAGGTTAAGAACCGTTCTGTGGTCGATATTACATTATCGGAGGATACGCAAGCATTGGAAGAGGTTGTTGTCGTTGGCTATAGTACCCAGAAGAAAGTAAACCTGACCGGCTCGGTCTCCACTGTTAATTTCGAATCAATGTCATCGAGACCCGTCACCGATGCCTCTCAAGCTCTTAGCGGTGCTTCACCCGGCCTTCAGATCATGCAAAGTTCCGGACAACCTAATGCAGAGAGTTTTTCCTATAACATTCGCGGTGTGGGAACATTGAATTCTTCCAGCCCTCTTATTCTTGTTGATGGAATGGAACAAAGCATCAGTATGGTCAATCCTTCTGATATAGCCAATGTCTCTATCCTTAAAGATGCAGCTTCTTGTGCCATATATGGAAACCGTGGTGCTAACGGTGTTATCCTTATCACGACCAAAAACGGCACGGAAGGTAAAATTAGTGTGACGTATGATGGTACAGTCTCCTATAATGAACCTTTCAAAATTGTTCATACAATTTCGGATTATGTTCAGTATATGAAATTGATGAATGAATCATCTAATAACTTGGGAAACTCTGATATCTTTTCTCAGAGCTCTATTGATCTTTGGGAAGCCGCTAAAGCTGATCCTAACGGAATTTCTGCTTCGGGTTATCCGAACTATGTTGCTTATCCCAATACAGACTGGTGGGATGAGATTTATACGAAGCAATGGATGCAGAAGCACACGATTTCACTCAATGGGAAGGAGAAGAAAACAGGTTATTCAATGAGCTTTTCCTATATAGATAATCCGGGTATCATGAAGAATACGGGATATAATCGTTATATGGGACGTGTGAACTTGTATTCTGATATTACCGACTGGTTGCGGGTTGGAACTCGTACATCGGGAAATGTTACCGATCAAGAAGTCAGTGTTACCAGTTATAATGGGAGTAGTCATATCAATTCTATGAACACGGAAAAGATGGTTCCTTGTATATATCCGTATTATGATGGAAAATATGGTGCACCGGAAGGACCTGAAGAAGATCCACAATCGCATAACGGACTTTGGGATAATGTATTGAATGGGTTTGACAAATATTCGCAACTTTATACGGAGTGGTATGCTCAAGTCAAGTTTCTGAAGTATTTTACATATAATTTTGATTTTTATTATCAGGATCTTCGCCGGGAGCGAAAAGTATCGGACGCTTCCATTGGAAAGTTCAGTTTTTCTAAGGGAGCTTATTCAACAGGGGCCGATGACCCATCAACTCTTTATACTCGTATGTATTATACAAGGACGAATCGTACGAAGTTGAACCATTTACTTAATTATAACCAGTCTTTTGGTATTCATGATGTGTCGGCAATGGTTGGCTATGAGGAAGAAACGTATAATTACAGGGAGACAAATGTGAGTAAGTTGGGACTTACGGATGCCGCTGTAAATGACCTTGATGCTGCAACAACCCCTTACTCGACGGCTGGTTATGGGACTGAATACGCTGCCCGCTCGGTGTTCGGACGTGCGAATTATGCTTATAAGAGCAGATATTTACTTGAGTTTAACTTGCGTTATGATGGCTCGTCGAGATTTGCTCCCGATTATCGTTGGGGCGCTTTCCCTTCTTTCTCGGCTGGTTGGCGTATGAATGAAGAGTCGTGGCTTAAACCGGTACAGTGGCTGACAAACTTAAAGCTTCGTGCTTCTTGGGGTAAACTGGGCAACAATGCAATCGGCAACTATGATTGGCAGTCTGTCTATTCGGCGGCAAATTATTCTACCGGTCAAGCTTTGACAAGTGGTATCGCCATCACTTCTATTGCCAATGCCGCTCTTACTTGGGAAGAGACAGCCGTTACCAATGCCGGTCTTGATTTTGGTTTCTTTGATAATAAATTGAACGGTAATATAGATGTTTATAATAAGTTGACGACCGGAATTCTGTACACGCCTGATATGTATATGGTAATGGGGAATGCGACTGCTCCGAAAGCCAATATTGCGGAAGTTACGAACAGGGGTGTTGAATTGGAGCTTGGATGGAGAGATAATATCGGCAAGGATTTCAGCTATAGCATTAAAGGCCAGTTCTCTTTTAATAAAAACTTTGTCAGCAAATATAAAGGTAAATTGGAAAGGGGATGGAATAAAGAACATACGGAATATTCCACCAATATAGGAGATGTTTCTACCGGTAGCACTACGAGAGTCATCGAAGGACGTCAGATTAATGAGTTTTATCTTCCTAATGTGTATAACGGAAACGGCTCGTATTTCAATGCCGACGGTACGGTCAATATAAATGGTGGCCCTAAAGATGGCATGATCCGTACGGAAAACGATATGCAATGGCTTCAAGCCATGCAAGCGGCAGGTTATACTTTCCAACCTTATAATAATATTGCTAAAAATGCACTTTGGTATGGCGAGTATATTTATGCGGATGCGAATGGGGATGGAGTTTATGGTAATTCATATGATTCTGAATTTCAGGGAACTTCAACAACCCCTAAATATAATTTTGGTATCCAGGCCAGTGCAAATTGGAAAGATTTCGATTTTTCTATGACTTGGGGCGGATCTGCCGGATTTAGCATTTACTACTATGGCAAGGCAAGGAATTCGAGTGAAACGACTTATGGCTACGCGATTCCGGATGCGGTAGCGGATGACCATTATTTCTATGATCCTGAAAATCCTTCGGATCCGAGAACCAATCTGTCTTCAAAACAACCTCGTTTGGTCAATGTGTCAGGGGCTCAGAGTTCAGCAAGTTCTTCGCTTCATCTGGAAAAAGGGAATTTCATTAAACTTAGAAATTTGACTTTAGGATATACAATGCCTAAAAGCATTTCTAAAAAGTTCTATGTTGAAAGGCTTCGCGTATATGCTTCGGGGGAGAATCTGTTTGCGATTACCGGCTTCTCCGGTATGGATCCGGAAATGCGTGTTAGTATGGGATATTCTACCATGCGTCAGTATGCCTTCGGTATTAATCTAACATTTTAATTATTTTGGAAACAGCTAATATATTGAGAATATGAAAAAATTATTTAGAAAAATAGCTATCATCGGAACTTTATCGGGCATGTTATTCGGTTTGGAAGGGTGTACCGGCGATCTTCTTGATACATCTCCAAGTTATAGTTTCTCGAGTTCGAATGTATGGACCAGCCCTATCTTGGCCCGTGCGGCTGTGATGGGGGTTTATAATGAACTGTATGAGAAATTCTCTAAGAATTACGATAGTCCTTCTATCGGTATTCCGTTTGATGCCTGGTCGTCCGTAATGGATATCGATATGAACTGGAAGAATAATTGTTTCGTGATTTCCGGTTCTTGTACGCCTTCGAATGGAAATGTAGGTAATCATTATAAATATTATTATACGGTTGTGTATAGGGCTAATGATGTTATCAACAACATTGATAATGTCCCGGAAATGGATGACAGCGAGAAAGCACGATTGAAAGCCGAATGTAAATTTCTGCGGGCTTGGGCATATTATCATTTGAATGTCTTGTGGAGAGGTGTTCCTATCTATATGGAAAATGTGGAGAGTTCGGAAGCAACCAAAGCGCGTTCATCGGAAGCTGAGGTATGGGAGCAAATTCTTTCAGATCTTACGGATTGTATTAATGAGCCTAATCTTCCTGGTAAATATGCTCAAGGTAATAGTAGTTATGGACGTATAACAAAAGGTGCTGCTTATGCTTTTAGAGGTTATACTTATCAGTTTATGGGAGATTATGCTAAGGCTCTTGCAGACTTTGAAGCGATTGAAGGGCTTGGATATGCACTTTACAGTCCGAGTAATGGCGTAAAAGGAAACAGAGATTTCTTTCAGCTCTTTAAACCGGCTAATGAGCAATGTGATGAGATGATTTTTTCAGTACAGTGTGTTGAGACAAGTGGGATGGGAAACCCGAGAGGAATCAATTATGGTAATCGTTGTACGGGTGGTTCTGCTTGGAACAATTATCTCCCGAATCCTGCTTTTGTGGAAATGTACGAGTGTGCGGATGGCTCCGAATTTGATTGGGAAAAATATTGTCCCGGATGGCATTCGATGACTCCCCAGGAAAGGGTTGCTTTCTTTCTGCGTGACGGACTTCAATCCGGTAAAGGAGAGTGGGGAACAACTGAAGCAACTTCTAATTATCAGGCTCTTTATAATAATATGGTTTCTTATGGTGCCGATATGAGCAAATATTTGGATCAAGGGAACGAGGCGAGAATACGCCAGGCATATGAAGATCGTGATCCGCGCCTGATGCAGTCGATTATAACTCCTTACTCGACTTACGACGGGAATCAGGCAGGTGTGGGAAATCATACCTGGACCCTCCGTTGGCCGTACATTCTGGATGCTGGAGAGCCTTATGACATCCGTACTGATACAAATTCTAAATTTTATTATCTTTGGAGGAAATATGTAACAGAGAATGATGAATGTACGACTCGTTGGGTCTATTCCGAAGATATTATACTCTGCCGTTATGCTGAAATTCTTCTTAGGCGGGCTGAATGCTTGAATGAGCTGGGCAGGACAAGTGAGGCTGTTGCTTTTGTAAATAGGGTAAGACAGCGTGTCGGGCATGTTCTTCTTAATGATCAGGCTTATCCTGCGACTATTGTGAGCGGGCAGGAGGATATGCGGCAACGCATTCGGAAAGAGTTTTATGTTGAACTTGGCGGTGAGGATTCTATGTTCTTTAACGAGCTTCGCTGGGGTACATGGTACGACAGGAAGTTTAAAGATCATTCTTCCGGACAGGTAGGAGAACTTAATACGAATGGTTTGATGCAGATTTGGGGAGAGACTACTTACAAGCATCTTAGCGTTGGTGAACAGATAAAGATTTGGCCGATCCCTGCAAAGGAAAGGGAGATGAACTCAAATCTTACGCAGAATCCAGGCTGGCAGGATTAGTCTGCAAAATGTGAATAACGAAAATAAGGGGTATAAAATGAAAGGTTTTATACCTCTTATCTTAAATCAAGATTATATTTTTACATCATATAAAAGAACCATATCATGAAACGAAGAGCATTTCTAACAATTAGTGCAACATCACTTGCCGGTTTGGCATTTGGAAACCGATTGTCCTCTTTCTCTGAATCGAACTTGGAGAAAAAATATTCGATCGTATTGTTAGGCGATACACACTTTGATACGGAACCGGCCAGTGTGTATCATGCAGACTATAATGAACCGGTAGAATGGTTGAACCGGGTGCAACGTGCTGAATTTGCCCGTAATGGGGAGATGTGGCGGGAGCGTTGCCCTTTGTTACTAAAACGGGCTGCCCAACTGATTGGTTCTGATACCAAAATGGTATTTCAATTGGGCGACTTGATTCAAGGAGATTGCGGTAATCCGGAGGTCCACAAGAAAATGTTAGAGGACGTGATGAACCGTTTTAAGTCAGAACTTCATGGTTTGCCTTTTGTGACTGTAACGGGTAATCATGATATCCGCGGAACGAACGCAAAAGAGGCTTATCATGCCTATATGCCGGAACGGATGTCTGAGGAATTGGGAAAGTCCATTACGCATACGAACTTTTTTTTCACGATCGGCGATGATGCATATATTGTACTGGATTTCAATGATCCGGATGATACACTCATTGATCAGATGCTAAAAGAGTGTGAAGGAGCCCGACATACATTCGTATTGACCCACGGTCCGGTTCTGCCCTATGACGGAGGAAGTTGCCGATGGTTCTTCCACGGGGGAAAGTCGGCTGAAGAGACTGCTGCGCGTAGACATTTTCGTAAAGTATTTGCCCAGCGGAACGCTTTGTGTATCTGTGGACACATTCATACGACAGAATTGGCTGATTGGTATGGGGATGGTGGTCGCATTACACAAATGACGGTTAATAGCGTCTGGTCTAAACCGGAATTAGGAACCTATTCTTGTACGTCGGATCAGCCGCGGGATTACGGTGATATTCACGAAATGGCTAAATCCAAGAAAAAAGAGGATGGATCCAAATATGAGGATGACAGTGGGCTGTTGAATGAATATAAGCTAGGTTTGAAAACCTATATCCGTTCGACTTCGGCTGGCTCTTATAAAATGAATGTTTCTGATCGGCATGTGACTATCGATTTCTACGCTGGTAATTCACAGAAGATTAGTAAACATTTCGTGTTGAGGTGATAAACGCGTACTCATCCGGATATGGCTTTATTGAATGTGACACGAAAGTAGGGTGAAATTTCACGAGCGAAAAGTAAATAATTATTCAAATGAGAAAGAGTGTATTTTTATTGTCATTGTTTGTTTTGCCATTGTATATGTTGTTACAAGCGCAGGAAAAAACGACACCTTTTTGGGGTAAGCAGGAAGTGTATCTGATTAATCAAACTGAAAAAACTTTTCATCTGGTAGATGCTCTCTTAAAAGAGAACCTTCCTTCTTCCGGTAATCCGGCATTGGCTCGTAAAGCAGCATTGCAATTATTGGATGGTATATTCCATGATACGTGTTTGGATGGTAGTGAAACGCTTTCGCGGTTTATGGAATCTCGTTTGAGCGGACTTTTGGAAGACATGCAGAAACCTTTGGAAGAGGGTATGAAAGTGTATAAACTCTATAATGACGGGTTTATCGTAAAGACAAAAAGTGTCACTGTCGCTTTTGACTTGTACCGTGGGGGAGCGATGAAGAAATCTCCTTCTTTGATTTCGGATAAAACGATGCAAGCTATTGTTGCCCGGTGCGACATTATGTTCCTTTCTCATAATCATCCGGACCATATAGATCCGGTTGTCGTAAAGATGTTTACAGATATGGGAAAACAGGTGATTGCTCCGAACAATAGTTTGGTAGGAAATGAATTGGTGACCCACATTCGTTCAGAGCAGATTATCGATAGGGAATTTAAAACAGAGGGGGGCAAGCTGGATGTAAAAATATTGCCGGGGCATCAAAGTGAACTGATTAACAATATCCATGTCGTGACGACTCCTGAAGGTTTTACTTTCGCACAGACGGGTGACCAATATAATGAAGAGGACTTGACGTGGTTATTGGATGTGAAAACAAAAATTCCTGCATTGGATGTTTTGCTGATCAATTGTTGGGCGAATCGTTTGTCCGATACGATTGAAGGGTTTGATCCAAAACTCGTGATTACGGGGTATGAAAATGAATTAGGACATACGATTGATCATCGTGAGTCCTATTGGACTTCATTTATTAAATTGGAAGACGTTAAAAAGCCCAGTTGCTTAATGACGTGGGGAGAGGTCTATTGGTATAAACGATAGCTTGATTTCCTATTCAATATCATCCGGATTCCTGCGTATTCAGGAATCCGGATAAGGTGCTATGTGGATTCCGTTTTTTAAATAGAAGTTGGTCTGTTTTCATTAGTCAGGAACAACTTGCTATATCACAAATTACAATAACCCCTTTTTGTCTCCTTTTTCTATTTTACTTGAAATTTCAGTTTGTTTTCATCTTACTTTTTGCTCTGATTCCGATACTCAGGGTTGACGACAAACGTTATGAAGTGGGCATATTGTCCGAATCTCGGCTCAGTATTGTTAGTCAAAACGGATAAAATCAACAATGTGATACACCTCAACTCCCGGAGAATCGGATATTTGCAGGCAAGATCGAGGTAGGGACCATTTGCGGAAAGAGTTTTTTCCCTCCTTCCCACTGTGAGGTGCGCAGAAATTTACCGCGACGACCGTCTTCGTGGCGATGAAGTCCCTTGTTATGGCGATGACGACCGTCTTTGTGGTGATAAACGGTAAATAGAGAGCGAAAACCTCGTCTTGTCCAAGAAAAAATTAGTAGAATGTTAAATAACCCTTTAATTACAATAAGGGGGTGGAAGAAAAGATGCCAATTGGTAGAGATTTGCTTTACTCAACATAAGGTAAACCTGCTTCTTTTAATTGTTAAAAAGCCCCCTTAAAATAAAAATAGAACCTTCCCGTAAGTAAATATCCCGGATAAATCGTCTATACTTGTAGAAACGTTTCTTTGTTAGCATGTGTTATGGATAGACCGAAGGAGGATGATCGAGAGTTGATTCAGTTCAAGGAGTTATATAAATCAATTGCTCCAATGCTGATTTTCTACGCTGGAAAGTATGTAAATGCTGTTACTGCAGAGGATTTGGTGCAGGATGTGTTTCTTAAAGTTTGGCAAAAGAGGACTTTTTTGTTCTTGAAAGAAGGGATTAAAACTTATTTGTATCGCTCCGTTCAGCATGCCTGTTTGGATTATCTGAAGCATCAGGAGGTAAAAGGTGATTATATTAATGCCGTCACTACCAAATTAAAAATAGAAGAGATATATTACAATGACGATCCGCAATCCTTGTTTGCGGAAGACGAGCGCCTGGAGCTTATCTATAAAGAGATAGATAAGTTGCCGGATAAGTGTCGTGAAATCTTTACAATGTCCTATCTGGAAGAACGAAAAACTTCGGAAATAGCTGTACTGCTTAATATTTCCACTCGTACGGTGGAGGTACAACTTTATAAGGCATTGAAGATTTTACGGGGTATTTTGCTTAGCTGTTTGATTTTTCTTTCAAATTTTTGAAAATTGCGTAAGTAGATCTGAAGAGATAATCGTGTATAATATAAACGAACATCGGAATGTCTGAAAAATATAACATAGAAGAATTAATAGTCCGCTTCCTGCAGCAGGATATAAATGAGGATGAGCTTCGTTACCTGAAGTCCTGGCTGGAAGAAGATGTGGAACATAAGTCTTATTTCTTCGAGCTGAAAGGTATTTCGGATTCCAGTCGTCGTTCTTTTTTCTCGAAGGAAGGCTTGAACGAAACAAGCTGGCAGAAAATGTATGCCCGCATAGAGAAATTGCAGGAGAAGGAACCTTCTCGGGATAAATTACGGACACGTAATTTATGGATTTCATGGGTAAAATATGCAGCGATCGTCATACTGGCTGTCGGATTAGGTTGGGGAATTCATGCATTTTATGGAAAGGTAGAATCTTCTTACCTGGCGGAAGAAAATGTAGTATATAACGAGATACATGTTCGGAAAGGAGGGCGTGCCAATACGGTAATCCTTTCTGATGGAACAAAAGTCGTATTGAATGCTGCAACGACGTTCAAGTATCCGACCAGTTTCAATGGGAAAAACCGGCAGGTTTACCTGGATGGCGAAGCTTATTTCGAGGTGACTAAAAATGAAGAAAAACCTTTCGTTGTAAAATTGAATAAACAGGATATAACGGTATTGGGTACGACCTTCAATGTGCAGGCTTATGAAAACGAGTCTTATAGCGTGGTTACGCTTTTGAGCGGCCGGATTATGCTGGAGGCTTTCAATGAGTTCAGCGAATCCACGGGGCGTATGTTTATGAAGCCTAACCAGTGCGCCTTGGCCGATAACGAGAGCGGATCGATTTCGTTGTCCGAAGTGAATGCTTCTCTGACGAATGCTTGGATAAACGGCGAGTATAAATTTAAGGACGAACCTTTATCGTCTATAGTCAAACGTCTGGAGAATTATTATGATGTACGGATCCATTTGGATGATCCTCGTCTGGAACAGATCCGGTATACCGGGACGTTTTCGTTGGATCAGGATATTCTGGACGTGTTCCGTATTATTGATTACGAGAAACAGTTTGTTTTCAAACGGATAAAGAAAGACATATTCATAATAAGCAAATAAATTGTAGAACCTCTAAATCTGATTGCCTATGTACAAAGTTCCGACCTTTTAAAAACAGAATCGGAAAATGGTTGCGACATTTCCCGATTCAAGACTTATTTTTAATTAGTTAACCGATCTCTTTCGCTCTCGTCTGGAAAACTCTGCGAATGAGACAATTTAATAACAAAAACATCCAAATGTATGAAAAAGAAACGAGATGACAGTGTTTCATTGTCACTAAAAGTAACACGTATCATGAAAATAACACTAATACTTATATTAGTAGGAGTTATTCAAGTATCTGCTACAACGTACGCACAGGAACATCGGATTTCTGTATCTGTGAAAAACGGAACTTTCTACGATGTCGTTTCACAGATCGAAAGACAATCTGAATTTATGTTTTTCTATAAGAGTGAGGAGATAGATGGTAATCAGCGAATCAACTTAAATGCAAAAAATAAATTGGTTTCAGAAATACTGGATGAAATTACCAAAAATAATAATTTGACTTATAAAGTAACAGGTAAACATATTATTATCACGAAAACAGCAATAACCTCTCAGATAACTAAAGAAATTGTGGGGGTAGTTACAGATGAAAGAGGTGAGCCAATTGTAGGAGCGAATGTGGTTGAAAAAGGAACAAGCAACGGTACGATAACGGATTTAGAGGGGAAATTCTCGTTAACAGTATCTGAAAAGTCTGTGCTGATAGTTTCTTATATTGGTTATAATACTCAAGATGTGACAGTAACGTCGAAGACCGTATATAATATTCAGCTAGAAGAAGATTCTCAAGCATTGGATGAGGTTGTCGTGGTTGGATATGGTACACAAAAGAAAGTTAACCTGACGGGTTCAGTGGCATCTGTTAGTTCTGATGAAATTAAAGATCGTGTACAGACAGATGTATTAAGTTCTATCCAAGGAACGGTTCCTGGCGTTACTATCGTATCTCGCCCAGGGAAAGATGTGTCTATTAATTTTCGTGGTCGTGGTAACTTGGGAACATCGGAACCTCTTTATGTGATAGACGGAGCAATTGCTGATGCAACTTTCTTTTCTAATTTGGATCCAAATAGTATAGAGAGTATTTCTTTTTTAAAAGATGCAGCCTCTTCAGCTATTTATGGTTCACGTGCTGCATACGGAGTCGTATTAGTTACGACAAAACAAGGAAAAGACGGGCGAATGGAAGTCTCTTATAGTGGTATGGTTGGAATGAAGGCTCCGACTTATACACAGGATTTGGTTAATTCATGGGAATATGCCGAACTATATAATGAGGCCTTATACAACACAAATCCTTCTGCCGGTAAAAATCAGGGATACTCAGATGAAGAAATAAATTTGTTTAGGAACGGGACAAAACCGGATTTATATCCAAATACGAATTGGGTGGATTTATTATTTGATGACTGGACTGTCACGACAAAACATTCTTTGAATTTTTCAGGAGGAACAAAAAAATTACGTTATTTCGCAGGATTAGGTTATGTTTATGATACGGAGAATATACGAAACAGAGATACGCGTCGATATAATTTAAATTTGAATGTAGCATCTGATGTAACCGATTGGTTAACGTTTAGAGGAAGTGTGAAATATATACAGCGTAATAAAGATGTCGATGGAGGAACACCTTCCTTTGACAATATATTAATTGTTCCCAGTACGTTTGTAGCCCGTCAGTCTACGGGTGAGTGGGGATCTGTCGAATCAGGACATGAGGCAAGTGGTACATTTGTTGGTGGAAACCCGTTGCGGGCTTATAGTACGAATGATTGGAGCAAAAATACAATTGAGAATTCAATGTATGAATTGGGATTCGATTTAAAACCTTTGAAAGATCTGGTTATTACGGGACAAGGCACTTATAAGTCGTATGAATATAAAAATAAGGCTTATGTGAGTTTAAAGGATGATGTTCCAAGTTTTCTTAATCCAGGTACAGTGATAGGTGGTACGGGTAATACAACTAACTCGATGGAAGTTAATTGGAAAAAACATAGTTTTTTAACTTACACTGGAATGGCTAATTATAGCTTGACGAAAAATATTCATTCACTTTCGGTTTTAGCTGGAGTATCTTATGAACATTATCAAGAAGAGACATTAATGGCTTCCCGACAAGATTTTCCTGCAGATTCTTTTAGTGATTTGTCGGCAGGTGCGACTTCTGGGGCATTGTATCAAAATGGTTCTAGTATGCAAGAATATAAAATGTTTTCTTATTTTGGACGTATCAATTATACGTTGATGGATCGGTATCTGTTTGAAGCGAATTTTAGAGCAGATGCTTCTTCTCGTTTCTACGCGGATAATCGTTGGGGGTATTTTCCTTCGTTTTCTATGGGATGGAGGATTAGTGAAGAGCCATTTATGAAAAGTATGCGTCATATTATCGATAATTTAAAATTTCGTGTTTCTTATGGTACTTTGGGAAATATTAATAATGTGGGTAATTATGATTATTTCCAAAATTATTCGGGGACCGGTTATTATTCTTTTGACGATACATCGGCCAAAGTAATTAAGGAGTCAAAGCCTGCTAATCCTTCGTTGAGTTGGGAAAAAGTAGCATTGACTGATATTGGTTTGGATTTCGATTTGTGGAATGGTAAACTGAGTGGTACAGCTGATTATTATATTAAAAATACGAGTGATATATTGCTTGCTTATAATGTTCCATTGGAAACAGGTATATCAAATGCACCTTCACAAAATGTAGCAAAAGTTCGTAATAGAGGTTTTGAATTCGCATTGACACATCGCAATACAATAGGTGAGGTTTCTTATATGGTTAGCGCAAATATTGCGACGAATAATAATGAAATAACGGATCTATCTTCTTCAAATGACATTATTAATAACTTGGAAAATGGTCATGGTGTAGCTAAATATATTTTACGAGAAGGAGAGTCTATCGGTTCTTTCTATGGTTTTGAAAGTGATGGTTTGTACACGCAGGAAGAGATTGATGCTGGACATTATTATACTTATGGAGGTGTAACACCGAATGCTGGTGATACGAAATTTGTTCCTCAGCGAGAATTGGATTGGGGTGAAGAAATTACAGATAGTGACCGTACAATTATCGGTTGTGAAGTTCCTGATTTTACTTATGGGATTAACCTTTCAGTTAATTATAAAAACTTTGAGTTTTCTATATTTGGACAAGGTATCTGTGGGGCAGATGTTGCTTTTGAGGTTTATCAGGTACACCCGTTTTTTCATGGACAAGATAATCCGAGGAGATACCATATGGGTAGATGGAGTGAGGAAAATCCTAATCCTCATGCAATTTATCCCAGAATTTATACGGCAAGTAGCCCCCATACTACTTATAATAGGGCATTTAATGATTATCATGTATTTGATGCGGATTATTTCCGTTTTAAAACAATGACTATCGGATATAATATACCCAGGAATATAGTCTCACGTTTGGGTATGTCTTCGTTAAAAGTCTATTTAACTGGGGAAAATCTATTTACGATTCGTGCAGATCATAAGATGAAAGATTTTGATCCAGAAGCAACAAGTAGTACGGTTCGTGCCTTAGGTAGCAAATCTTTGGCATTGGGAGTGAATGTTTCATTTTAATAGGAGGAAATTGGTTTATGAAATTATATATAAAAAATTTGATTCTGTTTTGTTCATTAGTGAGTGTGTTGACATCTTGTGATTTGGATGTTGTACCGCCGGCTGAAATTTCTGCAGAGAATTTCTGGAAAACGGAGAAGGATGCGTGGTATGCATTGAATGGTTGTTATCAATCTATGCCTGCTGTGGATATTTGGGATGAAATGTGTACGGATAATGCGCATAGTCATAAACCGTGGGAAGGGAATATGGAAATGGTTCAACAAAATGGCATTAATACGGCGGCTCCTTATGGAAATTATGATTTTAATGCTATTCGAACTGCAAATACATATATTGCTCGTGTCGACGAGTGCGATATGAGTGAAGAACTAAAAGTCAGGACAAAGGCTGAAGCACGTTTTTTTAGAGCTTTTGCATATTTGACCTTGACGCAATATTTTGGTAAGGTGGCTATAGTTACAGAAGAATTACCTTATGATGCTTCGACAATTGCTCGTAATTCTGTGGAAGAAGTTCGTAATTTTATATTAACAGAGTTAGCGGAGGTTGCTGAAATATTACCAGAAAGTTATAGCGGTGGATTTATGAATGAAATAGGGCGTGTAACGCGATATGCAGCTTTAGCATTGCGTTCTCGGGCCGCACTGTATTTTGGTAATTATGAAGAAGCAGAGAAATCAGCAAAAGCAGTGATAGACAGCGGTAAATATTCATTGTTTAAATTGACTTCACTGAATGCGGCTCAAGAGCAAGAGGCTGAGGAGATGGACTTGTATATAGACTTCGCTGAACTAGGAATTGATAAAGATAAATTTATAAAGGGCATGTTCAGCTACGAAGCTCTTTGGCAAGGTGCAAACGCGACACCTGCAAATCCTGAATATGTTTTGACTCATGAATATATGGGTGATCCGAATGCTTATGATCAATATCGTTATACTTATTTTATTCCGTTATCAATGTCTATTCAAAATGGTTATTCTTCTTTTGAACCAATGCAAGATTTGGTGGATGCTTATTGGAAAGTAGATGGAAAAACACTTCCGGAAAAGATTCAAGTAGATGCTCGTAAGGCCAATTATGAGAAAATTTGGAATTATGCAAAAAATTTGAGTGAAGAAGATTATAAAACGTTTGCTACCAGTCCAGAGTTGATGTCTTATGATTATATGAAAGAATTTAAGAATCGTGATAGTCGTTTGTATGTGACATTGATGTTTCCGTTTAAAGGATGGCATGAAACAGCTGTGGGAGAGTTTTATTATAAGTGGAATCCTGATGTAATCAATAAGGACGGAAATGAATCTTGGACCGGTTTCAGTTATCGAAAAATGGTTGCTTGGGAACCTTATATCGCGAGTGTATATGGGTCTGCAGATGATTATCCGACCATTCGTTATGCAGAAGTTTTGTTGACGTTTGCAGAAGCTCATTTAATGACAACAGGATATGATGATCAGGTTCGTTTTGCATTGAATCAACTACGTGACCGTTGTGGTATGCCAGATGTTCCAGAATCTTTAGGAACACAGGAAGCAATAGATTTTTTGCGAAATGAAAGACGCATTGAGCTAGCTGTGGAAGGTCATCGTTATGATGATGTCAGGCGTTATGGTAATGAATATTGCCAAAAGTATCTGCAAGGTCCGTCGACTGCTCCGAATGGTGCAGTTGTGGTTGATAAAAAGTGGAATGAACGTTTGATGCTGATGCCAATACCCACTACGGCTATAGATGTAAATCCGTTGTTGAAAGAAGACCAAAATCCAGGATATTAAATAGACGATGGATATGATGAGGAAATATATAGAATATATAGTGTTGTTTTTATTTTTATTGTCTTGTTCCTCAAAAGTGGAAATACTGACTGGGGATAGCCAATATCAGCCTTTTGCTCCTGATGGAATTCCTTTTGTTGTTGCGGATTCTATGTGGAATGTTGATATGCGAGGTAACCATAGAGCAGTTGTACGAGTTTCCGATATAAATAGCAATACAGCCGTTAAGGCTGTATTGCCTTGGCGACGTCCAGATTTACGTCCGGAGACTAAAAAAGTTGTAGTTGTGGATGGACAGACTGGCATAGAAATAAAGAATGTCGAGATTCTGGATTTTTCTTCAGAGTCTGGAACGATTATATTTGAACCAATTTCAGGAGAAGGGCTCTATTATATCTATTATTTGCCGTATAAATATAGAAAAGGAGCTGGTGATGCACGTTACGGTAAACCTTGGAATGATTATCTTCCCCCTATTTATGAGGTGGACGGCAAATGGAAGTCTGAATTACCAACTAATTTACCGATAGCCCAGGTTCTTCGTTTTGAAAGTCGAACGAAATTGGATGCTTTTACTCCAATGGGGATTATCGCGACGATAGATGAGACCGATAGCTTGTTGCAGCAGTACCCAGAAACGCCGATTTTGTTTCCGGAGGATAGAGCATTTCCTATTCGTTTGACAGATCGATTGCCAATTCGTTGGATAGAAAAGGGACCGGCTAAATCTTTTGCTGGTGTAGCTTTGCGAAATGAGTATTATGTTTGGCAAATTGGAGTGTGGGCTGCTCATGAAGGGCTGGATAACGTTAAACTTTCATTTAGCGATTTGAAAAATGGTTCTACGAAAATAGCAAAAGAATCTATTACTTGTTTTAATCAAGAAGGTATAAATTGGGATGGGAAACCAATAAGTTTTGATATCCAGATTCCAAAAGGAAAAGTGCAAGCTCTTTGGTGTGGAGTTCAAATTCCGGAAGATGCCAAAATCGGAACTTATGTGGGGGCAATTGATTTTCAGGTAAATGAAGTCGTTACAAAAACGATTCCATTAGAAATAACAGTCACGGGAGAAGTTTTGGCTGATAAAGGAGATGGAGATCTTTGGAGGCATGCAAGGTTGAGATGGCTGAATTCTCAAATAGGAGAAGATCGTGAACCGGTCACTCCTTTTCTTCCGATGAAAGTAAATGGCAATATAATTCAGGCAACAGAGAAAACATTTCGTATTGCTTCCAACGGGCTACCGGCTTCGATAGAAATTAACGGCAAACAGGTTTTGGCGAAACCATTTCGTTTTGTTGTTGTTACAAATGATGGTGATATTGCTTTTGATGCGGAAGATGCTGTTCTGAAAAAAGAGGCGGATGGAATGGTTTCTTGGATATCATCTTATGAAAAAGACGGGATCCATTTTATCAGTAATGCTTTTATGGAATATGATGGCTATGTGCATTATGATTTGAAAGTTTCGACAGAGCGGGATTTAATTGTGAAAGATATACGTCTGGAAACGGATTATACACCTTATGCCTCGGAGTATTTTATGGGAACTGGTTTTGACGGAGGTTTCCGTCCGGTAACTTATCAATGGAATTGGGATGGACCTTGGGATAGTTATTGGATGGGAAATGCTTTGGCAGGTTTGCATGTAGAATATAGAGGAGGCAGTTATCATGGTCCTTTATTGAATGATTATAAGCCTGCTCCTTCGAGAGTTTGGGCAAATAGTGGAAAAGGTATGATAAAGGTGTCTGGAGCAAAAGGGTTAGGTGCAAAAGTTATAGCTAGTACGGGAGTGGATACATTATCGATTCAGCCGAAAAATTATGAATTTGCATTGATGATAACTCCTTCTAAAAGATTGAATTCAGGTAAGCATTTTTCTGAACGCTATTATCATGCCATACATTCAGGGTTTGATAAGGCGGCAGAGGAAGGAGCAAATATTATTAATATTCATCATGCTAAGCCTTTGAATCCAGTTATTAATTATCCATTTATTGTGCGAGATTCTTTGGTTGCATTTATTGATCATGAGCATAAATTCGGACGGAAAGTTAAGCTGTATTATACCATTCGGGAATTGACTAATTATGCTCAAGAGATTTATGCTTTAAAAAGTTTGAATCATGAGATATTTGTTTCTGGGCCTGGATATGGATTGCCATGGCAATGTGAGCATTTGATAGATGACTATAAGCCTGCATGGTATACAGAATTACCTCAGGATTGTTCGGATGCAGCATTAGTATTGAATGGATTTTCACGTTGGATTAATTATTATTTGGAAGGTTTGCGTTGGATGTTTGAAAATTATGAAATAGATGGTATTTATATGGATGATGTTTCTTTCGATCGTACTGTTATGAAACGAATTAGGAAGATTATTGCGAAATATCGCCCCGATGCTTTAATTGATCTTCATTCAAATACTGGGTATTCCATAGGTCCGGCTAATCAATATACAGATTTCTTCCCGTATGTGGATCGATTGTGGTTTGGTGAGAGTTTTAAATATAATCAAATGCGTCCGGATGAATGGCTTGTTACTTTTTCTGGGATTCCATTTGGTGTTATGAGTGAAATGTTACAAGACGGAGGAAATCGTTTTCTGGGAATGGTATATGGAACGACAGCCCGTCATTCGTATGGACGATTTTCTCCTGCTCCTGTATGGAATCTGTGGAAATCCTTTGGTATAGAGGAGGCGAAAATGTTAGGATATTGGGATGAATTTTGTCCTATAAAAACTTCTGATCCAGAAGTTAAAGCTACTGCTTTTGTGAAAACAAATAGTATTTTGATTTCTGTAGGTAATTTTTCTGAATCGGATAGGAATGTTCATCTGATCATAGATTGGAATTCTTTAGGAATGGATAAGACGAAAGCACTATTGAAAGCTCCGTTTGTCAATGATTTTCAACAAGCTTCTACATTTAGTTTAGACGAGATGATTCCAATAAAACGAAAAGAGGGATTGTTATTGATCCTGTCTATTTCAAAATAGTTTGGAACAAACATAAAGAATGGAAAGGAGAATCTTTGGTTTCATGTTTAAAAGATTTTCCTTTTCTCTTTTTGGCCTATTTGATTTCAATTTTTTATTTGACATAATTTTTTAGCATAATAGATATGAAAAGTATTTTTATTTTCTTTTGTTTGATGATAATGGACTCTTTATATGCACAACATGAACGAGCGTCTGTTACAGAAATGGTACAGAATATGAAAACTTATCCTTTTTCAGATCCTGATCCAGTCGCTAACCCTTCCGACATTTTCTATCCTTATTTTCGTTTTGATGGTTTTTCTGAAAAAAGTATAGATAAGGAATGGAAGGTTGTTTTGCTTGAAAATGATTATATATGTTTGACCCTTTTTCCCGAAATAGGAGGAAAAATATGGGGAGCTTTTGATAAAGTTTCTAAGAAGGAGTTTATTTATAATAATCATGTGGTGAAATTCCGTGATATTGCAATGCGAGGGCCTTGGACGTCTGGTGGCATTGAATTTAATTTTGGTATTATCGGACATGCTCCGACAACAAGTACTCCAGTTGATTATCTGACGAAGAAAAAAAGTGATGGAAGTGTTAGTTGTTATATCTCTTCCTTTGATTTAATTACTCGTACATTTTGGACAGTTGAAGTTAATTTACCTAAAGATAAAGCTTATTTCACTACGAAAACAACATGGTATAATAGTTCGTCGATTGACCAACCTTATTATCAGTGGATGAATGCAGCTTATAAAGCAGAAAGGAATGCTCAGTTTTGTTATCCGGGAACAAATTATATTGGTCATGGAGGGGAACTTCATTCTTTTCCATTCGATGAACAAGGGCGTGATATATCTTGGTATGAAAAGAACAATTTCGGAAATTCGAAATCTTATCATGTCTTAGGACAATATAATGATTTTTATGGGATTTATTGGCATGATGATGATTTCGGTTCTATTCATCATGCTAACTATGACGAGAAATTAGGTATGAAAATATTCCTTTGGGGATTATCTCGTGAAGGAGAGATATGGAAAGATTTGTTAACCGATACGGATGGGCAATATATAGAACTTCAGTCTGGTCGGATGTTTAACCAACCAGCCTCGAATAGTTGTTTTACGCCTTATAAGCATACGGCTTTTAGTCCTCAAGCAACAGACACTTGGATAGAATATTGGTTTCCAGTAAGGAATATTAAGGGTGTATCCAAAGTTAGCAGTATAGGAGCTTTGAATGTATTAAAAGAAAAGAATTGTTTAAAATTATATTTTTCTCCCTTGCAACAGTTATCGACAACAGTAAAGTTGTATGAGGGTGAACAAGAGATTTATTCAACTTTTTTTAATTGTGATGTTTTAGAAACTTGGGAAGACTCGATTCCATTTAAAAGTAGGGGTACATGTGGAAGATTAAAGGTGGTAATAGGGGATAATCTATTAGTTTATTCGGAAGAAACTTCTGATAATGTAACAAATCGTCCCAAAGAACTGCCTGCTGACTTTGATTGGAATTCCGCGTATGGTCTTTACATACAAGGTGAGCAGTGGATGAACCAGAAAGTATATGACAAAGCAGAAAAGTATTTAACTGCTTCTTTAGAAAAAGAGGCTTATTTTCTTCCAGCTTTGACGAGTTTGGCTTCATTGTATTATCGTCAAGGACGTTATGAAGATGCATTGTTTAATTGCCATATAGCTTTAAGTGTCAATGCTTATGATGGTTATTCTAATTATTTGTACGGTTTGTGCAATATGGCTTTAGGTAATGAAACGGATGCTAAAGATGGTTTTTCTGTCGCTTCATATTCAATTTCTTTTCGCAGTGCTGCTTACGAAAAGTTAGCAGAAATGTTTTTGATTGCTTGTGATTGGAAAAAGGCTGAACATTATGCATTGAAAAGTAAGGATTTTAATCAACAGAATTTAAAGGCGGATCAGGTTTTGATGATTGCATATCGAAAGATGGGACAGATGAATAAGGCGAAAGCGGTTATTGATTCTTTGTTGGATGATCTGCCATTATATCATTTGGCTCGTTTTGAAGATCTTCTGTTAGGAACATTTAATGAGGCTAATAAAAATAGTTTTGCTTCGTTGATTCGTAGTGAATTGTCTTTTGAGACATTCATGGAAATGGCAGAGTGGTATGAAACCGTAGGATGTAAAGACGAAGCTTTGATATTATTTTCTTTTATAGATGATTATCCTATTGCTAATTATAAGAGAGCTTGGCTGTTATATGAAAAAGGGAATATATCGGAAAGTCTGGAGATGTTGGATAGAGCAAATGAATTGTCTCCTGAATATATTTTTCCATTCCGTTCTTCTACGATAAAGGTTCTGGAATGGGCTAAAACACTTCGGCCGAATTGGAAAATCGATTATTACGAAGGTTTAATATATTGGGCAAATCAGAATAAGGAAAAAGCATTGGAGCTGTTTGATAATTGTGGGGAAGTAGAGTATGCTCCGTTTTATTTAAGTCGTGCTTCTTTAAAAAAAGGAGAGGGGCGTTTAATGGATTTATTAAAAGCAGAACAAAAAAGGATATCTTGGCGCACAGGTTTCGCTTTGATTAATTATTATGTAGCAGATCATCTGTGGGAACAAGCTGTTGAAGTCGGGGAAAAATATATGAAACGGTATCCATCAAATTATTATATAGGATTGAAATATGCAAAATCTTTATGTGAAATGGGGCAATATAGCCAATGTATATCTTTATTGAATAAAATGTCGGTTCTTCCGAACGAAGGTGCATACGAAGGACGTGCTGTTTATCGAGCTGCTAATTTATATCGAGCTATAGAACAACTGAATCTTGGAAATTATGAATCGGCTATGAAAAGTGTGGAAGATTCTAAAAAATGGCCGGAAAATTTAGGAGTCGGAAAACCTTATGATAATATGATTGATAATCGTTTGGAAAACTATCTGGAAGCGAAAGTTGCAAAAAACAAGGAGATAGGCAGAAAGAACTGGAAATTTTATCATTGGTTGCAAATTATAAATTTTCAAGAGAGTATTTCGAATCAGGGAATTTATTGAGTGCATTGGCTTTACAGGAATTAGGAAAAGTTTCAGAAGCGGATGATATGGTTAAAATTTGGAGTATTAGGTTCCCGAATGATCAAAAAGTTCAATGGTGTACGGCTATTTATCATAAAGAATATGATAAAGCTATAGAGTGCCTTAAATCTCGAAAAGAACAGATTGATTCTACCCCTTGGGAAAACTCATTCTATGATTCAAATTTTGATTTGCTCGTCCGTTTATTTGGGTTATAAAGTCAAGTGAAAAGTATAATGCTTATATCCAGAATAGCCCTGAAGTTCTAAAGTTTTGTAGAATGACATTTATAACTTAACGGTATTGGTAGACTATTAGTAAAGGGAGTGAATTGGCAATTTAATTGTGATAATGATTGATTTCGTTTTTGTGGAAAAACGGATTTTGATGCAGTCGTCCAGTTTTTTTCTCCGGTTTATCATTAGTTCTTACTTTTTTCGTTACATTAGCACCTGTTTTTAATAACTCAGTTAATGATTAAGAATTAATACCTTATGAAACACATTCTTTTACTTCTCTTATCGTTCTTTGTACCCGTGGTATGGGGGCAGCAGGTAGAACAGTTCAAGCTCTGGCCGGATAAGCCGGAAGCGGGCGAGGCGGAAATCTTTGTTTATCATCCGGCGAAGGGCGGGAAAGCGGCGCCGGCGGTGCTGATATGTCCGGGTGGCGGATATAGAGGGCTGGCGATGAATCATGAAGGGCATGATATGGCGAAATGGTACGCTTCGAATGGGTTTGTTGCAGTCGTTTTGAAATACAGGATGCCGGAAGGTGTACATACGATTCCGCTGAGCGATGCGGAGAAAGCGATGTCTGTTATTCGGGGCAATGCAGCCAAATGGAACCTGGATGCGAATAAGGTCGGAGTGATCGGCTCGTCGGCAGGCGGACATTTGGCAGCTTCACTCAGTACGCTTGCAGCAGATGCCAACCGGCCGGACTTTGCAATCCTTTATTATCCGGTGATCAGCTTCGATAATATGACGACACATGGCGGTTCCAAGAAGAACCTTTTAGGCAAAGATATCGAGAATAAGGAGTTGGTAGACCGCTATTCCTTGCAGAAACAGGTGGATGATAAGACACCGAAGACTTTGCTTCTGCTGAGCGATGACGATCAGACCGTTCCGCCGTTGAACTCTATCCTTTATTATACGGCGCTGAATGAACACCATATCCCGGCTTCTCTCTATATGTTCCCCAGTGGAGGACACGGTTGGGGATTCCGGTATGACTTCACCTACTATCAGGAAGTGAAAGACCTGATACAGAAATGGCTTACCTACATAAAAATCACTGATTAATCTACCGATATCATGAAACCGATTACGCTATTGCTGGCAGCAGGTTCCCTGCTGCTGAGTGCACAAGGACTTTCCGCACAGACGGACGGTTCCGGGAAAAAGGAATATTGGAATGCAAATACCCTCTTGATCCCTTATCGGCTGCCACCTGCTCCCGCAGGGTATAAGCCTACCTATATAGACTTGGATGGTGACGGTGATCCGGATATCCTGCGTACGGTGACGGCCAACGGTATTCCGGTGCAATGGATCGATGACGACGACGATATGCAGTACGGCGATCTGGAGGGCGATACCGATAACGACTGCCTGATGATAGACCGTAATAAGGACGGTGTCTACGGTGGTTACGGTGACCTTATCATCGACTGGGTGGGCGAAGATGAAGACGGTAATCCGGCCATGCAGGTCGTAGTCGACAATATCCCCGAAGCAAATCGGATGAAGACCGGCAACGGGCATTATATGTGGGTGGTGGATACGGACAAGGACGACGTGTTCAACTATATCGACTGGAACACGTTCACCCTCCGCTGTTGGATACATAACGGCCTGTCGGATTTCTACGAAGATTATAACGGGAAGAGCACTTTCATGAAGATACACAGCACGACCGAACGTGTGAACGATGTCCGTATGAACTGGGAAAACCCTTTCCTGTTCTATGATCCCGACAATGACGGGCTGACAGAGATGGCGATCCGTTTCTGCGACTCTCCTAAGATCGTGAAAGAGAACGGACAGGCAAATTCCGTCCTCTCAGGTAATATCGACTGGGTTTCCGTTTCGATGGATACGGATAACGACAATGCGCCGGGCAATGAGTTCGATTTCGATATGACCATCCATTTTACAGGTCCCGGCTTCAACTACGAAAACCAGAAACATATCAACAAGAACCTGCGCGGACTTCCCGAAGCCGATACGTTCTTCCTCGATGCCCGTTGGCGTAAGCTTCCGGAACTGTTGTATCCGGATCATGATGCCGCCTGGGATCTGACATTCAAAGAAGGTAAATGGGATAAAGTTTGGTTTACTTACGATGAGGACGACGATTGCAATCGTTGGGAACGTGTGGAGTTGTATCAGCCGCGAGATCCGTTCAAGGTAGGAAAGAACCAAGGCGGAATAGACAATAACGGACAGGCCGATCCGGCGGGTGACCGGGGTGAATGGGATGAAGACAATTCCGGCCACGGGCAGTTGTATGTCAGCCCGATAGACGGCAAGATCCACCTGTACGGAGCCGAATGGGGTTGCTGGCGCATCGACCAGAATGCCCGTTACTATCAGGGAATGGGCGGAATCTATGACGGTTACGGTCCGAAACGCATCGAGACCGAGCCGACCGTGTTTCCGACTGTCAAATATACGGATACGGACAATAACGGTTTCTTCGATCTGATGGAATTCGACCTGGATGGCGACAAGGTGTTCGAACAACGCCTTTCCATGAAAGAACTGGGGCTGGACGACCGTTGTCAGGTGATCAATACCGCTTCCATGAAGTACGAAGATTTTGTCGATCTCGAATCGAAAGTTTCCGACACCATGTGGAAGAATGCCGAGAAAGCGGTCGAAGTGGCAAAAACCAAAAAACTGAATACCAAATGGTATGCTTTGATGTTGCAGCCGAAATCCATTCGCGAACGCTATCATTATGGTTTTTGGTTGCAGTTCTATCTGTACAATGACCTGAAAGATTTGGCCGAACGGACAAACGACAAGGCGTTGGCAAGCGTAATCGACAAGGCTTATTTGCAAGGCAAATGGGAGCTGATTAAATAATTTATTAACGTAAGAACAAGAATAGTATGAAAAACATTTCGAGAAGAACCGCCATTAAGACAGTATTGGCCGGAAGTGCAGCGATGGCTGTATCCGGTATGGAAGCAGCAGCTCCCGCAAAGAAGAAGAAAGTGGAGAAACCGGAGCCGCTGAAAGGCAATATCCGCCATTCTGTAAGTAAGTGGTGCTTCGGCAGTTATCCGTTGGATGAATTTTGTGAGATTTGTAAAAACATAGGAATCGAATCGATAGAACTGCTCGACCCGAAAGACTGGCCTATCGTGCAGAAACATGGTTTGACGGTTGCGATGGCGCAGGGTGCGGGCTTAGGTATCGACAGGGGGTTCAATGATCCCAAGTTGCATGACGAGCTGGTTGCCAGTTATGAACAAGTCATTCCGATGGTGGCTGAGGCCGGACTGACGAACCTGATCTGTTTTGCCGGGCGCCGGAACGGTGTGACCGACTTGCAAGGTTGGGAGAACTGCGAGAAAGGCCTGAAACGTCTGATGCCGATAGCCGAAAAGTATAATGTCGTCCTCACGATGGAGCTTCTGAACAGTGTCGGTCATAAGGATTACTTGTGCGACCATACCGTCTGGGGAGCGGAACTATGCCGCCGTATCGGTTCGCCGAACTTCAAGCTGTTGTATGATATCTATCATATGCAGATCATGGAAGGAAACGTGATCGAGCATATCCGGAAATATCACCAGTATTTCTCTCATATCCATACAGGAGGCGTTCCCGGCCGTGCGGAGATCGACGAAACGCAGGAACTCTACTATCCGGCTATCATGAAAGCGATTGTGGAAACCGGCTATAAAGGGTTTGTCGGACAGGAATTTGTCCCGAAGCAGGAAGACAAGATCGCTTCGCTTGAGAAATGTATCCGTATCTGCGATGTATAAACAGCCAGGTATGAAACGAATTGCTATTTATCCTCTGCTGTTGCTCTTCGCTTTGTGTGGATGTAAAGGGAAAACCGGGACTTCACAGGCCGGGAATGTTTTTAAACCCGGTGAAATCTGGCCGGACAATAACGGCGTGCACATCAATGCTCATGGCGGCGGTATGTTGCAGCAGGGCGATACCTATTATTGGTTCGGCGAGCATAAGACGGAAGGCGAAGGGGGAAATGTAGCCCAGGTCGGCGTTCATTGCTATTCTTCCAAAGACTTATATAACTGGAAAGACGAAGGAATCGCTTTGTCTGTTTCGGATGACGAGTCGAGTCCGATCGTGAAAGGTTGCATTCTGGAGCGGTCAAAGGTTATTTTCAATAAAAAGACGGGTAGGTACGTGATGTGGTTCCATCTTGAACCGAAAGGCGCCGGTTATACGGGAGCCAAAAGCGGTGTGGCTGTCAGCGAAAAGGTTACAGGACCGTACAAGTTGTTGTCTGCCGATCGTCCGAACGCCGGTTTCTGGCCGAAGAATGTGTTGGATATCCATAAAGGTCAGGTTCCCGAAGAATCGAAGAAAGGTTTCGGTGGAGGTGGTCTGCCTGCCCATCCTGACACGTTGAACCTGCTGGGACGCGATTTTGAGAGCGGGCAGATGGCACGTGACATGAACCTGTTTGTCGACGACGATGGAAAGGCTTATCATATCTACGCTTCGGAGGATAACAGCACGTTGCATATTTCCGAACTGACGGACGATTATACGGCTTGTTCCGGTAATTACGCCCGTTTCTTTGTCGGTCGTTTCATGGAAGCGCCTGCCATGTTCAAGAAAGACGGCAAGTATTATCTGATCATGTCCGGTTGTACCGGTTGGGCCCCGAATCCGGGGCGTTCCGCAGTTGCCTCTTCTATCTGGGGGCCGTGGAAAGAGTTGGCGAATCCGTTTGTGGGAGCCGATTCGGAAACCTCTTTCCACTCGCAGAGCACTTATGTGCTGCCTGTTCCTGGCAAGCCTGACCGGTTCATCTATATGGGAGACCGTTGGACACCGGAGAACGCCATAGACGGCCGTTATATCTGGCTGCCTATCCGTTTCGAAGGCGAACAGCCGGTTATCGAGTGGCTGGACGAATGGGGAATTGAGAATTGACAATGGATAACTGCCAATCGGGAAGGGAATGATATTTAATTGTCAATTCTCAATTCTCAATTGTCAATTGTTTTGTACTTTTGCAGCCGCATAAAACAAACGAAGAATGAAACCAACATTGTCAATGAACTCTAACCATGTAATGGTCAGAGAATTAAAGGACTACCTGATGATCGCCTTAGGTATGATCTTTTATGGAATCGGGTGGACTGTTTTCCTGTTGCCAAACGATTTGCCTTCTGGGGCGGTTCCGGGTATTGCCTCTATTGTCTATTGGGGAACGGGCTTGCCTGTACAATACACTTATTTTGCCATTAATGCTTTGCTATTACTGCTCTCGCTGAAGATTTTGGGTTGGAAGTTCAGTATGAAGACGGTGTATGCCGTTTTCGTCCTGACGTTTTTCCTTTCCGTGATACAGCGTTTGACATCCGGGCTTCAATTGTTGCACGACCAACCGTTTATGGCTTGTATCCTGGGGGCTATCTTTTGCGGTAGCGGTATCGGTTTCGCTTTCACTGCGAACGGGAGTACGGGAGGTACGGATATTATTGCAGCGATTGTCAACAAATACAGGGATGTCAGCTTGGGGCGTATGATTATGTTCTGCGATATGATCATCATCGCGTCCAGCTATTTTGTGCTACACGATTTGGAGAAGGTTGTTTACGGGTATGTGACGCTGTTTGTCACAGGGTATATGATTGACCAGGTGGTTAACAGCTCTCGCCAGTCGGTCCAGTTCTTCATTATTTCCAGTAAATATGAGGAGATCGGTAGGGAGATTAATGCTTTGCACAGAGGTGTGACTGTGATCGACGGGACCGGGCTTTATACGGGAAAGCAAGTGAAAATGATGTTTGTCTTGGCAAAAAAGAGCCAGTCCAATACGATTTTCCAAATTATCAATGATATCGATCCGAGGGCTTTCGTTTCGCAAAGTGCCGTTATCGGTGTATACGGGGAAGGATTCGATCATTTCAAAGTGAAGAAGAAAACTAATTGACGCTTTGTTCAGAGTGCTTCTATGTCCATGTCCATACTCTTTTTTCGAGATCCTCTGTCACTCTATCACTAACAGCTTTGCAAGCATTGGTAAACATGATACACAGGAGTGATACATGCCGGATTCATGTATCACTCCTGTGTACTTATGTATCACACCTTACCCATGCTTTGTAAAACATACAGTCTTTTTTTACTTAGCAAGTATCTTGATTACAACAGATTGGTATGTAATCTTCCCAAACATCCGGGTGTCGGAGCCATGAACATCCGGATGTCGAGGGCGGCAACATCCGGGTGTATGAAGCCTGAAGATGGGCGTGTTCCTGTACATTTCCGCTTGCTTTTCACTTTTTTCCTGCTTGTTTTCTGTAAAAATGTACCTTATGTAGGCGTAATAACTTCTGCAAGGCGGTTACGGCTCCATTACCACTTCGATCTGGTTGCCCTGTCCTAACAACTTTTTGGCAAAAGCTTGAATCTTGGCTGGCGTGATGCCTTTTATCGTTTCTTCGTATGCTGTCTCGCCGTTGAACCCGCGGAAGTAATAATTATCCAAAGTCGTCAGCCAGTAAACATTCTCCTGCAGGTTCTCTGTGTGGCGCTTCAGGATATTGTCCTGGCTCTTCTTGAAATCTTCGTCGCGCGGGCCGGATTTGACGATGTTATCCAGTTCTGTCCGGACGATAGCGTTCATCTTTTCCCGTTTGGCCGGATCCGTATCGAAATAGGCTTGCAGGAATGTCTGCCCTTCAGGGAAGGAAGAAATCTGTGCGGAAGTCTGTACTCCATATGTCCCGCCTTCGTCCTCGCGTACCTTTTCCATGTAGACCAGATCGAGAATCTGCTTTAACATAGTGGCGGTGAGGATGTTTTCAAGGTTATATTCCATCTTGCCGGACCAGAAGTTGACAACCGACGCTTTCGGTGTTTCCAGAGCGCGTTTGAAGATATTCGTGTATTCGCCCTTGCGGATAGCCGGTACTTCGGCGGGATTGGCTTTTTCGGCACGTCCTTTGACCGGGAGTGTCGCCAGATATTGTTCTACAAAAGGACGGATACTGTCTGTGTCGATATTTCCGACGAACGTAAAGATAAAGTCTGAAGTGTCGGCAAACCGTTCTTTGTACATCTCCATGATGCGTGGGTAGCTGATCTGCTTGAAGTCGCCGGCCGTGATGCGGGCGGCACGCGGGTTATTGTCGTAAATCGCCTTTGTCAGTGTGTCGCTGAACGCCACCATCGGGTTCAGTTCCAGGTTTTTCAATTGTGCGATCATACGGTTCTCGAAGGATGTATAAGCCTCTTCGTCCATGCGCGGAGCCGTGAAATAGAGATAAACCAGCTCAAACAATGTCTTCAGGTCGGCAGGAGCGGCATAACCGTTTACGTTTTCCGTATTCAGGCCGATGGAAGGAGAGCAGGAGACTTTCTTTCCTGCCAATACCTTGTTCAGATCGGTTGCCGAGAAATTGCCGGCTCCGCCAAGCGTAATGACATCGTTGAATACTTTCAGGTTGTCGATATCTTTCGCTCCGAACAAGGTGCTGCCACCGGGGCTGGTGGCCGTCATCAGGATCTCGTCTTTCTTGAAGTCCGTATGTTTCAGTACGACCTTGATACCGTTGTCGAGTGTCAGGACCGTCGCGCCGAACAGCGGGTCCGTCTTCATCTCCCTGATCTTTCCCGGAGCGGGCAGTTCGGGGATCAGCGGTTCGTTGGAAACAGTCTCTTCATAGGGTTTGACCGGTAATTGTTGCGCCTTGATAAAGTCTTCCAATAATTGGGCCTCGGTCGGATATTTTATGTCTGCCTTGTCAGGGCCGGTCAAGCCGATTACGATATTCTTGTCGCCGATCAAGCTCTGGGCGTATTGGTTCACCTGCTCGATTGGGATTTGCGGTGCGATCTGGCTGATTAGCTGATATTCCGTTTCTATGCCCGGAATGTAACCACCGTCTGTAAAGTGGCGGACATATTCGTTCGTATAAGAGCGGTTCTTTTGTTTGTCGCGGTCGTTGAACAGCGATTCGTATTGTTTCAGGACATTGATACGGGCGCGGTCATATTCGGAAGCCGTGAAGCCGTACCGTTTCACCCGTTCCGTCTCCGTCACAAGCGCGTCGAGTGCCTTGTCGATCTCACCTTCCTTTACCAGGGCGGCAACCGTGAAAGCGCCTTTTGTCTTGGCAATCATGAAATCTCCATCCGAAGCCTGGGCGGCGACAAAGGGAGGATCCGCTTTTTGCATTATCTCGGCAAAGCGTTCGTTTATCATCGTTTCGACGACATTCTCCATATAGTCCTTCATCAATCCGGCGGCGGTGGCATACAACTCTTTCGGCATCTTGTCGTGCTTATAGAATATGGAAAGGATCATATTGGAAGCCTCCTTGTCCGTAGCAATGGAAACAAGCGGTTTATCATTGTCCGCCACTTCCGTATATTCCCGTTTGGCCGGATTTACCGGAGCCGGGATATCAGCAAAAATACGTTTTACGGCCGCTTCCACCTTGTCTACATCTATATCCCCTACAATGATAATGCCCTGCAAGTCGGGGCGATACCATTTTTTATAATAGTCGCGAAGCTCGTCCGGCTTGAAGTTGTTGATCACGTCGATCGTGCCGATCGGCATCCGGTATGCATATTTGTTGTCCGGAAACATTTTCGGGAGTTGCTGTTCCCAGATACGTGCCTGGGCATCCTGTCGCGTGCGCCATTCCTCCCGGATCACGCCCCGTTCCTTTTCGATGGCCGTATCTGCGAGGGTGATGAAGCCCGACCAGTCGTGCAGGATCAGCAGGCAGGAGTCGACAATGCTTTCGCGGGTGACCGGAGCGTTCATGATCATGTAGACCGTTTCGTCGAAACTTGTATAAGCGTTGAAGTTCTCACCTCCGCGCATCCCGATGCTTTCAGTAAATTCATCCATGCCATGCCCTGGGAAGTTCTTTGTTCCGTCGAACGCCATGTGTTCAAGGAAATGGGCCAGTCCGCGCTGGTTCTCGTCTTCCAGGATCGATCCGACATTCTGGGCGATAAAGAAATCCGCACGGTCTTTCGGCTGTGCATTGTGTCGGATGTAATAAGTCAACCCGTTATTTAGCTGTCCGTATCTTACTTTCGGGTCTATGGGCAAGGGTTGTATTTCCGGTTGCTGCGCTGCCAAACGGAGGGAGGCTAGTATCCAAAGGAAACATCCGATGGATAGAATCTGTCTGATCTTCATATCACTTATATTCTTATTTAAAAGTCGACAAATGTATATAGTTTTTTGTTACAACACCCATAAACCGGAAAACGTTTGCTAAGATTTAGGAAAAAACTTCTGAGAAAGCTTTTATGTAAGAAAAAAATATCTATTTTTGTAAGGTTGTTGTTTTTATGTGCACGCAAACATTAATAATTTATCTAATATATTTACCATGAAATCTGAAGATATTTCACGTCGCTCGTTCCTGAAACGGGCAGCCGCCCTTTCAGCTGCGGCAGCAATTCCTTCTTTTTGGATTCCGTCTAAGGCCAATGCCATGCCGGGTGTTCCTTTTGTCAGTGCCAACGAAAAAGTGAGAATCGCTTTTATCGGTATCGGTAATCGTGGAGGCGAGATCGCACAGGAACTGTATAAAACCGGTTTGTGCGAAGTGGTTGCACTTTGTGATGTGGATATGGGTGCACCTCATACTCAGAAACTTATTTCCATGTTCCCGAAAGTTCCGCGTTTCCAGGATTTCCGCCAGATGTTCGACAAGATGGCCGACAAGATCGATGCTGTTACAGTCGGTACACCGGACCATTCCCATTTCCCGATCACGATTGAGGCGATGGCTCATGGAAAACATGTATATGTGGAAAAACCGATGGCCCGCACCTTCCAGGAAATCGAAGTGATGATGCGTGCCGAAAAGAAATTCGGTGTCGTTACCCAGATGGGTAACCAGGGACATTCCGAAGCCAACTACTTCCAGTTCAAGGCATGGAAAGAAGCCGGCTTGATCAAAGACGTCACTGCTATAACAGCTCACATGAACTCTCCGCGCCGTTGGCATAACTGGAACCCGAACATCACGCACATGCCAATGGGTGAACCAGTTCCCGAAACATTGGATTGGGACACTTGGTTGGGTGTTCGTCCGTTCCACGAATATAATCATGACTACCATTTGGGACAGTGGCGTTGCTGGTACGATTTCGGTATGGGCGCATTGGGCGACTGGGGGGCTCACATCATCGATACCGCACACGAATTCCTGGATCTCGGTCTGCCGACGGAAGTAAATCCGTTGTATCTGAAAGATCATAACCCGTTCTTCTTCCCGATGTCTTCCCGTATCCTGTTCAGATTCCCGGAAAGAAAAGAAATGCCGGCTGTCGATATTACCTGGTATGACGGTCTGGATAATATTCCTCCTGTTCCTGAGAACTACGGTTCTTCCGATGTCGATCCGAATATCCCGACGGTTGCCGGTGGCAAACTTCAGTTGGCAAAATTGAACCCGGGTAAGGAAATCTATACGAAGACTTTGACATTCAAGGGTGGTTCTCATGGTAGCACCTTGTCTGTGATTCCTGATCAGGTAGCCAAGGATATGAATCCGAAGTTGCCGGAATATCAAAAGAGCCCGTCCAACCACTACGCAAACTTCCTATTGGCTTGCCAGGGCAAGGAAAAGACCCGTTCTCCGTTCTCTATCGCAGGTCCGTTGAGCCAGGTATTCTGTCTTGGCGTGTTGGCACAGCGCATGAACCGCAAGATCGTGTTCGACCGCGACACGAAGCAGATCGTGAACGATCCGGTTATGAACCAGATGCTAGTTGGCGAAATGCCGCGTAAAGGTTGGGAACAGTACTACAATATTTAATGACGTCGGTAGGGGCGAGGTCTACTCGTCCTCTCATAAAGATAGTTTCTAAGATCGTTATTCATAACGGTTGATTGTTTGAGAAGGCAAGCTTGTCGGGTAAGCTTGCCTTTCTTTTTTGATTATCTTTGCACCTGTAATACGCAGGGAACATGAATATATTTGAAGGATATGTGGGCATTCGCTTATGGGACGGGCAGTTGGTGGATGATGTCATCTTCTCCCTGCTGTTATTCCTGTTTATTGTCTTTTCCTTTGTGTTCCGGACGAATTTCCAACTGTTTGTGAAGATGCTGAAAGATGCTTTTCTCGTGAAGGAAAGGCAGAATCTATTTGACGATGTAATAGGGAAGAGCATATTCTTTTTCCGCAATTTTATGACATTCCAAGTCTTGTTCCTTTCAAGTATCGCCCTGATTGCGGTCGGCAGGATATACGGATTTGTGAATTATGCGGAATGGCAGGCGGTTTTATCGGCGATCGGAACGGTTTTTTGTGTTTTATTCCTGTTTTATCAGTTTAAACAATGCTGTTATTACCTCCTGGGCAGCGTGTTTTCCGACCCAGATAAGTATAAGTTATGGAAGACGAGTTATAATGCTATTATGGGGATTTGGGGAGTATCTTTATACGTTCCGGTGTTGTGGTTGGTGTTTGTCGGGACATACGTAACTATACCGATAGTAATGTTTTGTATTCTCTATATTTTGTGTCGTTTTGTAATAATTTATAAGACAATACGGATATTTCACAAGAAAAGCACTGGTTTATTGTATATAAGTTTGTACCTTTGCGGCCAAGAAATTTTACCTCTGGTATTTTTGTACGAAGGTATGGTTTATTTGTATAACTTTATCGAGACAAGTACTCTATGGCATTGAACATCAAAAAGTTGCTGGTATCACAACCGAAGCCTGCATCCGAGAAGTCCCCGTATTTCGACATTGCAGAGAAGTATGGAGTTGAGATTGACTTCCGTCCATTCATTAAAGTAGAACCTCTTTCATCTAAGGAGTTCAGACAGCAGAAAATTTCTATTTTGGATCATACGGCTGTTGTTTTCACGGCTCGTACGGCGATCGATCATTTCTTTCACCTGTGTGAGGAGCTGCGTGTTGCCATTCCCGAAACGATGAAGTATTTCTGTATGACTGAGGCCATTGCCGTATATTTGCAAAAATATATTGTGTATAGGAAGCGTAAGATCTTTTTTGGACAGACCGGAAAGCTGGATGATCTGGTTACAGTTATCGGCAAACATGCAAAAGAAAAATATCTTGTGCCCGTTTCCGACGTGCATAAAGATGATTTGTTAACTATGTTGGAAGCGAAAAAGATTTCTTTTACGAAAGCTGTTATGTACCGCACCGTAAGCAATGATTTCTCTAAAGACGAGAAATTCGACTATGATATGCTGGTATTTTTCAGCCCTTCGGGAATTTCCTCTCTGTTGAAGAACTTCCCGAATTTCAAACAAGAAGATATAAAGATCGGATGTTTCGGCCCGACAACAGCCAAAGCGGTGAAAGAGGCCGGTTTGCGCCTGGATGTGGAAGCGCCGACTCCCGAAGCTCCGTCTATGACGGCTGCCCTGGAATTGTATCTGAAAAAAGAGATGGGTAGTAACAAAAAGAATGGTAAATAGAAGGTATACCCTTTCAAAAGAAGAACGTCTGTCGTGGAAACGTTACATTGACCTGTTGTTTGCAAAAGGGCAATCGTTTGTGGCGTTTCCACTGCGGGTCGTTTATTTAGCGGTGGAAGAAGAGACATTAGCTCCAGTGTCTATCTTGGTGAGTGTTCCCAAAAAAAAATTCAGGCGTGCCGTAAAACGGAATCTGATCAAACGTCAGGTTCGCGAAGCCTATCGGGTACGCAAATATGATCTGATCGATCCGCTGACGGGAAAAAACAAGCGTATGCTGGTTGCTTTCCTTTATTTGGACAAGGAAATCCATCCTTTTGCCGATATGGAAAAAGCCATGACAAAAGCATTGAACGTACTTCGCGACAAGGCATGATAAAGCGTTTTTTTACTTTTCTTCTGTTGTTGCCGGTCTATTTTTATAAATATTGCATTTCTCCCATGACGCCGGCATCGTGCAGGTACACGCCTACTTGTTCCGAATATGCCGTGCAGGCTCTCAAAAAACATGGTCCGGTAAAGGGATTGTATTTAGCAGTCAAACGCATTCTTCGCTGCCATCCCTGGGGAGGAAGCGGATATGATCCTGTACCGTAAAGTATGGTTTATTACGATATACATACTCACCATTTGCCCGTTCATCCGGAAGATGTCGCTATAGTTAACAGTCTGGTTCCTACGTTCGATGTGGAAACGGGGTTGTTCCGTTCTGTCGGCATTCATCCCTGGTATATATATAACGTGGAAGAACAGCTTGCCGAATTGAAGCGGCAGGTCTCATTTCCGGATGTAGTGGCTATTGGCGAAACGGGCTTGGATAAAGGTGCGGAAGCTCCGTTGGACTGTCAGCGGGAAATCTTTAGGGCGTCGGCCTCTCTTGCCGAAAATGCTGGCGTCTTTTTAATCATTCATTGCGTGAAAGCTTGGGACGAACTGATAGCCTCGAAAAAAGAACTAAAGCCTCGTGTACCGTGGATTATACACGGTTTTCGTGGTAATGCCACATTAGCCGGGCAACTTATCCGGCAGGGTTTTTACCTCTCCTTTGGCGAGTATTTCAACCCCGGAGCCGTACGTGAAGCATGGCCCGGCCGTTTGTTTGCCGAAACGGACGATCGCGAAATCGATATCCGAACTGTCTACCGGAACCTTTCGGTTTCCTTGAATCTCCGGCTTGAACAGTTTGCCGGACAGGTTGCCGAAAACGTCCGCGACATCCTTCATCTACCTTAAATCATTGTTATACCCTAATTTTCAATTCTCAATTCTCCATTTTCAATTATAAAGTCGTACCTTTGCCCGCATTCAATTAATACTATAATCTAAAACGATGAATTTTGTTGAAGAATTAACATGGAGGGGCATGATCGCTGATATGATGCCCGGAACAGAAGAACAGTTGCAAAAAGAGATGACTTCTGCTTATGTAGGTATTGACCCGACGGCTGACTCATTACATATCGGTCACCTGGTATCGGTTATGATGCTGAAACATCTCCAACGTGCAGGACACCGTCCTATTGCTCTGGTCGGCGGAGCTACCGGTATGATCGGAGACCCTTCAATGAAGTCGGCGGAACGTAACCTGCTCGATGAAGCGACGCTTCGTCATAACCAGGATAGCATTAAGAAGCAGTTGTCCAAGTTTTTGGATTTCGATTCGGACGCGCCTAATGCTGCCAAGTTGGTAAACAATTACGACTGGATGAAGGATTATTCTTTCTTGAATTTTATCCGCGATATCGGTAAGCATATCACTGTTAACTATATGATGGCTAAAGAATCTGTTAAAAAACGCCTGAGCCGCGAATCTTCTGTCGGTATGTCGTTTACGGAATTCTCTTACCAGTTGCTTCAGGGATACGATTATATGTATCTGTATGAACACGAAGGCTGCCGCTTGCAAATGGGAGGAACCGACCAGTGGGGTAACATCACGACCGGTACGGAGCTGATCCGCCGTAAGTTGGGTGGTGAGGCTTTTGCTTTGACCTGCCCGTTGATTACGAAAGCCGACGGAGGCAAGTTCGGCAAGACTGAGTCTGGCAACGTTTGGTTGGATCGCCGTTATACATCTCCTTATAAATTCTACCAGTTCTGGCTGAACGTGAGCGATGCCGATGCTGCCAAATATATCAAGATCTTTACCGATCTGCCCAAGGAAGAAATTGATGCCCTGATCAAAGAACAGGAAGAAGCACCGCATCTCCGTCCGTTGCAGAAACGTTTGGCAAAGGAAGTGACGGTCATGGTTCATTCCCAGGAAGATTACGATGCTGCTGTCGAGGCTTCCAATATACTGTTCGGAAACTCTACGTCGGAAGCATTGAAACATTTGGATGAACAGACATTGTTGGATGTGTTCAACGGTGTTCCCCAGTTTGAGGTTTCCCGTGAAGAGTTGAGTGCCGGTGTTAAAGCGATCGACCTGTTCACTGAAAAGGCGGCAATTTTCCCGTCGAAAGGCGAAATGCGCAAGTTGGTTCAGAGCGGCGGTATCAGTGTAAACAAAGAGAAACTGACGGATCAGGATATGGTTATCGACTGCTCTTCCCTGTTGGATGAGAAATATTTGCTGGTTCAGAGAGGTAAGAAGAATTACTATTTACTGATCGTAAAATAAGAAACTGTTTGGATTTTTTACAAAAAATGCTTGCAAGGTAAGATTTTATTCTTACCTTTGCATCGCTTTAGATAAAGCGCCGGATTGTCTCATGGTGTAATGGTAGCACTACAGTTTTTGGTTCTGTCTGTCGAGGTTCGAATCCTCGTGAGACAACTCACAGAGCAAAAGGGTCGGAATGAAAGTTTCGGCCCTTTTTGTTTTTGTGGCGGGAAATCTTTCTTCTTGTATCATTTCTGCATGATTAATTCTCAAATTTGTAAGTGGCGGACGACGGTATATCCATATATTTGTGCATTGGATATCATGGAAATTCAGTTGATCTTAATGTTATGAAGTATTATTGTCTGTTACTCTCTTTCCTTTGGGGATTTGTGTTTTTTGTTTCGGGACAGGAAAGAATATCTGTCTGCAATCTTCGGTGTGAATATCTGGAAGATCCGGTTGCAGTGGAGAATGAAAAGCCCTTGTTGAGTTGGCAGTTGCAATCCTCCGGGCAAGCGAAAAGTCAGACAGCCTACCGTATCCTCGTGGCAAGCTCTCCTTCTTTGCTAGCTGAAGGAAAAGCGGATTTTTGGGATTCCGGGAAAATAACATCTTCCCGTTCCAGCCAGGTAGGATATGAAGGGAAACCGCTTGATTCCAGGCAAACGCTTTACTGGAAAGCGATGGTTTGGGATGAAGCGGGAGAGGCTTCGCCTTGGAGTGAAACAGGGAGATGGACGATGGGATTGTTGGAACCGTCTGATTGGACAGCCCGGTGGATCGGCAACCGGGAAGACGCTTATCCCGACTCGACGTTGACTACTCCGGCTCCTTATTTCCGTAAAACATTCCGGATAAACAAGCCGGTCAAACAGGCGAAAGCCTATATATGCGGACTGGGCTTTTATGAAATGTACCTGAATGGCGAAAGGGTAGGCGACCAGGTATTGGCTCCCGCCGTTACCAATTTCGATCGTCGTCCGCTCAAAAAGATGTTGTATTTCTTTGATGATCAATCTAACCAAAGGGTTCTCTATAATACGTTCGATGTCACGTCTTTGGTGCAGAAAGCGGAGAATACGGTTGGAGTCCTGTTGGGAAACGGCTGGTATAACCAGCGTGACCGGACGGTGGAAGGTTGTATGTGGTACGATACGCCCCGGCTGTTATGCCAGTTGGAGATAGAATACACTGATGGATCGACGGAACTGGTTGTTACGGATGATAGCTGGAAAACAACGACCGGCCCTTTACTGCATGACGCCATATTCACAGGTGAAGAATATGATGCCCGGCTAGAGCTGGACGGCTGGAACCGGAACGGGTACAAGGATTCTTCCTGGAAGAAAGCCCTTTTGGTAAGGGCGCCGAAGGGTAGTCTGCATGCTCAACTTGCCCCTCATGAGAAAATTATCCGGATATTGCAGCCGGTAAGCTGCGAACAAAAGGACGATTCTACTTATTGGTATGCATTTCCGGAGATGATTTCCGGCTGGGCGCATATAAAAGTGCAAGGCAATGCCGGTGACCGGATCAAGCTTCGTTTTGTCGGAGAGGAAAAAAATGATTTCGGACAAGTGGACCTCTATACGTTGCGGGGCGGTGGAGTGGAACAATGGGAACCGCGTTTTACCTGGCACACGTTCCGCTATATCGAAGTCATATCCCGACAGGTCAGGATGAACAAGGAAAGTCTGGTTGCAAAAGTCGTGCATACCGATCCGCAGCCTACCGGAAGTTTCAGTTGTTCGAACGAATTGTTTAATAAGATCAACGAAGTCTACTTGCGGACGCAGAAGAATAACTTTCACGGCAGTATCAGCAGTGATTGCCCGCACCGGGAACGGTTGGCTTATACTGGAGACGCGCAGGTGGTCGTGGAAAGTTCTATCTTATCTTTCGATATGACGCAGTTTTACCGGAAATGGTTTGACGATATGGGGGATGCCCGGAATCGGAAGAGCGGTTATGTTCCGCATACCGCACCTTTCGGTGGTGGAGGAGGCGGTCCGGCATGGGGATCGGCTTATGTGATCATGCCCTGGGCCTATTATTGTTATTATGGCGATACGGTTTTGTTGAACCGTCATTATGAAGGTATGAAACAATGGGTTGCCTATCTGGGAACAAGGACCGACGCCCGTGGAATCATCGTCCGGGAAGAGCCGGATGGCTGGTGCCTGGGGGATTGGTGTGCACCGGGGAAGAAGATGGAACTGCCCGAACCGTTGGTCAATACGGCTTATTACTATCATTCGGCAGACTTGATGTCTAAGGTTGCGGCTGTCTTAGGGAAAGAGGAAGACAGACTGCACTTTGACCGGCTGTGCACACGGATCAGGCAGGATTTCAATACTGTCTTTTTCAACCCGTCGACCCATCATTATTGGGAAGGGCGACAAGGTGCGGATGTATTCCCGCTGGCTTTCGGAATGGTGCCGGAAGGTGAAAAGGAAGCCGTGTTCAACGCTTTGCTCGCTCATCTGGACAGTATAGGAAATCATTTTGACACAGGTATCATGGCAACGCCTTTGCTCTTGAAAGTATTGAGTGATAACGGACGTGCCGATATTGCTTTCCGGTTGATGAACCAGCGCGAGATACCGGGGTTCGGGTATGTGATGGATGACCGTTATTCTTGTTTATGGGAGCGATGGGAAGGAAAGGCATCCCGTTGCCATCCGATGTTCGGCAGTGTGGTGGCTTGGTTTTACTGGACACTTGCCGGAATCCGTTATGATGAAGCGGAGCCGGGTATGAAGCACATTGTCATTGCTCCTCAACCGGTGGGCGGCCTCATTTATTGCAGCGGATCGTATCAATCCCTGTACGGTCCCGTCCGCTCGGACTGGCGGATAGAAGCGGATTCGTTTGAGTTGACAGTCGAGGTACCCGTCAATACGACTGCCACGGTTATCTTGCCGGACGGCAAGATATACAGAAATGTCGGATCGGGCATCCATCGGTTCGCGTCGCCCCTTATGTCGGATCGTTGAACCAGATAGAAGGGAAAATTCCTCATCCGGCAGTGCTTATCGAGGTCAGTTTCTTTTATTTGTTGGGTGTTGGTTGTGAAGTGCAGTCTTTAAACTGACAAAGAACCTTTGCTATGATATTATGACATGCCGATAGGAAAATGAGAATGACCTTTCTGTTTTTGTAGGAGGATGCGACAAATATATCCTGCGAGAGCATCTTGAAAAAGATAAAAAACTTGTATGTTTGTAGGGATAAAAACAGAAATGCGAAATGAAGACATTAGTACATACCGACAAAGAACTGATTGAAGCGACCATTAAGAAGTGTGATATCTGTTATGTGGGACTGGCCGATACGGATGGGACTCCCTATGTATTGCCGATGAACTTTGGCTATCGTGATGGTGTTATATACCTGCATTCGGCACAGGAAGGACGGAGTATTTCCATTTTGGAACGGAATCCGCGTGTCTGCATTACATTTAGCACGGACCATGATCTCGTTTTCCAGCATCCGGAGGTCGCTTGTAGTTACCGGATGCGCTCCAAGAGCGTGATTTGCTGGGGTGAAGTCCACTTTGAAGAAGATTTCGATAAAAAAACGGAAGCTCTGGATATCATTATGAAACAGTATTCGGATAAGGAATTCCGCTATTCCGATCCGGCTGTGAAGAATGTCAAAATATGGATTGTGGAAATGGACGAAGTGACCTGCAAGGAATTCGGGGCACCGCATAATAAGCTGAAAATTGGAAGTTAAAAATTGAAAATTGACGTTGCCGGGTGGTTTGTCTTTTTGGATAAAGCGTTGTATGATGGGCAAATAATTGTCAATTGTCAATTGTTAATTGTCAATTTCTTCTTACTTTTGTTGCCAAATATGATATTGCTGAATAATGGGATTGCAAAAGCATAGCAAGGTCTTGAATGATACAGTTGAGATGCTCTCGGACGAGGGGTCTTACCATCAACTGTTTCATGCTTACCGCGATGAAGAGGCGCTTCCTTCGGGTGAGGTGCTGAAAGAGATCGTAGATTTATGCCGGGCAATCCTTTTCCCCGGTTATTACGGGAATGCACGGATCAGCAAGCAGACCATCCGTTTTCATACCGGCGTGAACGTCGGAACGTTGCATACGCTGCTTTCCAAGCAGATTTATGCAGGGCTTTGTTTTGCTGATACTGCCTGTGTTTCTTGTCCCGAAGAAAAGATCCTTACCGAGGCGGAAAAACTGTCGGAAGCCTTTATCCGTACGCTTCCCGAAATGCGCGCCTTGTTGGCGACGGATGCCGAGGCTGCTTTCAACGGTGATCCTGCTGCTCAGAACATCAACGAAGTTATTTTTTGCTATCCCGGTTTCCGGGCTGTCTGCAACTATCGCATTGCGCACCAGCTATACCGGTTGGGTGTTCCCTTTATTCCCCGCATGATTACTGAAATGGCCCATTCGGAGACAGGTATCGATATCCATCCGGGGGCGGAGATCGGACACTATTTCTCGATTGACCACGGGACGGGAACCGTTATCGGTGAGACCAGTGTTATCGGGAACCACGTCCGTATCTTCCAAGGAGTCAGTCTGGCAGGAGAGAAACTGCCGCCTGACGAAAACGGGAATGCGATACGCGGTGTGCCGCGTCATCCGGTGTTGGGCGATCATGTGACTGTCTATTCCAATGCCACATTGTTAGGGCGTATTCGTATTGGCGAAGGAGCTACGATCTGTGGCAACGTCTGGATCACGGAAGATGTTCCGGCGGGAGCAACCGTGAGCCAGCAGACAATTAATAAAGTCAGTTGACTGCCAGTGAAGTCATAGAACAAAGAATAATTAATAATTAAAATAGAATTACTAATAAACGATGAGGAATCATTGTTAACTTTCAACTTAAAATGAGCGAAACATTTGAAATGGTGGCTAAGACCCTTTACGGGTTGGAAGAAATCCTGGCCGGCGAGTTATTATCTTTAGGTGCCAACGATATACAGATTGGCCGCCGGATGGTTTCCTTTACCGGGGATAAGGAAGTGCTTTACAAAGCCAACTTCTATTGCCGTACGGCATTGCGTATCTTGAAGCCTATCTATCACTTTAAAGCTAAAGACGCCGATACTGTCTACAAAGAGGTTAAGAAGGTGAAATGGGAAAACTACATGTCTTTGGACAAGACGTTTGCCATCGACTCTGTAATCTACTCTGAAGATTTCAATCACTCCAAGTTTGTTGCTTATCGTACGAAGGATGCGATCGTGGATTATTTCATGGAGAAGGATCAGAAGCGCCCCTCTGTCCGTGTAAACAATCCGGATCTGTATATCAATATTCATATTTCACATAACGACTGTACGCTCTCTATCGACAGTTCGGGCGAGAGCTTGCATAAACGTGGTTACCGCGTGGACCAGACGGAAGCTCCGTTGAATGAGGTGTTGGCTGCCGGTATGATCTTGAAAACAGGCTGGAAAGGCGAGTCGAATTTCGTCGATCCGATGTGCGGCTCCGGTACGTTGCTGATCGAAGCGGCGATGATCGCCTTGAATATTGCGCCGGGCGTGCATCGTAAGGAGTTTGCTTTCGAGAAATGGATCGACTTTGACCAGGAATTGTTCGACCGTATCTATAACGACGAGAGTCAGGAACGTGAGTTTAATTTCAAATGTTATGGTGCCGATATCAATCCGGCGGCGATCGAGATTGCCGAGAAGAATATCCGTAGTGCCGGCCTGATGAAATATATCGAACTAAGGACCCAGCCGTTCCAGCAATGCACGGAGGCTCCCCAGCCGGGCATCATGGTGACCAATCCCCCTTATGGAGAACGTATTTCCAGTCGTGATTTGTTGGGGTTGTACAATATGATCGGTGAACGTGTCAAACATGTGTTTACTGGCTATAAAGTATGGATTCTGAGTTATAAGGATGAATGCTTCGACAAGATCGGCTTGAAACCGAGTGAAAAGATGAAGCTTATGAACGGATCGTTAGAATGCGAATACCGTTGTTACGATATATTCGAAGGAAAAATCAAAGACTATAAGAAAGCACTGAACGAAGAAGGTGAAGCACGTCCTTCCCGCCCGGAAAGACCTTCTTTCGAACGTAAGCCGGACCGCTCGTCACGTCCGAATTTCCGTACCGACCGCATGGATCGTCCCGCCCGCCGTTTTGCTGCCGCGCATGCTGAGGACGACAACGAACGGACACCTTTTATTCCCGGCAAACGCTATTTTGGCGATGACCGTGCAGATGGCCGTCCGGCTCGTAGGGATTTTGTCGGCAAACGTCCTGTCAAGAGACATTTTAAGGATGACGAGGAGTTTGGCGGTAAGAAAAAGTTCGGTGACCGTTCGTTTAAGAAACCATTCAAAAGAAGAGGAAAGGATGATTTTGAGGATTAATATTTTAGGTGTATTATGTGCTTTGGTACTTATAAATCCGTTGTCGATGATGGGACAAGACAAACAGTTTACTTTGCATGACTTGATTCCCGGTGGAAAGACGCAAAGTCGTTTTGTGCCTCGCAACTTGAAACAGTTGCAGTGGTGTGAAGACACATATCTGTATGTCAAGGGTGACAGCATGATGAGTGGAGAATCGACAAAGGCGGTGAAAGTTGCCTTTACTCGCCAGCAGTTGAACGAAGCGCTTGCGGTGGCCGGTGCGCAGTCGGTTGGCGGTATGCCCTTCTTCTCGGTTCCTTACAAAGATCAGCCGGTGCTTGCTTTTAATGCCAAGCACCATCGTTTCCATTACGATTTTGTGGAAAACAGGATTGTAAGCATGTATGATCTGAATGGTTCCTGGGAGAATTTAGACTTTTGTCCGGCCAACGGTTATTTGGCTTTTACGGAGGAGGACAACCTGAAAATCCTTTCGCCGGATAACGCTGTCAGTATCGTGACGGACGAAACGGCTGAAGGTGTTGTTTGCGGGAAGTCCGTTCATCAGAACGAGTTCGGTATCCATAAAGGGACTTTCTGGTCTCCGAATGGTTCGGCGCTGGCTTTCTACCGGATGGATGAAAGCATGGTGACGGATTATCCGTTTGTCGACATTACTGCCCGTTGCGCGAAAGCCGAACCGCACAAATATCCGATGGCTGGGATGAAAAGCCATGAGGTGACAGTCGGTGTCTACAACCTGGCGACCGGAAAAACCGTCTGGTTGAAAACCGGATTACCGAAGGAAAAGTATCTGACGAATATTACCTGGAGCCCGGATGAAAAGAGCATTTATATTGCCGAACTGAACCGGGATCAAAACGAGATGCACCTGGTACGCTATTCTGCCTTGACAGGTGATAAAGAGGCGGATTTGTTTACCGAAAAGAACGAACATTATGTAGAGCCGCAACATCCGGTGCTTTTCCTGCCGAACAATCCGGATCAGTTTATCTGGCAGAGCCGGCGTGATGGTTATAATCATTTGTATCTGTATAATACGAAGGGAGAACTGTTGAAGCAGTTGACGGAAGGCGAGTGGGAAGTCCTGGACATCCTCGGTTTCGATGTTAAGGGAAAGGCATTGTTTTTCTCTTCCACAAGGCCGTCAATGCTGAGCTCGTTCAGTTATGGTGATGCTCTGTATGTCGGAACGTCACGCCTGGATCTGAAAAAGGGAACTTCTTACGAATTGACTTCGGGAGGTTTGCAAGGAGTTCATGCTACGCAACTGAGTGCTTCCGGTAAATATTTGATCGACAGTTATTCAGCTCCCGATGTTCCACGTGAAATTTCGATTATCGACGGACAGAAACGTGAAACTTTACGGACGTTGCTGACGGCGAAAGATCCGTATGAAGGATATGCGATGCCGGAAATCGTTACCGGAAAGATCAAGGCAGCGGATGGTGTCACTAATTTGAATTTCCGTCTGGTAAAACCTGTCGGTCTGGATGAGACGAAGAAATATCCGACGATCGTCTATGTGTACGGCGGCCCGCATGCCCAGTTGGTAACAGGCGGATGGAAGAACGGTGTAGGCGGTTGGGATATCTATATGGCTCAACGCGGATATGTGGTTTTTACGCTCGATAGTCGGGGATCGGCAAACCGGGGACAGGCTTTCGAAAATGTCATACATCGTAATTTGGGTGTGAATGAGATGGCAGACCAGGTAAAAGGCGTTGAGTTTCTGAAATCACTTCCGTATGTCGATGCCGACCGTATCGGTGTGCACGGATGGAGCTACGGCGGCTTTATGACGACGAACCTGATGTGTTCGTATCCGGAACTGTTCAAAGTGGGGGTTGCCGGTGGTCCGGTGATCGACTGGAGCAACTACGAGATTATGTATGGCGAGCGCTATATGGACCGTCCGCAGGACAATCCGGAAGGTTATAGGAATGCCAACCTGAAATTGAAAGCAGGTAATCTGAAGGGACATCTGCTGTTGATCCACGGAGATATCGATCCGGTTGTTGTTTGGCAGCACAGCCTGGGATTCCTGAAAGCCTGTGTGGATGCGGATACATATCCCGATTATTTCGTTTATCCCCGCCATCTGCATAATGTGATTGGTAAAGACCGTCCGCATCTGTATGAGAAGATAACGCGCTACTTTGACGACTACCTTAAGAATTGACAATTGACAATGGGCAATTGACAATTGAGAGAAAGGACAAAGATGAAATAACAAAAAAACAATAACCATTAAAAAAAGATGATTGGGAAAGGATAATGACAAGTAATTGTCAATTGTCAATTGTCAATTGTCAATTATAAAAAAATGAATATTCTTTTATTAGGCTCAGGCGGCCGCGAACATGCAATAGCCTGGAAGATTGCTCAAAGTCCGAAAGTGGATCAGTTATTTATCGCTCCCGGTAATGCAGGTACTGCATTGGTAGGCACGAATGTAAATATCAAGGCTGACGATTTCTCTGCTATCAAGGAATTTGCCTTGGCAAATCATATCGGTATGGTGGTGGTAGGTCCGGAAGATCCGCTGGTGAAAGGGGTGTATGATTATTTCAAGAACGATGTCGCCCTGGCAGGTATTCCCGTGATAGGCCCTTCGAAAGAGGGAGCGCAACTGGAAGGCAGCAAGGACTTTGCGAAGGCCTTCATGATGCGCCACAACATTCCGACAGCTCGTTATAAGAGTATTTCTGCCGGAAATTTAGAAGAAGGATACGCTTTCCTGGAAGAATTGCAGGCTCCCTACGTATTGAAGGCCGACGGTCTGGCTGCCGGTAAAGGTGTGCTGATTCTCGACACGCTCGAAGAAGCAAAGAAGGAGCTGGACGATATGCTGGGGGGTATGTTCGGCGATGCCAGCAAGACGGTCGTGATCGAAGAGTTCCTGGACGGTATCGAATGTTCCGTGTTTGTGATGACGGATGGCGAGAGCTACAAGGTGCTTCCGGTGGCAAAAGACTATAAGCGTATCGGCGAAGGCAATACAGGTTTGAATACAGGCGGAATGGGAGCCGTTTCTCCGGTTCCTTTTGCCGATGAGACGTTTATGCAGAAGGTGGACGAGCGTATTATCCGTCCGACGATCGAAGGGCTGAAAGCGGAAAATATCGACTATAAGGGTTTCATCTTCCTTGGTCTGATCAATGTGAAGGGCGAACCTATGGTGATCGAATATAATTGCCGCATGGGTGATCCGGAAACGGAAGTTGTCATGTTACGTATCCAAAGCGACTTGGTTGAACTGTTGGAAGGTGTGGCCGAAGGTAATTTGGGCAGTCGTACATTGGTTCACGATCCGCGTGCGGCCGTAACAGTCATGCTGGTAAGCGGTGGTTATCCTGAAGCGTATGAAAAAGGAAAGGTTATCAGTGGTCTGGATAAGGTTCCCGCCGAAAACATCATTTTCCACGCAGGGACAAAAGCTGCCGATGGGCAGATCCTGACCAGTGGCGGTCGTGTCATCGCTGTCAGCTCTTACGGAGCCGACAAGGAAGAAGCCCTTGCCCGATCTTTCGCCGGTGCCAAGCTCATTGATTTCGAAAAGAAATATTTCCGTAGTGATATCGGATTCGATTTATAAATTGTTGTCATAAATGCTGATTTATAGGGTGAGCTAACAGACGATTCAAGCCTTGTGTGTTGCAGGCTCTCTTTTGCCTCGTCTGTTGGCTCGCATGTAAGTCAGCATTTATCTATTCCTGATCAGAAATGCGAGTAGCTTATAACAAATATTCCCGTCGATTCGACTTCTCCGCGCCACCGACATTCGCGCCGGTCTTATTGGCATGTATTGCCTGTTGGGTGGTCAGTTATTTGTACTCCGTGGGCTATCCTGTCTATGGCGAGGTCTCGGCTACTCCTCTCTGGAATACGATTTGTCAGACATTGCCAGGCAAGGAGTTTACCTATATTATCGGGATTACGTTGATGTTCGGAGGGGCTTTCCTATTGCATCGTGCGAACTATGTACTGGTGTTGATACGGGAGAAGACGATGCTGCCCTTCCTCTTCTATGTCCTGTTCATCAGTACGAATCCCGACTTCTTTCCTTTGAAATCGACTTCGGTCGGTGTTTTCTGCCTGATTCTGGCTATTTACCAACTGTTCACGACCTATCATGATCCCGGGGCGAGAGAGAAGGCCTACAGTGCCGCCTTGCTGATCGGTATAGGCAGTCTGCTTTGGGTTCATTTGCTGTGGTTTTTGCCGTTGTTCTGGCTGGGGATGTATAATTTCCGTTCGCTGACGTCCCGTACCTTTATCGCCTCTTTGTTAGGGGTGGCGACGGTATATTGGTTCCTGTTGGGGTGGTGTGTCTGGCAACGGGATTTCACGCTGTTCAACGTCCCTTTCTCGACGCTTTTCAAGGTGCGCCTCTTGGCGACGGACGGAATAGTGTTGCTGGATTGGATCAGTATCATGGCGATTGCCCTGTTGACAGTTGTCGCTTCCCTGAATATTGTCATGCACGATACGGAGGATTCGCTTCGCTCCCGTCAGTTTCTCTCGTTCCTGATTGCGATGTCCGTATGGGCGTTCAGCCTTTATTTCCTCTATGAACAGGCTTCGGAAGAATTTTTGGAAACAGCTTGCGTGCCAGCCTCTATCCTGATCGCTCATTTCTTTACGGTGACACGTGGTAAGATCGTGTTTTGGTCGTTTTTTACAACTGTGGCAGTCCTGGTTGCCACTCTATTCATTCGTATATGGAATTTCTTATAGAATACGGATATATCGGTGTGTTCATCGCCTCTTTTTTGGCTGCTACCGTTTTGCCGTTCAGCAGCGAGGTCGTTCTAACCGGAGTGTTGTTGGCGGGAGCGGTCTACTGGCCTTGTATGATTGCGGCTACGTTAGGTAATTTCTTAGGTGGCATGAGTTGTTATTGGCTGGGTATGCTGGGCAAGGTCGAATGGATAGAGAAATATCTGAAACTGGATGCCGTCAAATTGCAGAAAGTGCAGGATTGGATAAAAGGGAAAGGTTCCTGGATGGGCTTTTTCGTTTTCCTTCCCGGTATAGGCGATTTTATCGCCGTGGCGCTCGGTTTTCTCCGCGCCAATATCTGGATCGTGGCTGTCTCGATGTTTCTCGGAAAGGCGATCCGATATTGGGTTTGGATGGAATTTGTCTATAAAGTACAGGGAATGTTCTGATTATTCCACTTTGACATATATTTTCGTATACACCTCGTTATGGCGGGCGTAAATGGCATAATTTCCCCGGATGTCGCTCCACGAAGGCAGAAGTGTGACTTTCAGTATGCCGCCTTCGGTCGTAATCTGAAAGAGGTCTTCGAGGTCGCTATCGTAGCTGAACTCCGTGTCTTTGGGAAATTCCCGGACAATCTCGTCTTCATAACCGCTTACCACTGTCCCGATCGTGCTGTCGTAGGCGGGTAACCCGTCTGCTTCGGGATTGATCAGGGCAAACTGGATGACAGCGCCTACTCTTTTCTCCTCTTTCATGATCTCGGATCCGACATAGAATTGGTAGTAGTCTCCTGCCAGCGCCAATGCGAATTTTCCCGATGGAAATTGCTTCACGGCTTCTTCCTTGAAAGCTTGGTAGAGGTGTCCCGGCGTTACGGCTGCTTGATAAACCAATCCGTTGCCGACTTGGGGCGGAATGACTTTTCCAATCCCTTTCGACGGACCGATTTCGGCGATCAGGCATTCGTTTGTTTGAAAGTTGTTTGCCGCGTTGATATAGATGTCCGAATTGCCCAGACGGGTCGCTCCATTCTCCACATCGAGCATGTTCAAGGTAGTTGCATTGTTGATTTCAGGAGCCGAATCGTCGTCCGAACAAGAAAAAGCCGGTAACAGGAATGCTGCCAGCAAGAGCTGGAACAAGAAATTCTTTTTCATTTCTTCTTTATTTATAAGTTAGACAATAGGTAAAACATGCACAAAGGTATTTATATTTTCCTGAAAAGCTAATCATTCCCTTTATATTTCGCCCGCCAATGGGACGGAGGTATGCCGACACGCTCGATGAAGGCGCGACTGAAGGTTTTCACCGAACTGTAGCCCATTTGCGTCGCCACTTCTCCCAAAGGCCAGTCCGTATGGAGCAGGACGTCGCGGATGGCCACCCAACGGTAGGCTTCGAGCCATTCGTCTGTAGTCACCCCGGTCAGTACCCTCAGGCAGCCGGACAGATCGACTCGCGAGACGCCTAATTTTTTTGCATAGAAAACCGGATCATGATTCATATAATGATGAACCATCGAGGCGAAAAGGTCCAAAAATTCGTTGCCCGTTCGTTTATGGAAAATGATACCCGATTGTACGCCTTGCCAGCGTTCCGCTTCGGTTGCTTCCCGGCCGCAGAAGGAGATAAAGATATCTTTGGGAGTGTATAGGGGGTATTTTGTGTCCATTTTTGTATATATTCGTTTGTTTATAGCTTATACAAGACCGACGGATTCGTTCAAGGGGTAATTAGAGAACGAATCCGCAGGTTATAATTCGTTAACCGGATAATTGTAGAATGAATATGGGAGTTATGATTCATTCGCTAAATGCTCGTTAAACGAATCTGTTGATCGTAATTCGTTCTGCAATTAATTGAGAAACGAATCCGCTATTCTGCCAGCCATTTGTTAATCTGTGTCAGTATCTTTTCCTTCATGTCTTCGGGCATGTTGCCGATACGGGCGCGGTGGCTGCCTCCGGGTTGGATGTAGACTTGTTCGTTTACCTTGCCTTTGAAGATCGGGACGCGGGTGGCGCTCCACGGGTCTACTTCGCCATAGATAAAGATCATCTTCGGATCGTTGTCACGGAGGAAATCATAGACTTTGTGGTAAAGTTCGGGGCGGTATTCAACTTTGTCGACCAGCTCTTTCGGCAGCATGATGCGGTTCAGGTATCCCCAGCTGCTGTCGATTGTCAGGTATTTCCTGAACGGTTTCGTGTCATAGCCGTAATAACCCAATTCGCGGGCAGCTTGTACGAAGAAGGAGATATTCGGTTGGTTTTCGGCAAAATAGTCGGGCCCGCTGATGTCAACCAAATGATAAAACAGTGTCTTTGCATCGGATGTGAGCGGCGGGATCACGCTGGTCGGCGTACCCCATTGCCAGAGGGCGAACGGGTATTCCAGGACGCAATAATCCAATACTTCGGCTATCGGAATGCGGAATTCCAGTTTCTTGTCCTTGCAGAACTTTTCCAGCATCGGGACGATTTCGTCCTTGTGTTTCAATATTTCAATCTGGAAAGCTTCGATCTTCTGACGGTCTTTCTTCGTGCCTACTTTGCGGAGGAACGGTTCGTGGCGCCCGTCTTCCACACCGCGGTTCAAGGGGGCTACGTAGGGGACGGAGAAGTCTACGTCGTCCGGAAACCAGGCACGGTACAGGCAAGTGGTTTGTCCGCCTTTGCTGATGCCGGTGCTGACCCATTTACCGGTGTACAGCTCTCGGAATGTTTGGTTGACGTTATGCAGGTCGTAGGCCGAGTTCTCTGCCGTCAGGTATTCCCAGTTACAGGGGGTCGGGGTGGATTCGAGGAAATAACGGTATTCCACGAATACCATATTGGCATCGAGCAGCTTCGACAGCTCTTCCTGATAACGAGGGTTCAAGGCATACGCCGCACCATATCCTTCCGTGACCAATATGGTCGGGCGGTCGAAACCGACGTGGGCGACGATCACGCGTTGCGTGAATGTTCCGGCTGCCGGGTTCTTATGGTCGACAGGCTGTGTGATGCGTACGAGATATTTCTCGGCATAATGGTCCGATTCCAGCTTCTCGATGCCGCTGATTCCTTTCAGCCCTTCCAATTTCTTTTGTAATTCCTGTGCGTTACCTGCAAATGCGACTGTCAGCATCAACAGGAATGCGACGAGGCATGGCGATAAGGTTTTCAATGTCCTTCTCATGGTATTAATCTTTTAAGTTATGTATATTTCGTATCAATCCTTCGTATTTGGCTCTTTTGACCGCCGATTTGGCAAATATACGATTATAATCCTCACGGGAAAAGACCTTTAGATCCTCTTTTCGAAGAGAAAGCAAAGTCGGTTTCGGACGGAATGCCTCTATTTGGGTCGGGCGGGCGAAACGGTTCCAGGGGCAGACCTCCTGGCAGGTGTCGCAACCGTAGAGGCGGTTACCGAGTCGGGAAGCCTGTTCGGTGGGGATTTCTCCGCGGTTCTCGATGGTGAGATAGGAGAGGCATTTGCGGGCATTCAGGTGGCGGGGGCCTTCCAGTGCTCCTGTCGGGCAGGCATCCAGGCAACGGCTACAACTGCCGCAACGGTTCTTCTGCGGCGTGTCGTACTGGTCCGCTTCGAGGGTGGTGACGATTTCTCCCAAGAAGAAGAAAGAGCCTTTTCCGGGAATAATCAGGTTTGTGTTCTTCCCGATCCATCCCAGCCCGGCTTTCCAGGCCCAATAGCGTTCGAGGATGGGAGCTGAGTCGGTGAAAAAGCGGGCGGCTGTTACGTCTGCCTGTTCCGTTCCCGCGCTTGACGCGGGATCGCAAAAGAACAGCCCGTTGCGATCCATATCTTTCCTGTCCGTCTCTATGCGATCCCGCGTGGGGCGCGGGAACAGGGCGGTCCATAGCTCGCTCAACATCTCTTTGACGACGAGATGGTAATCCTTCCCGTAGGCGTAGTAGGCGATATGGGGCGCTTCGGGTGGAAGTTTCTGCTCCGGATAATAGTTCAACGCCACGGATATGACTGTCTTGGCTCCTTCCACCAATCCGGCGGGATTCAACCGGATCTCGCGGTGGTTCTCCATATAGGCCATCCCTGCATGGTTGCCCTCCTTCAGCCATCTGTCAAAAAATAAGGCCTCGCTGTCTGCGGCCGCTACTTGTGCGATCCCGCAGGCATCGAAGCCGATCTCTTTTGCTTTCTCTTTTATTTCGATAGCTGGAAGCATATTAAAACACTTTGAACTCATACCCTTGTTCCTGTAGCCATTCGATGGCCCTGGGCATCGCTTCGCGCATGTTGCGTTCGGCTTTCAGCGAGTCGTGAAAGACGATTACGGAACCGTTGCGGGTATAGTTCTTCACCACGTTGAAGACACCGTTCGGTGTCATGTGCGGACTGTAATCGCGCGTCACCACGTCCCACATGATGATCCGGTAATGCCTCCTGAGTCCTACCACTTGTGGGAAACGCATGTGTCCGTGGGGCGGACGGAACAGGTCGCTTTTTATATATTCGGCAGCCTTTTCCACATTCGCCAGATAGTTCTTGGTCCAGAAGCGGATACCTTGAATATGGTTGAAAGTGTGGTTGCCTACACGATGCCCCCTGTCCAGTACCATCTGGTAGATGTCCGGATGTTTGCGGACGTTGTCCCCGACACAGAAGAAGGTCGCCTTCACGTCATATTTGTCTAATATATCCAATACCCAAGGGGTAACCTCAGGGATCGGGCCATCGTCGAAGGTGAGATATACACACTTCTTCTTTGCCGGAATCCGCCAGATTACCCCTGGAAACAGAGCCCTGTAAAACCAGGGCGGTTGTTCTATAAACATATCTATTCTCTGCGCACCGATTCGTAAGCCATACGGTAGTTGTCAAACTCTTCCTGGTATTTCTTGTTGAATTCGGGGTTGTAATGTTTGTTGATTAACAATACTTGATTCAAAACCTGCATGTCCTGTAACAGTTCTGTTTCTACGGACGCCAACTGCACTGGGTTCAAGCGGAAGTACCAGTTTATGTTACGCATCATGTTATCGGCGATGCCTGTAAATATTTCTGCCGCTTTTTCTTTCTGGCCCAGCACATAATAGAGTTCACCGGTTGAAAGAGCCGTGTAGTCGAGCGGGACATTTTCCGGCGGCAACACCTGCATACATTTGTCCAATACTTCCAAAGCCTTGTCGTTCTTGCCTTCTTTCACCAATGCTTCTGCCAACTTGTTGAACAGCATCATGCGGTAGCTCTTGCACATGCGCATTACATTTTCGTCGATGTAAACGCCTGGCTTGTCTACGCCGCCCCATTTGAATTTGTTCATCACGTTGTCGTACATTTTGTCGGTGTTGACTGCTTTGTTGGCATTTTTCGGAACGACCTGGTAAGCGAGACCTGTCTGTTCGAAGTAGCCGTCCAGGTTGACGAACTGATCCGGGCTGACCGTGATCGCGTAGTACATAGGACGTTCGAAGTTGTTGGTCTGCAACATGTCGAGGATCGTCAGTTCCTGTTTACCCAGCGCATTCTTTCCGGCGAGGTTGATCATCATCTGGTCTACCATGCCGTCTGTCTTACCGCCTAAGATCTTGGCGCCGGCGACCGAGTCGACTTTGTAGTACAGTTTGTCGGCCGGGATATAATCGAGTTCCTGGTTGATACCCGGAATCTTCTTGAACTTAGGATCATCGCTGCGGACAAAGTTCAAGGCCGTGTTCAGGTCGATCGAATCTTTTGTCAGCGGGAATACATAAGCTGCATCGCGGGTCCCTTGTATATACTGGTCGCGTGTCCAGGTGATCGGCAGCGGAGCGGACTCGTAAGCCTGTTTCTTCATCTGGTCGATATACCAGTCTGTTTGCAGGTAGCTGGTGTTACATACGCGGACATCGGTACGGACGCCTTCTACCTCCTGGGCATACCACAACGGGAATGTGTCGTTGTCGCCATTGGTGAAGATGATGGCATTCGGCTCGCAGGATTCCAGATAGTTGGAACCGAAATCGCGGCAGACATAGCGGCCTGAACGGTCGTGGTCGTCCCAGTTTTGTCCGGCCATCTGGATAGGTATGAACAAGCAAAGCACGGTTGCCACCGATCCGGCGATGACCGGATTCAGTTTGCCGTATCGCTCCAGTCCCTTTGCCAGTGCCGCGACACCGAACCCGATCCAGATACAGAACGCATAGAACGATCCGGCATACGCATAGTCTCGTTCACGCGGCTGATATGGCGTCTGATTCAGATACAGAACGATAGCCAGACCAGTCATGAAAAACAGGAAGAAAGTCACCCAGAAACTCTGGATCCCCTTTTCGCCCGAATAAGCCTGGAACAGCAAACCTAAAATACCTAACAGCAACGGCAGCATATAATAGACATTGTGCCCTTTATTATTGATAATATCGAACGGCATATCTTCCTGCGGGCCAACCAGAACTTCGTCGATAAACGGAATGCCGGTAATCCAGTTGCCGTTCAGCACCTCTCCATTTCCCTGGATGTCGTTCTGACGGCCGGAGAAGTTCCACATGAAGTAGCGCCAGTACATAAAGTTCAGCTGGTAGGAGAAGAAGAACTTCAGGTTTTCCGCGAATGTCGGTTTCATTACGCTCTTCATCTCTCCGCAATAGTTATATTTCACCGGTTGGCCTTTTACCTGCGCCCATTCCTTATAGGCCTGTACATGGCGCGGATCGGAGCTGTACATACGCGGGAACAGCATGTTCAGTTCGTCGACATATTTGTATTCCTGATCGGTGCGGGACACGAAATAACGGTCTTTCTCGTTTTTGTCTTTCTTGATCACGCGGCTCCAGGTCGGTTCGCCTTCTGTCGTGACGGGTACGCAGCTTCCTCCCTGGTTTTCGCGCTGTACTTCCGAAACGTAGGTCTGCCCATAAAGAAGCGGGGTTTTACCGTATTGTTCACGTGCCAGATAGGTACGCAACGTAAAGATATCGCTCGGCGCGTTCTGGTTCATCGGCGTATCGGCCGTTGCACGGATCAGTGTCAGTGCATACGAAGAATAGCCTACAACGACTACCATCAGGCAGACCAGGATCGTATTCAGCGTCTTGATATCCACCTTCTTGCTCTTGAACAGGTACAGGCTTAATGCAGCCGTCAGAATGACCGCCAAAACATAACCGCTACCGATAAACGGAATACCGATCAATACGACCGACAGGATGAAAGCGATCTTCATGCGTGTCGGATGGATCTCGTCGCGCATAGTTTCCCAGATAGACCAGATCAACACGCCTGCCACAATGATCACATAAGCGAATACCCCGGAATTGTAAGGCATGCCTAAGACGTTGACAAATAATAGTTCGAAATAGCCGCAAACCTCGACCAGCCCTTGTACGACACCATACATCATCAGCGCAACGATGGCGAAGGAAGCGAGCAAAGCAACCAATGTACCCTTCATCGTCGGGTTCGGGAATTTCTTATAGTAATATACCAGCACGATAGCCGGGATACACAGCAAGTTCAGCAAGTGGACACCGATACTCAACCCCATCAGGTAAGCGATCAGTACGATCCAGCGGTCTGCATGTGGTTTGTCGGCAACAGCTTCCCACTTCAGGATTAGCCAGAAAACAACGGCTGTAAAGAGTGATGAATAGGCATACACTTCTCCTTCCACGGCACTGAACCAGAACGTATCACTGAATGTATAAGCCAGTGCTCCGACCAGACCGCTACCCATAACGGTAATCATCTGGCCTAAAGACGCTTCTTCTCCGTCTTTCACCATGATCTTGCGGGCAAGGTGAGTGATACTCCAGAAAAGGAACAAGATCGTCAGTCCGCTAAACAAGGCGGACATCGTATTTACCATCTTCGCCACTGTGGACGGATCGGATGCAAGTTGTGTGAACAGGTTGGCCGTCAACATAAAGAACGGTGCTCCGGGCGGATGCCCTACTTCCAGCTTGTAAGCTGAAGAAATGAACTCACCGCAATCCCAGAAGCTGGCAGTGGGTTCCATAGTCATCAAATAGACGGTTGAAGCGATCGCAAAAACGATCCAGCCCAACACGTTGTTGATCAATTTATACTTTCCCATACTTTGTATAAAGTGTAATAATTAATTGTCTTAATTCTGTATCCTCACACGGATAGTTGGCCGCAAAGGTAAGCATTTACGTTTAATACCAACGTCCTGATACGCTATAAATTGTGTGGAAGAGATTAGAAATATATTAAAAGAATCCGTTGAATGACAGTCTGAAATCTGTCAGTTTGCCGACATTCGGATGGTGGCAAACTGACATTTGCGGACAGGATTCCATTTAAACTACTCTGTTTACCGTCCCTTCGAGTAAGGCGTTATTATAGTTTGTGTCAACAGCCGCCTGTACTGCACCTTGTCGGCTGTAATGTTATATGCGAATCCGGCCAGACTGTTGCTTGCGGATTTTTCAGCCTCTCGTTTTGACGAAAATGAACCTTGAGCCATTTACTTATTCCAAGAAATGGATCGGTATTACATTTTTTAGGCTACCTTTGACCGTTGCAGATATTTACTTGCATTATAGCATCTTTTACCACTATCATTCTACCATCATACTAAATTGGCAAAATACGGTTCTTCATTCTACAAAAGCCCTCTCTTCTTTTAGCGAAAACAAGCAGATAATTCCGTAAACATCCCCATGTTGCCATCCTTTACATCCGGGTGTAGGGAGCTGGTACATCCGGGTGTAAAAGGGGGTAACATGGGGGTGTCCGGCAACTAAAGTACCGTGCCGGAGAATGAAAACCACCCGGTTTTACCTATTTTATAGCCGTTTTTACATAAAATAATCGAGTGATTTGCAGAGATGGGGATCTGGTGTTTATTGTTTGTTTTTATTTGTAATATGTCGATATACAGATATGTATAAGCGGAATGCCTGTTCTCCATCCAAGTTGCCAGTGATAGGGTTGTGATACTGTAGTGATAGAGAAAACGGGCATATATCACAAATAAAACAAGTTGAATATCAATTGGTAAAAAGGAATCAGTGATACAGTGACAGAGGATATGGGAAAAACTTTGGTTCTTCGTCACTTCTGCAAGGGCTTGAAATAGCGGGTCATCCGCTTACGCTCATGGTCAATGTGAGTAAGTTCCGCTGCAGAAATACCGCGTGTCAAAGAAAAGTCTTCAGCGCCCCCCTCTCTCCGCTGGCTTCTTCGCACGCGCGAAATACCCGGAAAGTGGAGGAACGCATCCGGAGCATATCCTTGAAGACCACTTCCCGTATCGCCAGTAATCTGCTGCATGAACAAAACATCGTCTGCAGCCAATCTTCTTGCCTGAGATGTGCCAATGTCCGTCATAAAGGGGGGCCGGCCCCGGCCTGTATCGGTCTTGATGACTATGCACAGAAAAAAGGGCACATTTACGGGACTGTGATAGTGGATCAGATCACCCATAAGCCCATCACACTCCTTTCGGGGCGGGGTGAAGAAAACCTGAAAAAATATCTGAAAGGTCTGAATGTGCATCCGTTTGTCATATGCAAGTTGATGCGTGGCCATACAGGCAGGGACCATATGTCACCACAGCAAAAAGCATCCTCAAGTATGTAGATGAACTGGCCTTTGGGATCAGAAATGTTCAACAGGGCAAGCATTACCTTGCTAGGCAATAAACTTACTAGCTTTAACACATGACCTGCCCCGAAAGTGACGAAGAACCAAAAACTTGTAGGATAAGATCCGTTGTTATTTGCTTTCATTTTCTATATCTTTGTGTTGAGGAATGAGAAAACTATTTTTCAGTTTATATAAATAAGATATGAAAAAACTGTTACTGTTGTTGTGTTTTGTATTCATACATCAAGTAGTCTATCCAGTTTATTTTAAACATCTTGGCATGAGTGACGGCTTATCGCAAGTCTCTGTGATGTCGATTTATCAAGATTGCTTGGGACGTATGTGGTTCGGTACACGCGAAGGTGTCAGTATCTATGACGGGGAACGGATGCGGGTGTATAAAGGCTGGGAGAATCTGGATCCGGAAAGCTCTATAAATGTTTTACTCGGACATGAATGTGATCATCTTACTGGAAACAGGCAAGGGGATATTTTCTTTAGGACTTGCGATTCGTTGGTGAGGTATGATATACGGGAAGAGAAATTTTGTGTTGTTGGTGGTTGTAAGGCGAAAACGGTTACCTCGGTCGATGGTGATATATGGACGGGGTACGATGATATGGTTTGCCGGTATGATGAAAAAGGAGATAGTCTGCAACTTTATGCGAAGACAAACACCCCTGGTATATCCAGCCTGCTGATCTCGGGGAAGAAGATTTGGATCGGGACTTATGAAGGCCTGTATGTAGTTGAAGAGGATAAAAAAGTCCGTTGTCTGATTGAAGGACCTGAATTTTACCGCTTATTTGAAAGTTCTACTGGTGAGATATGGGCCGGTTGCCGTACCGGTGGTTTATACAGGATCACGCAAGACGAAAGGATCACCTGGTATTCGGAAAGTAATTCTGCACCTTTTCATATAAAGAATAGTCAAATACGGAGCTTTGCTGAAGATCGGTTTGGGAATATCTGGTTCGGCACTTTTATGGGACTGCATAAATATAACCCTTACACGGATCAGTTTACAGTATATCAACAGGATCATTTGCCAGGTAGCCTGTCACATTCTTCTGTTTTCTCTGTTTATATAGATGCACAGGAAACCATATGGGTAGGAACCTATTATGGAGGTGTGAACTATTTTAATGCGGAAAGGGAAATATTCGCTCATTATACGGATAACCCTTTGCGGAAGGAATGCCTGAATTATTCGTTTGTCGGGAATCTGGCGGAAGATAAAGAAGGAAACATCTGGATTTGTACTGAAGGGGGAGGATTGAACTTCATGGATCGTAAAACACGAACCTTTAAATATTTCACTGCAGGTCACCGTAATTCCGTATTGCAGAATAACCTGAAATGCATTGCGTATGATGGAAAGCGGAACCGTCTGTATATCGGCACGCATCATGGAGGGCTTACCCGCTACGATATAAAGACCGGTATTTTTCATAACTACTTGAATGATTACAGGGAAGGAGACATAAAACCGGACGGTATTATCTTCCATACGATGATTCATAACGATAAGCTGTATGTAAGCGCGATGAACGGAACTTTTGTCATGGATCTTGATACGGATCGGTTCCAATGGATATGCAGAAATGCTCAAAGCTTTACGATCGATAGGGAAGAGAATCTATGGATTTTGATTGGGACTTCTTTATACAAGATGGAGCTGGCTCATCCGGATAATCAGAAACATTATGCTTTGCCCCGTTATGGAATCCAGTTCGAACCTAAACGGATCATGACTACCCGCGCGGGGGATATCTATTTCGTGGTTTTGGGAGGTGGCCTGTATCGGTATGACAAACAGACCGATTCTTTTATCCATTATTCGCAAGAAAGCGGACATTTATTGAGCAATTATTGTTACAATGTAACAGAGACCAATTCGGAAGAGTTGCTGGTAACCAGTGATAAAGGGGTTACTTTTCTGAATCCTTTCAGCGGGAATACCCGGTTTGCGACGCTAGGGGCGAACTTACCAATCACATCCATTGCGGATGGCTGCGGCATTCTGGTGTGTCGGAATAATGAACTCTTTGTTGGAGGGAATGACGGACTGACCTCTTTTTACCGGGAAGATCTCGATAAGATGGAAAAGAATTATTCCTTATATTTTTCAGAGCTGTATATTCATAATAAGAGAATCTATCCGGGAGCCGTTTCGGGAGGCATATTGGAGGAGGCTTTTCCTTTTAGCAAATCGATCCGGTTGAACTACAAGCAAAACAACCTGATTATAAATTTTGCCACAACTAATTATATCGATATCCAAAAAAATAATGAATATCAATACCGATTAGTCGGTTTTGACGATGATTGGGTTTCCACTTCTTCTTCCAGTATTTATTATACGAACCTGGACCCCGGTAAATATACATTGCTGGTCCGTGAAAAGAATCTGTCCCGGCACTTGATGAACCATCGTGAAATATCTCTGGATATCCAAATTGCCCAACCCTGGTATAAAACGGGTTGGGCGTGGACATTATATGTCCTGACTGCTTTTACGATCACTTATCTGACGGTACGGATTCTAAATGCCCGGCGTAAATTGACGCTGTCTCTTGAAAAGGAACGGGAAGAGAAAGAGCGTAACGAGGAGTTGAACCAGGCGAAACTGCGCTTCTTTACCAATATCAGCCATGAGTTTCGGACGCCGTTGACGCTTATTATCAGTCAGATAGATATGCTTTTTCAGAGTTCATCCCTTCCTCCGACCTTGTATAACCGGATTATTAAGATCAGCAAGAATGCCAACCGGATGCGGAATATGATTTCCGAACTGTTGGAATTTCGGAAGTTAGAGCAGAATTATGTCTCGTTGCATGTTTGCGAACAGAACCTGATTCCATTTCTGAAAGATATTTATCTTTCCTATTGCGAACTGGCGGCCCAGCAATCCATTACATTTGATTTTCATCATGCAGAGGAGAATCTGTTGTTATGGTTTGATTCCAATCAGTTGCAGAAGGTGTTTTACAATCTTTTGTCAAACGCTTTTAAATATACGAAGCAGGGAGGTGCGATAGAATTGCATGTGTCCTCGGATGGAAATGAGGTCCGTATAAAAGTGATCGATACAGGGATCGGACTTTCGCCGGATGACGTCTCGCATATCTTTGACCGTTTCTATCAGGCCGAAAACGGGAAGCAAGTAGCGGGAGCCAACCCTGGTACAGGGCTTGGACTGGCTTTAAGCAAGAATATCATTTATCTTCATCATGGAGATATCGCCGTACAGAGCCAGGTCGGTTATGGGACGATATTTACGGTCACGCTGTTGAAGGGAAAAGACCATTTTGAAAATGATAAGAATGCGATTCTTCTGGAAAGCCCGGATGAACCGATGATTAAAGGAAACTTTTTGCCGGATTCCATTTCTTCCGAAGAATATGAAGAAATGGATAAAGCTTTTCCCAGTTTAAAGGCTGGCTCCTATAAAGTTCTGATTGTTGAAGACAATGAAGAGCTGTTACAGATTTTAAATACGCTTTTTTCTCCTTTCTACCAGGTTATATTAGCCGGAAATGGGGAGGAAGGATTGAGGAAGGCGAATGAGGAAAAACCGGATTTGATTGTCAGCGATGTCATGATGCCCTTGATGAGTGGTATGGAGATGTGTATGAAAATCAAGAATAATATCGAATTGTGCCATATTCCAGTCGTTTTGTTGACGGCTCTCGATTCTATCGAATATAACATAGAAGGATTTCAACAGGGAGCGGATGATTATATCAGCAAGCCTTTCCATGCAAAAGTATTGTTGATGCGTTGCAATAATCTGATCCGGAACCGTTTGTTATTGAAGTCCCGGTTGACTAAGCAAGTTGACTTTGATGTACAGTTGCTGGCTACGACTTCACTGGACCAACAACTTTTGAACCGGATTGCGGAGATCGTCGATCTGCGGATGGGAGAACCGGACTTTGATGTCAATGCTCTTGCCCGCGAGTTGAATATGGGGCGTAGTTCGTTTTTTATAAAAGTCAAAAACTTGACCGGAATGACTCCCAGTGAATTTATACAAAACCGACGTATCAACCGTGCGGCAACCCTGTTGCAGGAACGGCCGGATTTATTGGTGAATGAAGTATCGGACCGGTTAGGATTTGCCTCGACCATATACTTCAGCAGATGCTTTAAGGCGAAGTTCGGAGTATCGCCTGCCCAATTCAGGAAGAAAGAGCAGTAGAAACTAGATGAAATTTCTAATCGTTTATATTCAAATAGTTAAATCTTCTATTTGGACTGTGTGTATATAAGAAACGGACGTTTTGTATAGATCTGTTTTTTTATGCCCGGCTACATTTGCCTCCAGAGTTTATCAAAATTTATTAATCTAAATCTACCTATTAATGATGAATGATTTAAACATTCCTTTTTTTAGGAAAACGATGTTTGCAGGAATGGCCACACTATTCTTGTCGACAGGAGTTACTCAGGCCAATCCGGTTAGTGCAGGGGAGGAAGTGACGGAAAAACACGCTGCGGCATTGCCTTTGCAAAAGAAAGTGACGATTACGGGAGTAGTGAAGGATGCGCTCGGCCCGGTGGTCGGCGCCAACGTAGTGGAAAAAGGAACTACCAACGGGACGGTTACGGACATGGAAGGCCGTTTCTCTTTGCAGGTATCTTCGAATGCTGTGCTGATCATTTCCTATATCGGTTATATAGACCAGGCGATTCCGGTGAACGGGAAGAGTTCTTTCACGGTTCTGCTAAAAGAAGATTCACAGGCTTTGGATGAAGTAGTAGTTGTAGGATATGGTACGCAAAAGAAGGTAAATATGACCGGTGCGGTCGCTTCTGTCGATATGAGCAAGATGGTCGATAGCCGCCCGATCACTTCTCTCTCCGCTGGACTTGCCGGTATGGCTCCCGGTGTTTCTGTAGCAGCCGGTAATGGTGGACGTCCCGGTAACGATGGGGCAACGATCCGTGTACGTGGGCAGGGTACGTTAAATGATTCCAATCCGTTAGTAATCATTGACGGAGTGGAAGCCAGCATGAATAATATCAATCCACAAGACGTAGAAAGCATTTCGGTGTTGAAGGATGCCGCTTCGTCTGCTATTTATGGTTCTCGTGCGGCAAACGGTGTCATTCTGATCACTACCCGTAGGGGGAAATCGGGTGAAGCGAAAATATCTTATAATGGTTATGTCACAATGCAGAAAGTGGCGAACCGTATCGATTTGGTCTCCAATTATGCCGATTATATGGAATTGTATAATGAAGGGCAACTTAACAGCGGCCTCCCCGCGATCTTCAGCCAAGAGAAAATCGACGAATGGCGGGCTGCCGGTGACAGTGATCCTGTCAAATATCCGAACTCTGACTGGCAGGACGCTCTATTTCAGACCGGATGGATGCAGAACCATACAATCAATATCAACGGAGGATCTGACAAGATTCACTATTATATATCCGGTAATTATATGAACAATCCCGGTATTATGGAAAATTCCGGGTATGAACGTTATAGTGCCCGTGTCAATTTGGACGCGGAAGTCAAAGATTGGTTTACTATTGGTGTCAATGCTTACGGTACGCGTGGAAAAGAGGAGTTAGGGTTGTTGAAGACAGAATCGAATGACAATTTCTATACCTATATGCAAGCTACCACACCGGGTATCTGCTATCAGGCGCCTGATGGTCGGTATGGAGGTGTAAACAACTCGGAAGATGACCCGCAGAGTAGCTCCAACAATGTCTTGAAGATGTTGAACGACGTCAAAGGAAATCGCACGACCAATAACATCGTTTCTCGTTTTTATGCCCAGCTGAGACCGTTTAAAGGTTTGACAATCGAAGGGTCTTATACGTATGCCTTTTCCGACCAGTTCCTGTACCAACAGCCTGTTTTTCATGATTTGTGGAACTTGTATGACAATACGTTGCAGATTGCCGGAACCGGAGTTTCGAAGGTTATCAACCGCAACAATAAGACTGTCCGTAACAATATGGACGGGTTGGTCAGATATGAAACAGATATCGATCGGTTGAACATTCAGGCAACGGTCGGTGCTAGTCAGGAAGCTTACCGTAACAACTGGTTTGAAGCTTCCAAAGAAAATTTGACCTCATCTGAATTGACGGAGTTGAATGCTGCCACTGCCAATGCTACGGCAACCGGAACCTATTCCAATTGGGCTATGCGTTCATTTTTTGGTCGGGTCAATTTGAACTGGGACGAAAAATATTTGTTGGAAGCCAATCTTCGTGCCGACGCCTCTTCCCGCTTTGCCAAGAAATATCGTTGGGGCTATTTTCCTTCTTTCTCGTTGGGCTGGCGTATGGAACAGGAAGCTTTCATGAAAGATATCTCATGGCTTAACCAGTTGAAGCTTCGTGCCTCATATGGTTCGTTGGGAAATAATGCCGTAGGCAACTATGACTATCAGTTATATTATCAGGCTTCTAATTATGTCTTAAACGACGCTTTGCAGATCGGTATGGCGCAACGCGCTCTTTCTAATGCGGCGTTGACTTGGGAAACTTCTTATGTCACTAACTTTGGTGTGGACTTTGCACTGTTCTCTAAATTGAGTGGAACCATCGATGCTTTTGTCAAAAACACCAAGGGAATTTTGATCGAATTGCCGGCTCCATTGGTACATGGTAATGCTACCGTTCCTAAATCCAACGCGGCTGAAGTTCGCAACCGGGGTGTCGAATTGAGTTTGAACTGGAATGATAAAGTCGGTTCTGTTAATTATTTTGTTGGAGGAAATTTTTCATTCGTCAAAAATAAAGTGACGAAGTTCAAAGGGGATGAAATGTCTCTGAATGGAACCAATATGATCCTGGAAGGCGAACCGATCAATGTCCAATATGTACTTTCGGTCGACCGGATTATCCAGACGGAAGAAGATATGGCAATAGTGGAAGCGATGGAAGCGAATAATCCGGATGCCTTCAAACAATATAAGAAACCGGAATATGGAGATTTCTTATATAAAGATATTGACGGAGACGGATGCATCACTGATAACGATAAGATCAAAGTCGGTAATGGAACCAACCCGACATTCACTTTCGGGTTTAATTTCGGTGCCAATTGGAAAGGCTGGGATTTCAGTTGTATTTTGCAAGGTGCTACCGGATTGAAAACATATTGGAGCGGATTAGATGGCGCCAGCTATTGGCCTCAAGTGCGCCGGGGTAATCAAATCAACAAGACTATTGCAGATGGACGTTGGTATCCGGGACGTACGGATGCCACTTATCCGCGCCTCTTGGACTATACCGACGGACGGAACCGGGTGGCAAGCGACTTTTGGGTACAGGACAAATCTTATTTGAGAGTAAAAAATGTCCAGTTGGGATATACGGTTCCGAAACATCTCTCGCAAAAACTCTTGATCGACAACTTCCGTTTATATGTCAGCATCGACAATGCTTTGACCTTTACGGGATATAAGGGACTGGATCCTGAGGTGTCTGGCACGAAATATCCGACTATGCGATTAACAACATTTGGTTTAAACCTTACATTTTAAATAGTTGAAGACATGAAAAAGATCATAATCTATTTGGCAACAATGCTTTTAGCTGCCATGACGTTCACCGGTTGCTATGATTTGGAAACCTATCCGGGAGACAAAGTCAACGAAGGAACATTTTACAAGACCGGCGATCACGCTCATCAAGGCTTGATGGGAATCTATGGTATGCTACGCCTAAACGAGGCATACGGTTACCAGTTCTGCTTCGACCATTTGGGAGATATCGCTTACGGATATAACTATTATATGATGTTTCTGGCTACCTATACCGATCGTGATGGAACGATACAAGCCCATTGGCAGACCTTCTACGATGGTATACATCGTGTCAACACTTTTATACGTTCAGTAAAAGGAATGAGAGGTATTATCACGGACGAACAGATTAATGAGTATGTGGCGGAAGCTAAATTCCTTCGTGCGATGTTCTACTTTTCCTTGACAGACCTTTTCGGTGGGGTCCCCTACTATGATGAGTCGACTAATGTCAACGAAGAGTTTATGAATTTGAAACAACCGAGAAGCAGCCTCGAAGAGGTACGTGCTCATATTTTAGAAGATTTGGACGAGGCGATCAAATACCTCCCTGTCGAACATGCTGCCAGCGAATATGGTCGTGCTACTAAAGGTGCTGCCTATGCCCTTCGTGGAAAAGTGCATCTTTACGACAAAGAGTGGCAGTCTGCCATCAACGATTTTGAAGAAATCGTCTATAACAAGTCCAATAATTATGGCTATGCTCTTGACGATGATTACGCTCGTGTTTTTAAACTCTATAACGGGGCTAAGAGCCCAGAAACGGTCTTCTCTATCCAGAACAAGAGTGGTGTCGGAACTGAGTATGGTATGCAGATACAGGCTTTGATGGGTTGTCGTGGCGCTTATGGGAGCTGCTGGAACAATACTGTTCCTTCCACACAATTGGTGGATATGTATGAGTTCAAAGATGGTCGCCCCTTCAATTGGGATGAGATTTTCCCCGGTTATAATGCTATGACCCCCGAACAGCGCAAGGAGCTCCTCAGTGTCGAGATGGATGGGTCTGGAACGATAGTAGGACTTCGTGAGGCGGATACAGCCAAGATACTAAGTGCCTATACCTGTCGTGATCCGCGCCTGATGGCCACTGTGATCGTTCCTTATTCACACTATATGGGGAATATTGGTCGAACAACCAACGTGGATTTGATCTTCGCTCTGGATCACAATCTGGCAGGAAATGCCAATGGCGGTACGATCCAGAACAATGCAGGTTGGGTATCTTATCTCTATCGGAAGTTCGTGACCGAAGGAGACCAGGGCGGTGCGATCAGTAACCGTTTGCATACACCGTTCGCTTTCCCCTTGATCCGCTTTGCCGACGTTCTCTTGATGCTTTCCGAGGCCTACAACGAAGCGGGGCAGTTAGATAAAGCCGTGACCGAATTCAACAAGGTGCGCGCACGTGTCGGCATGCCGGGATTGAACTCCGGTCCCGCATGGATGGTTGTTAGCAATAAAGAACAGATGGCTGAACGGATACGCAAAGAACGTGCTGTTGAGTTTGCCGGGGAAGGTCTTCGTTTCAGTGATTTGCGTCGTTGGGGATATGAGATTGCCCACAAAACGCTCAATAACGTGGATGCTGTCAATATCTATGGCGAGCCGATCTATACCCATTTGTTTACCGAACGTGATATGCTTTGGCCTATCCCTGGTGTGGAACGGGAACGAAATAAGGAGTTGACACAGAATCCGGGTTGGTAGCCTTGATTGATTAAGCAGTTGTGTTAAGTTTGATATAGTAATATGGAGACACAGAGTCGCGGAGCTCTGATTAGTATATAAGAAGGCTTTGTGAACACTGTGTCTCTTTTATTTGGATCATTGAAAATCCCTTTAACTTAATGTGTTTATGAGATTGATTAATTTAATAGGTTTATTTTTACTGTTGCTCTCGTTTGCGGTGGAGGGGCAGAATCTCGCAATCCGACAACCCGGAAAAGAGTTGTGCCAGCATCCTAGGTTGCTTTTCAGCAAGCAAGAGGAACAGCGGGTTCGTGATTTATTTGGAACTGAACCTCTATTAGATAGCTTGCGCGCCAGCCTGATGAGGGAGGCTGAACGTTTGTTGTTGGTTCCTCCCCAGGAAGATCCTCGAAGAAAAATAAAAAACACGAAAGACATATTGCCTGTCAGCCGTGAACAGGTTTACCGGATGGTCAACTTGGCTCTGGCCTACCGATTGAGTGGAGACAGACGTTTTGCGGAGAAGGCGGAGAGAGAGTTGATTCATGTTTGCAATTTCTCGGACTGGGACCCTGTTCATTACTTGGATGTGGCGGAAATGACGACGGCTGTAGCCATTGGTTACGACTGGCTGTATGATGTATTGGCCCCTTCGACCAGACAGCTGGTTGTTCATTCGATTAAAACAAAGGCATTGGATCTTGTCGTTGAGGAATATAAAACCGGAAATGCGGATTCTTGGGCGAAACGTGAAACGAATTGGAATGTAGTATGCAATACCGGAATGGTATTGGGCGCTTTGGCCATTGAAGAGCATTATCCGGAATTGGCTAAACATATCATTGGTGAAGCGGTCAGGTATATCCCGAATTGCCTAAAGCATTTTGCACCGGACGGTGTTTGCTATGAGGGACCCGCTTATTGGGGATATACGAACATGTACCTATCTCTTTTGCTGAAAGCGCTGAATGATAATCTTGGAGAGGACTTCGGGATTTCGGAAATGGTGGGAGTGGACAAAAGCGTCCTGTATTATATGCATAGTACAAGCCCTTCTGGCAAGATATTTAATTTTGCCAATTCCGGCAGTACGGCTCCTGCGGCAGAACCTATTTACTTTTATTTCAGTCGGGCTTTCAACCAGCCGGAAGTAGCGGCATTTTATCGGGATATCTTGTCAAAGACGGTACAGAGCGGGAATTATTTCAGATTCTATTTTCTGTCCATTCCTTGGTACGATACGGCCTCTTCTCCTGCTGATGCCTTACCGAAATTGAAGGTGTACGAAGGTATCAATGATATTATCGTGTTCAACGGAAATCGGAATATTCCTAATAGCCTCTATCTGATTGCTAAAACTGGAGATCCGGATATGGCGCACCAGCAGCTGGATATCGGAACCTTTATTATTGAGACGAACGGGATAAGGTGGACGGACGATTTGGGGAGCGATAACTATGGCCTGCCCGGGTTCTGGGATTACAAGCCGGACGGGCAACGCTGGACATATTTCAGGAACTCGAACTTCAGCCACAATACGCTATCGATTGACCATAGACTGCAAAACTCGGCCGGGACAGGCGAGATTGATCGACTGGATAACAAGGCTGCCCAACCTTTTGTCACAATGGATATGAGCACGACTTATGCCGGACAAAGTCGTTTTGTCTATCGGACATTCCGTATGCTCGACGATGTCCGTATACTGGTTACGGACAGCATAGGGTTACAGAACCCGTCTCAGTCGGTACAATGGTCCGTAATAACTTCGGCAAACGTCGAATGCAAAGGAAATACTGCCGTTCTCAAGAAAGACGGTAAATCTTTTTCCTTGAAGATTGTTTCGCCTGTCGATGCCTTTTTTACGGCAAGGGCGGCAAAAAGAGGAACGGAAGCAGAGAAGCCGATAGAGGGATATACGATTCTATCGGCATCGGTATCAGGTGAGCCTGTACAAGTGATTAAAGTTCTCCTATCGGGAGAATAGAAGAGTAGTTACATTAAAAATAAATAATAATAAATATGGTAAAAGTGAAGTATTTAATGGGCATGGCACTCAGTGTTGCGTTGATTTCCTGCGGGGGGACAGGAGACGGGTTTGTTGAAGAGAACGTAGAGTTTGCCCGTAAACAGATAGGAAAAGAGATTGAACTGATCGAGGCGAGCGGTAAGTTTATGAATCCGACTACGCTGAACCCGGACGGTTCTGTTTATTATTGTAACTTGGCGGATTGGCGCAGTGGTTTTTTCCCCGGTTCGGTTTGGTATTTGTATGAGTTGACAGGAGATAAGAGCCTGTTGCCTCTTGCACAAAAATATACGGAAGCGGTGAAAGATGCCAAAAACATCAAGTGGAACCATGATGTCGGTTTTATGATCTATTGCAGTTTTGGGAACGGTTTGCGTCTGACGGGCGATCCAGAATATAAGGAGGTGATTGTTGAGGCTGCCCGTTCCTTGTCCACCCGCTTCCGTCCGGTGGCAGGGATTATCCAGTCGTGGGATGTGGATAGAGGATGGATTTCGGAAAGGGGTTGGGAGTGCCCGGTGATTATCGATAATATGATGAACCTCGAGCTGTTGTTTGCCGCTACACGGTTGTCCGGCGACTCAACTTTCTATAAGGTTGCCGTTTCGCACGTCGACCGCACTATGAAAGAACAATATCGTCCGGATGGCAGTTGCTATCATGTGGTGGATTACAGTATGAAAGACGGTTCCGTACGCAATCGCCATACGGCACAGGGATATGCGCACGAATCGGCGTGGAGCCGTGGACAAGCTTGGGGTATTTACGGTCTGACGCTGTGTTATCGAGAAACCGGAGACCGGAAATATCTCGATCAGGCTTTAAAAGCGGTTCGTTTTATGTTCAATCATAAGAATACGCCTGAAGACCTTGTGTTCTATTGGGATATGGATGCCCCGAACATTCCTAACGATTACCGGGATGCTTCAGCTGCCGCTTGTATCGCCTCCGCTTTGTATGAGATCAGTACGGTGGATGTGCCTGAACCGCAAACGTATAAGGCGTATGCCGACCGGATCATGGAAAGTCTGGCTTCTCCGACTTACCGGGCTGAATTGGGAACGAATGGAAACTTCTTGCTGATGCATTGTGTCGGAAGCATTCCGCATAATGGAGAAATAGATGTCCCGTTGAACTATGCCGACTATTACTTCTTGGAGGCTTTGAAGCGGAAACGGGATATCGAGCAGAAGGGCTCCAAAGGTTGCTAATTGCATCTGCAAAACCGGTTCGCGCCACAGGTACAAGTCGGTCCGTATCCGCCGTTTTGTATTTCGTCGCAGTACAGGTCGTACATTTTCATTTTGATTTGGTTGCTGATCCGACGAAATTCATTAGCAATGGATTCAGGCGTGCCTTTCGCACGTGCCGGGTTGTAGAAATTGCTGTGTATCAGGTTGCGTACTTTTCCTGTGAAAGCAGGACAGTTTTCTTCCGCATCTCTGCTGACGGTGATTACATAGTCCCAAGGTTCATCTATATATTCTTCTACAGCTTCTGGTTTATGATGGCTGATATCGATGCCGGAGGATGCCAGTGTCTGGACGGCGAGCGGATGCACCTCTATGGCCGGACTGATTCCGGCGGAACAGACTGTGAGTGATTTGTCGAATGATTGCAACCAGCCTTGCGCCATTTGGCTAAGGCAGCTGTTGTCGGAGCAAAGAATCAATATTTTCATCGTTTTCTTTTTATCGTTACGGATGCAAAAATAATAAATGCCGGGCTTTGATGACTTTACAGTAAATTGATTTTGTTTATCGCATGAAAGATATTTTCTATATATGTTCGTTATTGTTTGCTCTGGCAGCTTGTCTCTTGTGAAAAACAGGTAGCCTCTTTTCCTGATCAATGAAGTTGTCGAATCTCTTTTACTGCCGCGTTTGCCCTATGCGTTTGTACTGGCTGGGATGCAGAAGAATTGGGTTAGGGATGTGTTGGAAGAGAAAATACGGTATTATGGAAGAAGGATGAAATATTATATGTGACCGGTTGTTGTTATGCCCAGTCGGGAAAACCTGTATATGTTGTCCGTTATGTACAAACATAAGCGAATCACTGTCGGTGTGGGAATGGGCAACCCGTTTGTCGATAACTACAAGCGGATTAATGAAACCTGGAATTTCCAGTTTGGACGGAACTATCAGAGTGGTGGGAAGAAAATCTGGAATCAAGATACGGATACTGGCGTGATGAATACTTCCAAATAATGAATTTTTGCAGGCCTTGTCTTGTTCTTTTTATTATTTCGGCAATATTTCGTATATTTACAGCCTATTATGGCTTATGAGCAATTACCGCAGAGCCCGGGATGATGCAAAAGATTTGGATAGAGATATATGAGACCAGAAGATATTACTGAACAGGACGAAAACGGAAAAATAAAAGATACGGAAGGACAACTGGCTGCTGATGAAAACAGGAATGAGACTGTCGAAACAGAAGTAAGCCAGGAGACACATTCGGAATATAAGATACCGGGCAAATCGGAAAGCCGGGTGTCTTATCATTTGTCGGGTATGTATCAGGATTGGTTTCTCGATTATGCCTCCTATGTGATTTTGGAGCGTGCCGTTCCGCATATCAACGACGGGCTGAAACCCGTACAACGTCGAATTTTGCACTCAATGAAGCGGTTGGACGACGGACGCTACAATAAGGTGGCGAATATTGTCGGACATACCATGCAATTCCATCCGCACGGCGATGCTTCTATCGGTGATGCACTGGTACAACTCGGACAGAAAGACCTGTTGATCGACTGCCAGGGAAACTGGGGTAATATCCTCACCGGTGACGGTGCTGCGGCTCCGCGTTATATAGAGGCGCGCCTCTCCAAGTTTGCGCTGGAAACGGTCTTCAATCCGAAAACGACTCTCTGGCAACTTTCCTACGACGGACGGAACAAGGAACCGGTGACGCTTCCCGTCAAGTTTCCTTTGCTGCTGGCGCAAGGTGTGGAAGGTATTGCCGTAGGGCTTTCTTCCAAAATATTGCCGCATAATTTCAACGAACTTTTGGATGCCTCCGTCGCTTATCTGCGGGGGGAAGAGTTTACCCTGTATCCCGATTTCCAGACTGGCGGGTATATTGATGTCTCAAAATATAATGACGGCGAACGTGGAGGTTCCGTAAAAGTACGTGCCAAGATTACGAAACTGGACAACAAGACGCTTGTCATCAGCGAGATCCCTTATGGAAAGACAACCTCTACTTTGATCGAATCGATCTTGAAAGCAAACGATAAGGGAAAGATCAAGATCAAGAAAGTGGATGATAATACGGCTCGTAACGTGGAGATCCTCGTGCATCTGGCTCCGGGTGTATCTTCCGACAAGACGATCGACGCGTTGTATGCTTTCACGGATTGCGAGATCAGCATTTCACCGAACTGTTGTGTCATTATGGACAACAAGCCGCACTTCCTGACGGTAAGCGATGTGCTGAAACATTCGACTGACGACACGCTGCATCTGCTCCGTACCGAACTGGAGATACAGAAAGGGGAACTGGAAGAATCGCTCTTCTTTGCCTCCCTGGAAAAGATATTCATCGAAGAACGTATTTATAAAGACAAGGAATTTGAGGAGGCGAAAGATATGGACGAGGCGATTGCTCATATCGACCGACGTCTCGATCTGTTCAAACCGCACTTTATCCGCGAAGTGACTCGCGAAGATATCCTGAAACTGATGGAGATTAAGATGGGACGTATCCTCAAGTTTAATACGGACAAGTGTAATGCGACTATTGCCCAATATAAGGAAGATATTGCCAAGATCGACGATCATCTGGCGCATATCGTCGATTATACGGCTGACTGGTTCATGATGCTGAAAGAAAAATACGGCAAGAACTATCCACGTATGACCGAGGTGCGCAACTTCGACACGATCGAGGCGACCAAAGTGGTTGAGGCGAATGAGAAACTGTATATCAACCGTGCCGAAGGATTTATCGGGACAGGTTTGAAGAAGGATGAATTTGTCTGCAACTGTTCCGACATCGACGATATTATTCTTTTCTATCGCAACGGTACATACAAGGTTGTGAAAGTGAGCGAGAAAATGTTCGTCGGAAGGGATATCCTTTACCTGAATGTGTTCAAGCGGAATGATAACCGCACGATCTATAATGTGATCTACCGAGATGGAAAGGTGGGTTATAATTATATCAAGCGTTTTGCCGTAACAGGTGTGACACGTGATAAAGAATATGACATTACCAAGGGAACGGAAGGTTCGCGTATCCTTTATTTCAGCGCCAATACCAATGGCGAAGCCGAGACGGTGAAAGTGATCCTGAAGCCGAAACCCCGCCAGAAGTTGTTGGTGTTCGAAAAGGATTTCAGTACGATCGCGATCAAAGGACGCGGTTCGATGGGGAATATCCTGACAAAGGCGGATGTGCATAAGATCAGCCTGAAGCAGAAAGGGAGTTCGACACTAGGAGGCCGTATGGTCTGGTTTGACCGTGATGTGTTACGCCTGAATTATGACGGGCGTGGAGAAGAGTTGGGCGAGTTCCAGAGTGACGATCTGATCCTGGTGATCCTTCAGAATGGCGATTTCTATACGACCAATTTCGATTTGAGTAATCATTACGAACCTGATATATTGAATATTGAGAAGTATGATGCGAATAAGGTTTGGACGGCAGCCCTTTACGATGCCGACCAGAAGTATTACTACCTGAAACGTTTCCAGCTGGAGGCTGGAAGCCGCAAGCAGAATTTTCTCGGCGAGAACCCGAAAAGTCGCCTGATGCTGCTTACCGACGAGGCCTATCCGCGAATCGAGGCAGTGTTTGGCGGGCATGACGCTTTCCGTGAACCGCTGGTGTTGGATGCGGAAGAATTCATTGCCGTGAAAGGATTCAAAGCGAAAGGAAAACGTATTTCGACTTTTGATATAGAGACGATCAACGAACTCGATCCCGTCCGTTTTGCTCCGGCGGAACAACCGCAGGAGCAGAATGACGACGATGGAGAGGATCCAGATCTCGATCCGGATGCCGATAAGAGTAACTCGGATATTATTGATGAGATTACCGGGCAAATGAAGCTTTTTTGAGAATGAATAATTAAAAACGAATGATTTAGTGGCAACTGTTAAACGTCAACTATTAATTGTTAATTCCCTCTGCCTTCTCTTCTTTTGCCTCCCTTTCCCGGCAACCGCTCAGGCAGAGGACGTACCCCGCTCGATCAATGAGAGCACTATGGTTGGGATCGGCGGTTATAATTTGAGGGACACCTATCTATCGCCCAGTACGGACATTAATTATACGGGCTGGGTGGCATGGGTCCTCAATGAACGGATGAAGATCGTTCGGTTGGCAGACTATAATGTGTCCCGCCAGCAACTGATCAACGTGGAGTTCGGTTCGACCCGCAACGGCGCGGAGACGGCAAACGAATATGCCGGATTTGTGGACTACAGCCTGGGTTATCATTACCGTTTTCCGCAAGTGCTGTCCGGATTAAAGGTCTTGACCGGGGCATCCGCACGTCTTTCAGGTGGTTTTATCTATAATACGCGTAACAGTAACAATCCGGTTTCCGGCAAGGCGGATTTCGACTTGAATCTGTCAGCCATGGCGATCTATAATTTCAGGATCAAGGATTTTCCGCTCACGCTCCGTTATCAGGCGGAGATACCGTTTGCCGGTGTGCTCTTCTCAGTGCATAAAGGCGAACCCTATTATTTCCTGACGCAAGGCAGTGCGGACGGGGTTGTGCGATTCAGTTCGTTCCATAATAAGTTTGCGATGAAGAATTATTTCACGCTCGACATTCCGGTATCGAGCTTTACGGTCCGTGTCGGTTACCTGAACAGTATGTACCGGACGGATGTGAACAGCATCAAGACGCATGTCCTTTCCAACTCGTTTATGATCGGGCTTGTGAAAGAGTTTGTTTCTTTCGGAGGCAAACGGTTGAAGAGCGAGCGATATCGGTACAAAAGCGCATACTATTAAAGATTTATGATTTATGAAGCCTTTCTTCTTTTTCCTCTGTTTTCTCTTTCTCTTCGGTTGCGAGAAAGCGACAAAATATAACTCGTCTCCTCGTGATAATTTCGAGGCGCTTTGGCGTATCATGGACGAGAATTACTGCTTCTTTGCCTTCAAGGATGTGGACTGGGACGATGTGTATGACCGCTATAATCTGCTTGTTAAAGACACGATGAACCAGTACGAATTGTTTGATATCCTCGGAAAAATGCTTGCCGAGGTGAAAGACGGACATACCAATCTGATCTCTTCTTTCGATATGTCCCGTTATTGGGCTTGGTATGAAGATTATCCGGCTAACTTCTATAAAGAAATACAGGACAATTATCTTGGTACGGACTACAAGATTGCCGGGGGAATGAAGTATAAGCGTCTGGCGGACGATCAGATTGGATATGTCTATTACGGTAGTTTTTCAAGTGGCGTGGGTGAAAACAACCTCGATTATATGTTTGCGCATTTCAAGGAATGCAAAGGATTGATATTCGATGTGCGCGACAATGGGGGCGGTTCCATGCTCTATTCCGACCGCATCGCCTCGCGTTTCCTTGAGGAAAGGATTCTGACGGGTTACACGCAATATAAGAAAGGAAACGGGCATAACGATTTTACCCAGCCCAATCCGGTCTATCTTTCCCCGTCTGACCGCACTCGTTGGTTGCGCCCGGTCATCGTCTTGACTAACCGGCATTCTTACAGCGCTACGAACGATTTTGTCAATGTGATGCGTCTCCTTCCGCAAGTCACGGTCATGGGTGACCGTACGGGAGGTGGCAGCGGCCTGCCTTTCAGTTCGGAATTGCCGAACGGATGGAGTGTCCGTTTCTCAGCTTGTCCGGTCTTGGATGTGAACAAACAGCACACGGAGTTCGGAATCGATCCCGACACCGCGGTAGCCATTACGGGCGAGGATATCATGAAAGGACGGGACACGATTATAGAGGCGGCGATAGGGTTGTTGCTGGCAAAGGGGGATTCGGCCATCTCATACTAAACTGGCGTGAAAACGAAAATTCATTTAAATCCTATGGCAACATTTGCATATTAACAGAATTTGTTTACCTTTGCAAACGCAATGCGGCTGTGGTGTAATTGGTAGCCACGTCAGACTTAGGATCTGATGCTTCACGGCGTGGGGGTTCGAGTCCCTTCAGCCGCACAAAAGAGTTTGTTCGATTGAGAGCAAGCTCTTTTTTTATTTGTCGGATGTTCCTATCTTTGTGTCCTTGTCAAAATAATGAATAAGATGAAATATACCGGAATATATATCCTGTTGACGGTGCTGTTGTTACTTGCCGCATGTACCGGAAAGCTGACGGAAGGAAAGGTGGTGACGGTGACGATAGAGACGCAACGTTTCTTTGCAGAAAGGATTGCAGGAGATAAGTTTGTTGTCCATTGTGTAGTTCCATCCGGGCAGAGTCCGGAAACGTATGATCCTACTCCGAAGCAAATGGTGCAGATCGGACAGAGTGAAGCGTATTTGCAAATCGGTTATATTGGCTTCGAGCAGGTATGGATGCAGAAGATTCGCGAGAATAATTCCGATTTGAAGATATTCGATGTCTCGAAGGGCATGCAGTTTGTAAAAGAAACGGAAGAAGGGGAGCACCGGCACGAGGGGCATGAAGCGGATGACGGACATCATCATCACCATGCGGGTGGTATCGATCCGCATATATGGAGTTCCATCGAAGGGGCAAGGGTCGTTGCCTGGAATACACTGAACGCTTTTATCGAGCTGGATAAGGAGAATACGGAGTATTATTGGAAAAATTATAACGATTTACTGGCGGAGATCGATAAGACAGAGGCCGAGATCAAACGTTTGCTCGATCCGCTGAACGACCGTACTTTTATCATCTATCATCCAGCATTGACTTATTTTGCAGCTGAATTCGAACTCGTCCAGCTTTGTATCGAAATGGATGGGAAAGAACCTTCACCTGCTCAATTGAAACAATTGGTGATGACGGCAAGGGAGAACCATGCGAAAGTCGTTTTTATCCAGCAGGAGTTCGATCAGAAAAATGCCGAACTGATTGCGAAGGAAACAGGTTGCCGGCTCGTGAAAATCAACCCGCTGGATTATCATTGGAATACGGAACTGATTCATATAGCGAAAGCATTGGCTGATGGAGAAACTGATTGACATAGATCATGTGACGGCTGCCTACGGCAATAAAACCGTATTGCGGGATATTTCCCTGACAATCTGGAAAGATGATTTCCTGGGGATTATCGGACCGAACGGGGGAGGGAAGACGACTTTGCTGAAGGTTATACTCGGCTTGTTGCCGCCTGTCTCCGGCGTGATCCGCTTTTATGAAGACGGACGGATAGTTCCTTCTCTACGGATCGGTTATCTTCCTCAGTTGAACAATATAGATAAGAAATTTCCGATCTCTGTGCGCGAAGTGGTGACTTCGGGGTTGGCCTCGGAAAAGCCGCTTTTCCGTTCCTACAGTGCAAGCCAGAAACAGCGCGTGGAGGAGGTGCTTGGAAAAATGGGACTGGAAGATTTGGCGAACCGGGCAATCGGCGAACTGTCCGGCGGACAGTTGCAACGTGTGTTGTTGGGGCGTTCTATCGTTTCCCGTCCGCAAGTGCTGATCTTAGACGAACCGAATTCGTATGTGGACAGACGGTTCGAGTCTCATTTCTATAAGCTCTTGGACGAGATTAATAAAGAAAGTGCGGTCATTCTGGTTTCACACGATATCGGGACTGTATTGGCGATGGTGAAAAACATCGCTTGTGTAAACGAAACATTACATTATCATCCCGGAGCGGATGTGTCCGAAGAGTGGCTGGGCGAGAAATATGCTTGCCCGATAGAGCTGATCGGACATGGCGATTTGCCGCACCGGGTTTTGAAAAAACACGAACATGAGTAATCTTTGTTTGATAGGCCTACCGGAAGTCGGATATATTGCTGGTATCGCTGTTCTTATTTTCGGCATTACTGCGGTGAGGCAAAATCCTTTCATCAGTCGCGGGCAGAAGATTCTTTGGATACTGACTATTGTCGTATTGAATTGGATCGGTCTGTTGCTGTATTACTATACCTATTACATTAAGAAGAATTGACAATTATGAAAAAGATATTGATTACGGGGGCCAGTGGCTTTATTGGTGGTTTCCTGGTGAAGGAGGCGCTTAACCGGGGATATGAAACCTGGGCAGGTGTCCGTTCGACAAGTAGCCGCGTTAATTTGCAGGATGAACGGATTCGTTTTATCGACTTGAAATATTCCGACCGTGAGTCGTTGACCGCCCAGTTGGCTGATTTTGTCCGTGAGCATGGTCCTTGGGATTATGTGATCCATAATGCCGGACTGACGAAGACGCTTGATAAAAGAAACTTTTATCGTATCAATGCCCAGAATACGGCCAACTTGATCGAGGCACTTGCCGCATCGGGTTGCAAGCCTGAGAAATTTCTTTTGATGAGCAGCTTGAGCAGCTACGGGCGTGGAGACGAGAAAACATTCCGCCCTATCTCTCTGGATGATCCTCAATTGCCCGATACAGATTATGGAAAGAGCAAGCTGGAAGCGGAGAATTATTTGCGTCACCAGTCTTATTTCCCGTATGTGATCCTGCGTCCGACAGGGGTGTATGGACCGGGCGAGAAAGATTACTTCATGGAGATTAAAAGTGTAAAGTCTGGTTTTGATTTTGCTGTCGGCTTTACGCCCCAGCGTATTACTTTTATATATGTAAAGGATTTGGCTACCGTTGCTTTCCTTGCTTTGGAGAATGAGGCTGTCCGGAACCGCCATTATTTTGTAGCGGACGGTGATGCCTATACGGATGAATCGTTCGCCCGGATGATACAGGAAATCCTGCGGAAGAAACATGTCCTGCATGCCCGTATTCCAATGGGACTGGTGCATATAGCCTGCCAGGGGTCCGAATGGATAGGCAAGCTGCTGAAGAAGAGTATGACATTGAATACGGATAAATATATAATCCTGAAACAGCGTAACTGGATTTGTGATGTTACACCGCTTCAGGATGAATTGGGCTTCGTTCCGGCTTACCCGTTACGCCGTGGCCTGGAAGAAAGCATAGAATGGTATAGGAAAGAAGGTTGGCTGTAGACCAACTTTTCTTTTGCCGATTCGTATTTTATTTTACTTCTTCAACAGTTCCTTTGCCGATGACTTTCTGTTGTACGGCTGTCGGGCCTTTATAGCGGATATTTCCTTTACCTACGATTGTTGCTTTCAGGTTGTCGGTCGGATGGATCTGGGCGGAACCTTTGCCTGTGATTTTACAGTTCACTTCGGGCACTGCCACCCCGAAAGCCATGATTTCACCGTCGGTCGTAATGCTGTAGTCTGCTTCTTCGGCGTTTCCAGCTTTTAGGTTGATCGTGCCGGAACCGTTAATGCTGCATTCCAACTTGTCGGTTTTGAGTTCATTCACGACCATATTGGCGCTACCAGACACGTTCAGGTCGAGCTTGCCGACTTCGACTTTCTGCTTTAGCTGGACGAGGCAGTTAGAGTTGGCGTTGATTTTCAATTCGTCACCCTTCAATGGGCTGTTGGCTATGAAGTTGGCGTTGCCAGAGGCTTTTACCTCTTTCAGCCATTTGGAGTTAGTCTTGACGATGAATTTGGTGAAATGGTCGACTTTCGCACCTTTGAATCCAACGGTCAGGACACGGTCTTGGATATCGATGTTTACGTACGGGTGCAGATTTTCATCTACAGTTATTTCGATATGCGGAGTAGATTCCGACTGCTCGTAGTTGAAGTCGATCACCCCGTCGAACTTGATGGCATTGAAGTCGTCGATCGTTATTTTCTTGGTCGAGAGCTTTCCGTTTCCTTTCACATGATCTGCTGCCTGGGTAGAGAAAAACATTCCCATTAGGAAAGCGATCATTAGTAAGCCTTTTGTTTTCATGTCTATCTTCTTTATGTTACACTTAGGAATGCGTTTGCCGCACTTTGGTTACAAATGTAGAATGAATTTTATAGAAATACTAATTCTTTTTGATCGAACCTCCGCCTATGACGCTTTTGCTTAGCTCTGGATCGCCTTCATATCGTATATGGCCACCGCCGGCTATACTGGCATCCAGTTGTTCGGACGCATGTACTTCGATGTCTCCGCCACCGGCTACGCTGCATTCCGCTTTCCGAAGGACACATCCGAAAGCACTGATATCTCCACCGCCAGCTACGCTCAGATCTCCTCTTTCGGCCTCTCCTTTGAGCAGGATGGAACCACTGCCTGCCACGCTACAATCCAGGTTGTCTACTTTCAGTTGGGTTGCGTTGATATCTCCTGATCCAGCCACGCTAAAGTTGATTTTGCGCGCTTCCAGCTGCTTATCGAAGTTTATTGTGCTGCTTCCGGCAATACTGATATCCAGTTTGTCGGCTTTAAGAGGGCTTTTGGCGATAAACTCTCCGCCTCCTACTGCACTTATCTCTTTCAGTTCACGGGAGCTGGTCTTTATCTCGCATACGGTCGGTTGGAGATTGAGTCCGTAAGAATTTCCGTTAAAATATTTTTTTTCATCTTTGGGCTGTATGATCAATGTCTTGCCCTTTATCTTTATGTCGAGGTGGGGTAGTATGTTCTCGTCTATTGTTATCTTAAAAAAGGGGGATGCGTTGGATTGTTCATATTCGATGTTTACTTTTCCTACATATGAGATCTCATCATAATCGGATATGGAAATTTCTTTCGTGATGATGTTCCCGTCCCCTTTTATTGTATTCTGGGCAAATCCGTTAGTTGTCAGCAACCAGATACAAACCATAAAGAAAAATGCTTTTGTTTTCATGTCTTGTTATATTTTCGTTTATTTTCTTTTATAGACGAGAGGGGGCATATTACGGTTGCATATTTTCTTTACTTTTTGATGAATTAGTTTTTATTATATGCTTTACAACACAAATTAGTACTTTAACTATTGACGAATTAGGAAAAGCCCGTATCTTTGCACCGTGGTTTTTTCATAATAGTATTAGATTTAAGGTTAACAAAGTTGGTTAGGGGTTGTCGTGAGACAGCCTTTAATTGTTTATAGGGGTTTCTGCGGTGCAGAAACCTTTTCTATTTCCTGGTTGGAAAGATAATCTCCGTCCTTTATCAAAATTTGATGGGTGAAAGTGATGGACTCCTCTTTTTTTAGCAGGATTTGAACCTTTTCCGCTTGTTTATCGAAACATCTTCCTCCCAAGTTATTAATCGCAAACAGGCCGTACCCGCGTGCATGCGACCAACCCGGATAATTGGGATTTTCAGGATGGTCTATGATAGCTATCGATATTTTCTCATCTTTTATCTTCCCGTTCAAAACAACCCAAGCCGAACGTTTTCCCCAAACATCGTTACCGGTATCTCCTTCTTTATTTTGATAGATTCCGGAAATGTCGGCTTCAAGGTTTCGATCTAAACGCATACCGAGTAAGCCTTCTTTATTTTCCGTAATGAAAATAGAATCGTTGAAAGCAGTCAGTGTAGTGGTTCGCTGAATGCCTCTTTCGTGTGGCTTACCGGTGAATGCGTAGGTGGTTTTTTCTTTTAGTAGGATATATCCATTGTGGTTTGTCCAATTTGCTTCGACTGTAAATTGGTTTTCTTTTTCGTTTATATTTTTGATGCCGGTAAACCGAATAATGCCGTAATGTTCTTTTTTATTATGGGGAATGCGATTCGAATTATTCCAGAAATCCAATCCGTTGATGCTTCCGAAGCTAAACCATAGTCCCATCTGATGAGGATGGTCTGTCCGTTCATCGGCTTTCGGGCGGGCAGGATAGCCGCGAGTAATTTCGGTACCGGATGCAGTATAGATAGGATAAAGGACTTGTTTATATAAAGTGTCAGAGTAAAGAAATTCTGTAAAAAGAGTCTGGTCTATGTATATGCTTATTTTTTGTGAGTCGGGCTTCTCTATAAAGTGTATGTGTGAATCCTGACCTATTACAGAATTGCAATAAGACAGAGAGAAGAGGATAAGTAGAATCAGTTTGTTCATGGAGTAAAATAATTAAAATGGGTTAAAAAGAAGGGCTAAACCTACCCTGTCCCCACACTTGACGCGGGGACAGGGTAGGTTGACATCCTCTTTGAATGTTTATAAGATACGTTTATACAACTTCTTTTCCTGTGGTTGGATCGAAGTTAAATCTGCAATTTTTACCGGTTGTCCGGATGCTATACTGTTGCGGGCCGCGATTCCGACCAGACAGGCCAAAGCTCCGTCGCGGGTATTTGCACACTGTTGGAACGGATCGTCGATATTGGGCAGGAATATCTGGTCTTTTAATAATGCATCCCCGCCGCCATGTCCGGATGTTCCGAACGGAATCTGGATATATTGCCGTTTATTGAAGTTCTTGAACAAAACGATTTCGTCATAATTGGCATCCGATGTCGGTTTGGATTCCTGAATCCAGGCTTCCAGACGTCCTTTTGTTCCGTTGAATGCAATCCGGTAACCTTCGTATGGAGAATAGGTTGTCAACGAATAGGCTACTTGTACACCATTTTTATATTTGATTGTTGCCGCCATTTTGTCGAAGATGTTTACATCCTTTTTGAACACACAACCGTCGCGCAGGTAACCGTCGTATTTTTCATTGACCACGTACAGTTCCATGTAGTTCTTGTTCTTGGTGATGTCAAAAAAGAACTTGCATTTGTCTGTATGCGGGCATGTACGGCAGTTTTCTGCCCGTATGGTTCCATTCTTTCCATAATGGTTGAGAGCCCCAAGCGCATAAACACTTTCGGGATCGCTGTCGATCCACCAGTTCAGGAGGTCGAAATGATGGCTGGCTTTGTGTACCCATAACGAACCGCTACATTCAACGAGCCTGTGCCAGCGGCGGAAATAATCGGCTCCGTGTGAGGTATCCAGATACCAGTGGAAATCGACGGAAGTGATATCACCGATTTCTCCGGCACGAAGCAGTTCCCATATTTTTGCCCGGTGAGGGGAATAACGGTAGTTGAACGTGACCCGGCATGTCTTGCCCGTCCGCTTTTCAGCATCCAGAATCGCTTGGATTTTCTTTTCATCGGTCGTCATCGGTTTTTCCGTGATAATGTCGGCTCCCAACTCCATTCCCCGGATAATGAATTGATGGTGTGTGCTGTCCATTGTCGTGACAATCAATACATCCGGTTTTGTCTCGTTCATCATTTTTTCAAAATCGGTATATGTCGGACAAGAAGTGCCGATGATACGTTTGCCGGTTTCAACACGTCCTTCGTTTTTATCGCAAAGGCCTACGAACTCAAGGTAATCAGGATAACTTTTCAGAATGTCCCTTCCCCACATGGATGTCCCGCGGCCCCCTGTCCCGACAAGTGCGATCCGGAGTTTTTTACCTGTCGGTGCTGAAATACCGGTAGTTTTTGCTTTTATATCAGATAAGGGATTGAGCAAGGCCGTTCCGGCAATCGCCCCTGTGGTTGCAAGAAAATGTCTTCTTGACATTTGGTTTGTTGTGTTATGCATGGTAATGATGTTTTGTATGTTTTTGTGGTCTGTTTTTAGATTTTCGATGATTTCATATTCAGCTATACTTGAATTTTTCTCGAATAGTTCCTCCGAACATTGCAAATATATGCAATTTTGGGGCATTGGCAAAGATCGAATGAATATCTTTGGGGAGGCTATCAATGCTTTTTTATCGGGATTATTCCGTTATTCGCCGGGATTTAGTCGTTACTGACCGTTTTTTTATTGTGTAAGCGGTTATGTGGCGGTAGTTTTGCAACAAATTAAAAATGTACGAGTATGAGAACGAATCAACAAGGGAATTTTATCAGAGGCGGTTATCCCAGCCACAGTAGACTGAACACGGTTACGACGGCTGCTGTGTTTATCATAGTAGGTCTGTTGTTTCTTGGGCGGAATTTCGGGATAATAGACTCTGATCTGTTCGGTATCCTGGTTTCCTGGCAGATGTTGCTGATTGTGGTCGGCGTTGTCAATTTGATTAAACGGCATTTCTTCGGGGGAGTGATTACGATTGCCATAGGAGCCTATTTCCTATTGCCGGAAATAAGCTGGGTAGAGGGCGAATGGCTCGATATGTTCTGGCCGGTATTGTTTATTTTTGTGGGAATCATGATACTCTTTAAACCGGAACGTCACCACTTCAATGCTCATTGGGATGGCAGAAGGCCGGAGTATACAAAAGAGGTATATGGTTCTGAAGACGGTTTTATCGTATCGGACAATACTTTTGGATCGGTTCAGCAGATTGTTTTGGACCCTGTGTTCAGAGGGGCGCGACTTAGGAATGCGTTTGGCGGGACTGTCCTGGATTTACGGAGGAGCAAGCTGGAAGCTCCCCAGACGTTTATAGATATCGACTGTACTTTTGGAGGGGTCGAGATTTATTTGCCGTCGGATTGGAATTTGCTGACGCAGATTGATGCATTTATCGGCGGATGTGACGATAAACGCTATAATTCGTCTGTGGAGATAGACAAGGAACACATTTTGATCGTGAGAGGAAAAGTCTCTTTTGGAGGTATTGAGTTTAAAAGTTGATTTATGCAGACGCATCCATTTATAGGGTCGGTCATCAATCGCGTGATGGGGATTACCCTGTCGGTTGTGGCCTGGATGATGTATTCATGGCTCCTGTTCTGCTATGGAGGAGAGGAGATATGGATAGCCTGCCTGGATGGATTGGTCTCTGTCGGATTATTGGCTGCCGCCGGTTTCCTGTACGGATATGTTGACGGGACTATTCATGCTCTGCAAATACAGGTCGCATTGGCGGTATTGGTTCAGGCGATCAGTCTGGCAGGGGCTTTCGAGCTACAGGTGCTTTTGGAACGAGGAAATGTCGGTGATTTTATGGATAGTGTTTCCCTCCGTCTGGTCTTTGGCATATTATGCTGGATCATCCTGTTGCAATGGTATCGGATGAACCGGACGGATGAATCGGATTTTGAGGAGATATCCGGAACTGAGGCGGATAAGGGACAAGAAGAAGCGGTTCCCGCTGGTGAAACTTTTCTGGATCGCGTATCGGTAAAAGACGGTTCCCGCATTCATATCATCCATCTCGAGGAACTGTTATATCTGCAAGCCGGAGGCGATTATGTGACGATTTTTACTCCGGGTGGCCAGTATGTGAAGGAACAGACGATGAAATATTTTGAGACACATCTTCCACCTGCTCTGTTTGTGCGGATTCACCGTTCTTGCATTGTCAATACCGAACAGATTTTACGAGTGGAGCTATTCGGAAAAGAAAATTATCAGGTCCGTTTGAAAAATGGAGTTTGTTTGCGGGCAAGCAATGCCGGTTATAAGCTCCTGAAAGAGCGTCTTTCTCTTTAAGAAAGAGGAATTGAAATGTTAATTTTAGCAGAATTTGATACCATTGTGTAAAGTTTTGCCCTTTGTAACACTTTTTATTGCAAAGCTCTTCCGGACTTAACATATATTGTCTGTAAAAGGCTTGACAAACGGTCTTGACGCATGTATCTTTGCATTGTGGTTTTTTCATAATAGTATTAGATTTAAGGTTAACAAAGTTGGTTAGGGGTTGTCGTGAGACAGCCTTTAATTGTTTATAGAGGGGAGCTTTTCCCCTTTTTTATTTTTCATATGACGGATCTTGTTATGTTTTGGCTTCACCTTGTCCTTTCACTCTTTGATTATCAAAGTGTACAAGGGTGAAGGTGAACATCGGGACTGCCTTCACCTTAAAAATTTGCTTTCACCCAGTGTCTCGTCCTGAAATAGGTTGACTATGCTCCCCCTTCTGTCTCTTATCCGAAGCAACCTATTTAAGTGAAAAATAAAGAGATTATGAATGTGTATAATGGTTTAATATATAATCATTTAATGTTTGTCTTATATCCTTCTATCTTATCGACCTAAGTCGAAAACCTTTTTGCCCATTGTCGAAAGCCTTTTTGCCCAAGGTCGAAAAGGTATTCGACTTAGGTCAAAAGCTCTATGGCATTATAGTTTGGCGATAGAAGCATGGCAGTTGTAGCTTTATAACACACTTCCCGTACTCGGTTTACTTTTTTCGGTGAAGGCGGTTGGCAGATTATGGCGAAAAAACAAACAGATAGTGTGCCGTCAATCTTCGTTTGTTTAAAAAGAACATGTATCTTTATCTTCAAATAACTGGAATGTGATGGAATTACGAACAGAGAATGTGACGCGTTATATCATGCCTCTTCGGGAAGGCGGATCGTTGCCGGCATTGGCGGAAGCTGATGACGAGTTTAAATATGTCGTGAAGTTCCGTGGGGCAGGCCATGGGACGAAAGCGTTGATAGCCGAGCTGATTGGCGGTGAGATAGCCCGTGCACTTGGTTTCCGGGTTCCCGAGCTGGTCTTTCTGAATCTGGACGAAGCTTTCGGGCGAACCGAAGGTGATGAGGAAATCCAGGATCTGCTGCAAGGCAGCCGGGGATTAAACCTCGGCCTGCATTTTCTGTCGGGAGCTCTTACTTACGACCCGGTAGTGACGAAGGTCGGGGCTGAGTTGGCGTCCCGTATCGTGTGGCTGGATGCGTTTCTGACCAATGTAGACCGTACATTCCGGAATACCAATATGCTGATGTGGCATAAGGAACTGTGGCTGATCGATCATGGCGCTTCGCTTTATTTCCATTATTCATGGGTGAACTGGCAAAAGCATGCCGTAAGTCCGTTCGTGCAGGTCAAAGATCACGTGCTGTTGCCCGAAGCTTCCGGGTTGGAAGAGGCAGATGCCGAGATGAAACGCCTGCTGACGGAAGAGAAGATCCGGGAGATCGTGGCTCTGATTCCCGACGACTGGTTGCATTGGAGCGAAAGTCCCGGTAGGCCGCAAGAAATAAGAGAGATTTATATCCGGTTCTTATGTGAGAGACTGGCACATTCCGAAACATTTATAAAAGAAGCACAAGATGCAAGGAAAGCACTTATATGAATATGCCGTTATCCGTTTGGTCCCCAAAGTAGAACGTGAGGAGTTCTTTAATGTGGGAATTATTCTGTTCTCGAAAAGAGCGAAATATATCAAGGCGCTTTATAAGGTAGACGAGAACAAGTTGAATCTGTTTTCTTCCGAGTTGGATCGTGAATCGTTGTTTGCCAATCTGCATGTTTTCGATAAAATCTGTTCCGGTACGAAGGAGGGCGGTCCTATCGCTGCTCTGGACGTCCCGGAACGGTTTCGTTGGCTGACAGCAGTGCGGAGTGCATCTATCCAGACTTCACGTCCGCATCCGGGCTTCTCCGACGACTTGGACCAGACGTTGGAGATACTGTTTAGGGAATTGGTTCTGTAACGATATTGTAATTGATAGTAAACAGCGATTTAATACTCCGATTGTTCCTTTGCAGCGGTTTTAATAGGTGAAAATATATTTGTTTTAACGCAAAAAGAACAAACATGGAGATTAAGAGTAGAGTGACCCGATTTGCGGGTTTACTATGTATCGCAGGTGCATTACAGGGAATCCCTGTAATCTATTCCGCCAATCCAGGCGGAATCATAAGCGTAGCCCGGCAGGGAACGTATCATCTGACAGGTACGATTGTGGATGGATATGGAGAACCCGTTATCGGAGCCAATGTAGTGGAAAAAGGAACGACTAACGGGACGGTGACCGATATCGACGGGAAGTTTTCGCTGGAAGTAGCCCCTGACGCTGTGTTAACCATCTCTTTTATCGGATATATACCGAAAGAAATCACACTGAAAGGAGAGAAAGAGCTGAAAGTGGTCTTGGTGGAAGATATGCAGAAGCTGGACGAAGTGGTCGTGGTCGGTTACGGCACGCAGAAGAAAGTGAATCTTACCGGAGCTGTCGAACAGGTGACCAGCGAAGTGTTTGACAATCGTTCCGTTCCCAACGTGACACAAGCCCTGCAAGGTTCGATCCCCAACTTGAACATTCAGTTGACCGACGGCAAGCCGACCCGCTCGGCGAGTTATAATGTCCGCGGTACGACTTCGATCGGGCAGGGTGGTAGCGCGTTGGTCCTGATCGACGGTGTGGAAGGTGATCCCTCGATGTTGAACCCGAACGATATCGCCAGCGTGTCTGTCCTGAAAGATGCCGCTTCGGCTGCCATCTATGGCGCGCGCGGTACTTTCGGTGTCGTACTGATCACCACGAAAGAGCCGACTAAGGACAAGACTTCCATTACCTATTCAGGAAATTTCGCCATGCAGAAGCCGGTGACGGTTCCCGACTTCGTGACCGACGGATATGAATATGCCAGTCATTTCTATGAAGCCTATCATGCGTGGAACAACTATTCGGCCGACCCTAAGAACATCAACAAGACGCAGGAATTCTCCCTCGGCTGGCTGGAAGACTTCAAAAGACGGAAGGAGCAGGGCATAACTGACGAGGTGACGGTCGATGCTACCGGCAAATATGTCTACTACGGCAACGAAGACTATTACGACGCCCTGTACAAGAAAACGACTTTCGCGCAGGACCATAATTTGTCGGTGACCGGTAACAATGGGAAACTGAACTACTATGTATCCGGGCGTTTCTATGGCTACGACGGTTTGTTCCGCTATAATACCGACAATTATAAGATGATGAACCTGCGTGCGAAAGGTTCCGTACAGGTGTTCGACTGGCTGAAGATCGAGAACAATATGGATTTTTCCAATATGGATTACCATAACCCGATCAATGTCGGCGAAGGCGGCTCCATCTGGCGTAACATTTCCGATGAAGGTCATCCGACCTCGCCTATCTTCAACCCCGACGGCAGCCTGACTTTCTCGGCCGCTTATTCGGTCGGTGACTTTATCTATGGCAAGAACGGTATCGATACCAATAACAAGGTGTTGAAGAATACGACCGGCTTTACTGCTTCTTTTCTGGAAAACAAATTGCACGTACGGGGCGACTTCACGTTCCGCAATACGGACGAGGGACAGACGCAACGCCGCGTACCGGTTCCTTATAGCACTCACGAAGGGCAGATTGTCGAACTGAGTACCAAATACAATGACTTGAAGGAGAGTAATATGCGGACCGAGTATATTGCGACCAACCTGTATGCCGATTATGAGGATACATTCGGTGATGCGCATTATTTCAAAGGTATGGTCGGTTACAATTATGAACAGTCAACTTATAAGAGCACCTATGTGCAGCGTAACGGGTTGCTGCTCGACGATTCGGAAAACATCAACTTGGCGCTGGGAGATGCGATCACTACGTCGGGAGGTTATAACAGATGGCGCGTGGCAGGTGGCTTTTTCCGTCTGAACTATGCGTTCAAGGATCGCTATCTGTTGGAAGTGAATGGACGCTATGACGGTTCTTCCAAATTCCCGACCGATCAGCAATGGGCGTTCTTCCCTTCTGTCTCCGGTGGATGGCGCGTGTCGGAAGAGGCGTTCTGGAAGGTGAACCCGGATTTGTTCTCCAATCTGAAAATACGTGCTTCATACGGTTCGTTAGGGAATGGTAATGTTTCTCCCTATAGCTTCCTCGAGTTGTTGAGCATCAGCACTTCCGGCCGTGTCCTGAACGGTTTGAAGAACAAGTATACGAGTGCTCCTGCCGTCATGCCTGACGGACTGACCTGGGAAACGGCAACGACGACCGATGTCGGACTGGACTTCGGCATGTTGAACAACCGCTTGCAATTTAACGGTGACTATTACATCCGTAAGACAACGGATATGTACACGGTCGGCGAAACGCTTCCCGATGTGTTCGGCGCCTCTTCTCCCAAAGGCAACTATGCCGACATGACGACCAAGGGATGGGAAATCACGCTAACTTGGCGCGACCAGTTCACATTGGCGGAGAAACCGTTCAACTACGAGATCCGTGGTACGCTGTCCGACTATATCTCGACCATCGACCGCTATAACAACCAGACAGGTAACCTGGATGACTACTATGCCGGCAAGCGTGTAGGTGAAATCTGGGGATATGTGACTGAGGGGCTGTTCAAGGATCAGGCCGATATCGACAGCCATGCTGACCAAACATTGATCCAGTCTTCTTCCAAGCGTATCACTTATCCGGGAGATGTGAAGATCAAGGACCTGAATGGCGACCATGTGATCGATTACGGCAATAACACTGTAGACGACCACGGCGACAAGACCGTAATCGGAAATGCGTTGCCTCGCTATGCGTATAGCATCAACCTTTCCGGTGACTGGAACAACTTCTTCCTTTCCGCCTTCTTCCAGGGGGTGGGTAAACAGGATTGGTATCCCAGTTCGGAATGTATTTTCTGGGGACAGTATAACCGCCCGTATAACAACATGCCTACCTGGCATCAGGGCAATTATTGGACAGAAGACAATACGGATGCTTATCTGCCCCGTTATGCCGGCTATAATGCTTCCCTGAAGTCTACACCGCAGACCCGCTACTTGCAGAATGTCGCTTATATCCGTCTGAAGAACCTGCAATTCGGCTACACTTTGCCACAGCCGATCGTTTCGAAAGCCAAATTGCAGAATGTACGGGTTTATATTTCGGCCGAGAATCTCTGGTGCTGGTCCCCGCTCTACAAGCATACGCGTGACCTCGACGTGACGAACATCTACGGTTCCGATCCCGACCTGACGGATGCCGATATGTCGTCCGGACTGAACGGGAACCGTGGTAGTGGTGACGGGAACAGCTATCCGCAGATGAAGAGTGTGAGTTTAGGTTTATCAGTAACATTTTAATTAAAGAACTATCAACGACATGAAACGGATTATATATTCTTTTGTATCAGTCTGTTTACTCCTTTCCTCCTGCTCAATGGACGAGACACCGCAGGCTTCGGTGGACAAAGACACAGTCTTCAGGACGGAGAAAGGGCTGGAAACATATTCCTATTCTTTCTATAATATGCTCCCTTCCGTCAGTGACGGTTTCAGGCAGGATGCCATGTGCGATTATGGAGCGGTGACCAGCTTCGACAACTTTATCCGCGAAGGGGCTTACTCGGCCGAGTTGAGCAGCGGGTGGTCGTGGAGCGATCTGCGCAACATCAACTACTTTATTGAGAACTGTACGAACGAGGCGGTCGATGAATCTGTCCGTAACAACTATATCGGCTTGGCCCGCTTTTTCCGCGCTTACTTCTATTACGAGATGGTAGTACGTTTCGGTGATGTGCCTTGGATAGACCGTACGTTAGGTGTGGACGACGAGTTGCTGTATGCTCCCCGCGATTCGCGGACTATCGTCATGGATCATGTGTTGGAAGACCTGGACTTCGCTTGTGAGAATATCTCGCGGACGAAGGACGAAACCGGTTCTCTGGTGACGAAATGGGTGGCTTATGCGTTGAAATCCCGTATCTGCCTCTTCGAAGCTTCTTTTCGCAAGTATCATACGGAGTTGGGATTGACCGACTCGGCCGACGAATGGTATCAGGAGGCTGTCCGTGCTGCCGAAACGGTTATGAAGGAAAGCGGCCATTCTATTTATACGGGTGAGGGTACGGATGCTTCTTTCCGCTCGCTGTTCATCAGTGATAAGCCGGTAACTAGTGAAGTGATGCTGGCGAGCTGCGCCGATGCCGGGCTGGCTGTGTTGGGCGAAGCTAACTGGTGGTGGACTTCAGGCACGTACGGAGCGCGTTTCAGTATGATCCGTACCTTTGTCAATACTTTCCTGAATACGGATGGGACACCGTTTACGGATCGTGCCGGTTACGAGACGATGGAGTTCTATGACGAATGCCAGAACCGTGACGCACGCCTTGCCCAGACGATCCGCACACCGGGGTATGAACGCGACGGGGTGCCTGCCGCTCCTAACTTCAACGGTTATTCCTATACGGGCTACCAACCGATCAAATATACGTTGGATGATACCAAATACGATGCCGGTGCTTTGAATACGAATGCGATTCCGTTGTTCCGTTATGCCGAAGTCCTGCTGAACTATGCCGAGGCAAAAGCTGAGTTGGGGACGCTGACGGATGCGGATTGGGCGAATACGGTCGGTGTGTTGCGTGCACGCGCCGGTATCACCGGCGGTCTTTCTGCCAAGCCAACCAAGGTGGATGCTTATTTCCAGCAAAACTATTTCCCGAATATTTCCGATCCGGTCATCCTCGAAGTGCGTCGTGAGCGCTCCATCGAATTGGCTCTGGAGGGGTTCCGCTTCACCGACCTGAAGCGTTGGAAACGCGGTGAGCTGATGACGATGCGTTGGACTGGTATATATGTTCCCGCCTTGAATGTCCAGATGGACCTCGACAAAGACGGTACGCCGGACGTGATCTTCTATAAGGGAGAGAAGCCGACCGGTCTGCCTGCTTCCTGTACGCCTGTTTCGGTAGGAGAGGGCACACAGCAGGGATTGACCGGGGCGGATTCGGGTAATCTGACTTGGTCGGACGATGATCCGCGTATCTGGTACGACGATGGTCGCCAGTATTACTACCCGATTCCTCAGTCGGCAATCATCAAAAATGGAAACCTGAAACAGAATCCTGGTTGGTAAATGTGTAATCGATAAATGATAAGGATATGAAAAAGACAATAAGTGTATTTGCTTTGGTCCTCCTGCTGGCAGCTTTGCTCCAGTCATGGGTCATGAAAGAATCCCATCCGGCCACAGGCGGGAGGAGCGAACTGAACGTGGCGACTTTCAACCTCCGTATGGATACGGAAAAAGATGGTGTGAATGCCTGGCCGAACCGCAAAGAGATGGTGAAAGGACTGATCCGCTTCCACGATTTCGATATCTTCGGGACACAGGAAGGGTTCAAGCACATGTTGGACGGGATTGCCGAGTTGGATGGGTATGCCTATATCGGTGCCGGGCGCGATGACGGCGAGGATGCGGGCGAACATTCCGCTATCTTCTATAAGACCAGTCGTTTCGATTTGTTGGACAAAGGGAATTTCTGGTTTTCCGAAACACCGGATGTTCCGGGCAAAGGCTGGGATGCTACTTGCTGCAACCGTATTTGCTCCTGGGGTAAGTTTCGCGATAAGGAGAGTGGCAAGGTGTTCTATTTTTTCAATTCCCATTACGACCATCAGGGGAAGGTGGCACGCCGGGAATCCTCCAAACTGCTGATCGCTCGTATCAAGCAGATTGCCGGAACGGATGCGACGGTCTTTGCGACGGGAGACTTCAATGCCGTTCCGACCGATGAACCGATGGTGACGCTGGCATCCGACGGTCTGTTGCTGGACTCGTATGACCTGAGCGAGCAGCCGCGTTATGGTACGGAAGGTACTTACAACAGCTTCAAGACGGATTCCGAGATGATGAACCGCATCGATTATATCTGGGTGACGAAGGGGACGAAGGTGAAAAAGTATGCTGTTCTCAACGATATGCAGTACGGTCGTTTCCCGTCGGATCATTTTCCCGTGATGATACAAGTCACGTTTTAAAGTTTATTTGAATGACAGGTACGGTGTGAGCCGTTTCTTGTCCGTATCTGTAAATTCTTCTATCAATTGCAGGTTCTCCCATCCGGAGAGCCTGCTTTTTTGTTTCCGGAGCTGTTCGATCGCTTTTGCCTGTCGGTAATCGAGGTAAGGGTGTTTGCGGAGAGCGGCGGCGGGTAAGGCGTTGACCTCTAACCGGCGTACATGGAGCGTGTCGGCAATGAACCAGGGGGCGAGGGCTTGGTAGCGTTCTTCATCGATCCCATACACTTCCGCCAACTGGCTGACATCGTAGAAGCCCCCTAAGAGTTCTCTGTATTTCATGATCCGCCGAGCGAAGGTACTGCCGATACCAGGAACTTTTTTTAGGATCGTAGTGTCGGCGGTGTTGAGCTCGACGAGGGTTCCCGGCGCGTACTTTTCCGTCCGGGGGTATGGGGTATATCCTTTCCTCTTCTTGCCTGTAGGGTAGGAGTTGTTACCTGTAAGGGTAGGACTTTTATCTTTAAGGGTATTCTTGGTTTTATTCGGATGAGGTCCGGATTCTTTCCGGATGAAATTTTTTCCCCCTTCGGATGTATTTTTTCCGGTGATGATCCGTCTTTCGCCCGGTGCTTGTCGGCTTTCTGTTCGATGGGCATCTGTCTGCGCTTCGATAGGCATCCGTTTCGTGTTTGTCCAAAGCAATAAGATCCAGGAAATAGTGATGAGGCAAAGGAGTAAAGCCAGTGCTCTCCGTTCGCCTTTGGAGAAGTAGAGAAGGTCGCGCCAGTTCATGGTAAGAAAGTATTTTTTCGAATGGTTTTGGTCTCCATAAGACAGTTATTATTAAATGAATACTATTTTACAAAGGTATAAGTTCCCTGCCGATATGCAAGGAACTTACGGGTTTATTTTAAAATAGTTTCTTCAGCTGGTCAAGCAGGCCGAGTTCGTTTAGGAATACGATGCCGATGGCGATCGGGGAAACGTATTTCATGAAGAAGACATAAATGAAGAAGAGACGGAACTTGATCGTCCCTTCGTTGGTCAGCTCGGCTTTCAGGATTTTCTTGTCGACACGTGTCCCGACGAAGATGCAGGTCAGCATTCCTCCTAACGGTAGCATGATCTTGGCCGTCAGGTAATCCAGTGCATCGAAAAAGATCAGTCCACCTATCGTGAACTCTTTTAATAATCCGAACGAGAGTGAACTGAGAATGCCTAAGATGAATACACCGATCGAAACGAGCCAAGCCGCTCTTTTCCTTGTCATACGGAACTCTTCATGGATATAGGCGGTCACCACTTCATGCAAGGAAATGGTAGAAGTCAGTGCCGCCATCGCCAGCAAGATATAGAAAATAAGCGACCACAAGCTGCTGAACGGTAACTGCTCGAATACATTGGGCAAAGTGATGAATACCAGTTGGGCGCCTGCCGATGGGGCAATCCCGAAGCTGAAGACTGCCGGGAAGATCATGATCCCTGCCAGGACTGCCACAAAAGTATTGATGATCGTCACCTGCCAAGCTGTTGCCAACATGTTGGTGTCTTTCCCGAAATAAGAAGAGTAGGTGATAAGGCAACCCATGCCGAGACTCAGCGAAAAGAACGCCTGCCCGACGGCACTCAGTACAACGGATGAAGTCAGCTTGCTGAAATCCGGTTTGAACAGGTACACCAGTCCCGCTTCTGCATTTGGCAGCGTGACGGAGCGTACACACATCACGACCAGGATAAAGAACAGGAGTGGCATCATGATCTTGGAGGCCCGTTCGATACCTTTCTCCACACCCGAGGCAATCACGAAATGCGTCAGTCCGATAAAGACTGCTGTCCAGAAGATCGGCCGGAGTGCATTGGAAGAGAAGTTGTCGAAGCCGGTGGTAAAGTCCACACCCGGCGTACTGTAGAGGCTGCTGTTTACTGTCTGCCAGACGTATTCGAGTGTCCAGCCGGAAACGACCGCATAGAAGCCCAGGATCAGGAAAGCGGCCAGGATGCCGTTGTATCCGATCCAGCACCATTTCGTCCCGGGGGCCATTTTCTTGAACGAACCGACCGTATTGCTGCGGGAGTAGCGGCCGATAAAGAATTCGGTTACCATTACCGGAATTCCTAAGAATATCATGAAGAGAATATAGATAAGCAAGAATGCGGCACCGCCGTTCGTTCCTAACATATAAGGAAAACGCCAGATACTTCCCAGTCCTACGGCGCATCCTACGGTAGCTAGGATAACTCCGAGTTTACTACCGAATGTGACTCTGTTGTCCACCATGTTTGAATGAATAATTAAGAATTAAAAATTAAGAAATAATTGCCCTCTTTTCACTTTTAACTTTCCCCTTTCAACTGTTGAACCGTTCCGTCTTTGATATGGATCACGCGGTCTGTATCGGTTGCCAGTTGCTCGTCGTGTGTGACGATGACGAATGTCTGGTGCATCTGGCTGCGCAAGTCGAAGAAGAGCTTGTGCAGCTCTTCCTTGTTCTTGGTATCCAGGCTTCCTGATGGTTCGTCTGCGAGGATTACGGATGGGTTGTTGATGAGGGCGCGGGCAACGGCTACGCGCTGTTTCTCTCCGCCTGACAGTTCGTTCGGTTTGTGGGACATCCGATCGGTCAGGTTCATGAAGTCAAGAATCTCCTTCGCCCTTTTCTCGGCTACAGTCGGTTTTTCACGGGCGATCAGTGCCGGGATCATCACGTTCTCCAAAGCCGTGAACTCCGGGAGAAGCTGATGGAACTGGAAAACGAAGCCGATGTTCCGGTTGCGGAATGCCGCCAGTTTTTCTTCCGAAAGGCGGACGGTTTCGGTCCCGTTTATATATAGTTTGCCGCTGTCCGGAGCATCGAGTGTCCCGATGATCTGAAGCAGGGTTGTTTTTCCCGCCCCGCTCGGACCGACAATCGCTACGATCTCACCTTCGCCTATCGTCAAGTCGATTCCTTTCAATACTTGCAGGGAGCCGAAGCTTTTGGTTATTCCTTCTGTTTGTATCATATCAGTTGAAAGTTGAAAGTTGAAAGTTGAAAGTTGTATAAGGAAAAGAATAACTTCTCATTTTCAACTTTCAACTTTCAACTGGTTAATAACATATGAGGCTAAGTAGCATCCGAATATTGCCGGCATATAGGAAACGGTTCCGGTCGTTGTCCGTTTGCATTGTTCGCCTTCCACTTCTACGACGGCATCAGGATTGGCTATCTCGGTAGAGAAGACAACCGGAATCCCTTTGTTGACGCCCAGACCGCGCAGTCGTTTGCGTACGGCTTTTGCCAATGCGCAGTTGCAGGTCTTCGAGATATCCGCGATCCTGACTTGTGACGGGTCCATCTTGGCTCCGGCACCCATTGAGGAAACGACAGGGATATTTCTCTGATAAGCGTGATACAAGAGGAATACTTTCGGACTGAGGGAATCGATCGCGTCGACGACAAAATCGTACCGGGTCGCCGAAAGTACCTCTTCCGTCCGTTCGTCGCGCAAAAATTCGTTCAGGACGTTTAGTTTCAGACGGGGATTGATATCTAACAGGCGACGGGCTACGACTTCAGCTTTCGGCATCCCCAACGTCGAATGTAACGCCGGCAGTTGGCGGTTGATATTGCTTTCGTTCACCGTATCGGCGTCGACGATCGTCATGTGGCCGATTCCGGCGCGGCATATCTGTTCGGCAGCATAAGCTCCCACACCTCCTAGTCCCACTACCAGCACATGGCTATGTGCCAGCCGCTCCATCCGGTCGGCGCCTAACAAAAGTTCCGTCCGTGTGTTCCAATTGTAACTCATTAAAATGATTTTGGATGCAAAAGTAATAAATCAATCAGAAATGCCCTGCTATTTAGCCATCTTTTAACGAAAAAGGGGCGATACACTCCGATTGTGAGAGATAAGGAATAATTCATATCTTTGTCCGCAATAAATTCAAATACTTATGAAGATACAACTCTATTGGCTGCTTTTGGCAGCTTTATTGTTATTGCCTGGAAAAGCAGACGCCGCAAATAACAAGAAACCGTTTGTCATCCCTGAATTGCAGGAATGGAGAGGAGCTCAGGGGATGTTCACTCCTACGGCTACATCCCGGATCGTGTATACCGGAAAAGATCCGTCTGTAGCCCGTGTTGCCAATCAGTTTGCCGAAGACTACGAGCTGATGTTCGGCCGTCGGATGCAGGTCGTGCAAGGTCGTGCGGCTGCCGGCGATTTTGTGTTCTCCCTCTCGTCCGACAGCCGGTTGGGAGAGGAAGGCTACACGATGAAGATCACTGACCGCGTCACCGTTACTGCTCCTAAGAGCAAGGGGCTGTATTGGGCTACCCGCACGTTGCTACAACTGACCGAACAGCAGGGTAATCAGGCTTTGCCGAAAGGGGCAGCCCGTGATTATCCCGACTATGCGATCCGTGGTTTTATGATGGATTGCGGGCGTAAATTTATTCCAATGAGCATGTTACGTGATTATGTGAAGATGATGGCCTACTATAAGATGAACACATTCCAGATCCACTTGAACGATAATGCTTTCAAGCAATATTACAATCACGACTGGAACAAGACCTATTCGGCTTTCCGCCTCGAATGCGAAACTTTTCCCGGACTGACCGCCCGCGATGGCTATTATACAAAAAAGGAGTTTATCGCCCTGCAACAACTCGCCGATAGCCTGGGTGTGGAGATCATTCCGGAGATAGATGTCCCGGCACATTCGCTTGCGCTTACACAGTATAAGCCGGAGATCGGCAGCGAAGAGTATGGCATGGATCATCTTGACTTGTTCAAACCTGAAACTTATGAGTTCGTGGATGCTCTTTTCCGCGAGTACCTGGAAGGACGTAATCCCGTCTTTACCGGCAAACGTGTCCATATTGGAACGGACGAATATTCCAATAAAAAGCAGGATGTGGTGGAGAAATTCCGTGCTTTCACCGATCACTATATCCGTTTTGTGGAAGGTTTCGGCAAGCAGGCTTGTGTCTGGGGAGCTTTGACGCACGCAAAGGGTGAAACACCTGTAAAATCTGAAAACGTGCTGATGAGCGCTTGGTATAACGGGTATGCCGATCCGAAAGAGATGATCAAACAAGGCTATGACCTGATTAGTATCCCTGACGGGTATCTGTATATCGTTCCCGCAGCAGGCTATTATTATGATTACCTGAATACGGAAATGCTTTATAAAGAATGGACGCCCGCCCATGTAGGGAAAGAAGTGTTTCCCGAAAAGCATAAGCAGATCAAAGGCGGTATGTTTGCTGTCTGGAACGACCATGCGGGTAACGGCATCAGCACGAAGGATATTCACTATCGCGTGTTTCCTGCTATGCAGACGTTGGCTGTTAAGATGTGGACGGGAAAGGATTGTACGGTTCCGTATGCGGACTTTAACAGCGCCCGTATGGCGATCAGCGAAGCACCTGGCGTGAACGTGGCCGGACGTATCGGGACGGAGCCGCGTGCCGTCTACAACCTCGAAACTTTGAAGCCGGGAATGGAAACGGGGTTGAAAGAGATTGGCTATCATTATACCGTCTCTTTCGATATCAAAGCGGAGGCGGAGGAAAAGGGAACCGAATTGTTCCGTTCGCCTGATGCCGTCTTTTATCTGTCTGATCCGGCTTCCGGAAAGTTGGGATTTATCCGGGATGGATATCTGAATACCTTCAACTACCAGTTTTATCCAGAAGAGACCGCATCGGTAACCATTACTGGGGACGAGAAATCTACGCGGCTTTACATCGACGGTAAGTTGAAAGAGGATCTGGCTATCCGGAAACAGTATTTCAATGGAGGAAAAGATTCGATGAATTATGTCCGCACATTAGTATTCCCATTGGAAAAAGCGGGAAATTTCAAGAGCTCGATCCGTAATGTGGAAGTGCTGAACTATTGCAAGCCGGAGATGTAGGCTTAACTGGTGACAATTGTGGAATTATAGACGGGGCGTGTGGATTTTTTCTACACGCCCCGTTTGTTTTATGGGGTGACTTCCCGCTTTGCAAGCGCTTTTATCGGTTTGGCATGGCGTTTGTATTTATGTCAATGTAATGGAGTTTAGGTTATAAGAAGATTGTTTAGATTTAGGTTTTAAGATTATGAAAAAGATTGTTTTAGCATTAGTCGTTGCAGTTGTTGCATGTGTGGTGGTATTTGCATCTCAGGATGTGAAGTGTAGACAGGCTGCTGTATATTCATCTTTCGAACAGGTTACTCCCGATGGGTTTCGGAGAATAGATATGCAAAACCTCCCACATGCCGTATTACGGACAATGGGAACCTCTTCTTCTTATGAGGGTTGTACTTTTGAAGGAGCTTATATGATGGGGAATCCCGGACATGAAACTTATAAGATCGAGATTGGTAATCCGGACCGGAGCGAGGAGTTTGTGTTGATGAACGGCCGTGGAGAAGTGATTAAGTAAGAAATTATATTGGAAGGAAGTGTGTCGAAATCTATCTGTTTTTCTATCAAGAAAAAGATGATTTTGACACACTTCCTTTTAGGTTATTTTATTTTCCGATAAATCATTTCCAAAGCCACTAATCTTGTCGTTTTACCGGCTTCTATGCCCGGCAGGTCCTTTCCGCTCAGTTTTTTCCAGGCGGTTAGAGTCGCCATATCCACCGGCTCCTGCAAACGTGCAGTCCATTCGGGAAGATAGCCGCGAAGTCCCAGATATTGCACCATGCGGAAGTGAGGACTCGTGTAATCCACATCCTTGAAATACATAAGTGTCGCCTTCTGGTCGACCAGCTTGTCCTGTAGACGGGAGAGGTCGATGTTCTGCACCTTCACCTTTCCGTCAATCGAAAGGGCGGAGGCGATACCAGCGGCCTGTCCCATTGCCATCCAGCAAGGCTCCATGCGCAGGGTGGAAAATCCGATGTGCGAACCCGACACCGGGACGGGCAACAGGAGGTTGCCCACTTCTTTCGGGACCATCACGCCATAGGGGACTGTGTATACTGCCGACGGATAGCTCAGGAAGCCGTCCAGATGCACTCTTCCTTCTTCTCTTTTCCGTACCGCATGCGAATCCAACGCATAATGGCTCGCCGTTATGCTGCTTTGGTGGATGGGCGGGCGGCTACCGATCGTTACCGGAATGGCATCGTTGGCGGTAAAGAAATATGCACCTTCGAAACGACGGCCTTCACGGACGTAGACCTGGCGCGGGAAATGCCCGTTGTCCGCATATTCGTCTTTCGAAAGTCCCCATTCTTTTGCTGCTTTGCGGAAGTGGGCGGGCAGTTCGGGGTCGTTTTGGGCGAACCAGAAAAGGCCTTCGGTGTATTCACGCAGACGTTGGGCGAACTTGTCGCGCCATTCCCACGAAGAGGTGGGCCAGGGCCAGTTCTCCTCAGGCAGGTCGGTCGATACGAACACACCGTGCTGGTTATTGGCGTCCGTCTTCATGTTCGGGACATGGACGATGTTGGTGATCTTGGCGATCCCCCATTTGTCTCCCGGAAGTTTGGAAGGGTTGCCGGTCTTGATATGTTTCCGGTTCTCTTCCATCATTTCGGGTGTCACGCATTGCATGGCGGCATCCGTGTTGCGTCCGGTCCAGACGTCCTCCACAATGGAGGCATAGTCTTCGCGGTTATAATGGGCCGGCTTGGTGAAAGCCACACGGTTCGCCGGATTATTGGTCAGACAGAGGCGGTAATTGTAAGACTGCACGGCTTTGTCTTTCTTGAACGTGCTGCCGTCCCCTTCCGGACCGCCCCAATATTTGTAGACACGTCCGGCTCCGGGCTCGCCGAACTCGTCTTTCCCTTCGCGCCCTACGCGGAAAGGAACACCGGCGGCAGCGCCGAGGTCACCTTCGTAGGTGGCATCCAGGAATACAGAACCGGTGTATTCCTCCATTTCCCCGGTTTCGCGGTTCAGGATACGGATCTTTTCGATGCGGTTGTCGCGCATGACTATGTTTTCATCTTCGGCATCGAACTGACGCATGGTCAGGACCGTGATCTTATCCTTCTGCCCGTCGAGCATTTTCTGGAAGATGCGTGCTCCGACGGAGGGTTCGAAGTGGTAGCCGTCGCTGCATACTTTCACCTGCTCGGAGCCAGGACCGTAGGTGTCGATATAGTGTTGTTTCACTCCGTCCACAAACTCACGGAACAAGCCGGTCGTTGCGGCACGGGTGGCGATGTCGGTTGCTCCGAGTCCGTTGGCGGGAAGTCCGCCTACATAGCGGGTACGTTCGAGTATTACCGATTTTTTCCCCATCCGGGCAGCCGAGATGGCTGCCATGATCCCTCCGGGGTTGCCGCCGACGATCACCAGGTCGTAGGACGACTGGCCGAAAGCGGTCGCACAGGCCAAAAGGAGGGAGAGTACATGTGTTTTCTTTCTCATAAAGTGCTATTTACTGTTTAATATTTCTTGGGCATAACGGGCATAGTGGCCTTGCAGACCGTCGGCATACCGTCGGAGCACCTCTTCTCCGATACCGTCCTGGTCGCCGCATAGGTAAAGGGCTCTTGCCAAATGCAACTCCTTCAATGCGAGGTTACGGGTAGACGTGTCGTTGAGGTCGGGGACCGCATTGCTACGTGCTTCGGCAAACGAAAGGATCGAATGGCCCCGTACACCCGGTGTCGTCAGCATGGCCAGTAGTACGGAGACAGCTTCGCGGCTGCCGATTGCTTCGGTGGCCATAGTGATGGCACGGAAGTGGGAAAGATAGTCTTCCGGCTCCAGCTTCTTTGCTTTTTCCAATATGGTGGGAAGGACGGATGTATCGCGGGCGTTTCCCAATGCGGTGATAAGGGCATCCAAGCGGCTGAGGCACATCCCGAATTGTCCCATGCCGGTGTAGTGCCAGCCCTCGTCCCAGTCTTTATATTGCCGGATGGCTTCAGCCAGTACCGGGGCATGTTTCCCTTGTCCTAAGATACACAGGATGCTGGCAAGGATCACTTTTTCTTCCGGCATAGTGGCTCCGGCGATTTGTTTGCTGGCGAGCTGTATGCAACGTTCGGGATCGGTCAGTAATATTTCGAGCCCTTTATAATTATCCGTCACGCTGGCGATAGCCTTCTTCATCTCGGAATTACTGAATCCCTTGAACTCTTTATCTGTCAGCACCCGTTCCGGTAGGTTACCGATCTTGACCAGGTGACGTTGTACCTTCTTGATGTCTATCTTTCGGGGTGATTTGTTTTCCTTGACACACAAGGCGGAAAGATAACCGACTGCATATCCCTGGTTTTGCAGGCAGGGTTGCATGCGGATCACCGGCATGGCATCCCGGTGCGCACTTGCTCCCAGGCCGGTGGTCAGGATACCTTCCAATCCTTTCGGTAACAGGCAGCGCAAGGGGACATCTGCATCATAAATCTTGTGGCGCTTTTCCGGTGGGTTTAGGATGAAGAGCGGGTCTATGATCATACCGTGTGTATCGAACGAACTTTTGTGATAAGAAATCGTGTCGGGATAGCGGCGATGGTTGATCACGTCGTATACCGAGATGATGTAGTCTCCGATTACCCGCCGGCGTTCGCGTGTCTGGGGGATTTTGACCAGATCGTATTGTCCTTGCAGTTTTGTTTTGGCTTGGACAAAAGCGCGTGATACATCCAGAATATCCGTGTCGTCTACGAACAGCCAGTCGTTGTTGTTGTAATAGTCGCCCGGCGCCCATTTTCCAGTTCCCGCACCTTGTACGGCGATTGTTTTTTTACCTGTATAATCGAATGCCGCTCCGGCAGCAATGGCTATATCTGCGCTTCCAGTGCTGTCTATCAATATTTTGGATAGGATGACGCCTCGTCCGAAGGGAGTGGCGACTACGACTCCCTTTACTTGGCTTCCTTCTATCAAAGCACCGCATCCCATCACGCCGAACCAGAGTTTGCCTCCTGCCTGTAACAGCTCTTTACGATGCCATTCCATTTTCCAGTCGGCAGGGAAACGTCCTTCTCCTTTGGGTTGTCTTGGATGGTCTTTAGGTGCCATTGCCAGGACACTCTTGTCTATATGAGCGGTATATCCGCCTCGGAACCCATCCCAATAGACACCGATCATTCCTAGTGTACTCAATCCTCCAAGCCCGTGCAGGTATTCCAATACCAATGTATTGGCTCCCTGTTTGGCTGCAGATATTCCGGCGGACGCACCTGCTGTGCCGCCTCCCATCACAACTACATCGTAGCTGCCTAAAACCGGAAGCGCACCTGCTGGAGAGTCGACGAACCCCTTTTGCAGGGACGGACGGAGTGGGGAGAGCAGTTCGCCTGTTTGTCCGTAGTTTGAAGCGTTTACTTTAAGCTGGCGGACAGTGGCCTGAGCTGGTACGGGTATATCCTTTATCTGCCTGGCTACTGTTTCGCCCATCATTTCTCCTATGAACAGGGCCGGAACGGGGCGCATCACTTTGGCTGCCAACTCTCTTGGTATCTCAGCACAGGGACCGAGTACCCATAGGTTTGCAATATTCTTAGATTTGAATGCTTGCATCGGTAACTTGCGCCAGGACACCGGATTCCCGTTATATGCTTTCTCGCTGTTAATCGTTTGTTTCGGAATATACCAGAGCAGATCCGAGCTGTCGACCTGGTCTATATCCCATGTCCGGTTACGGATGATCTGTTCGACCTCGGCCAGTGATGCATACGAGTCGTCTTTGAGTGGTAAATGGAATGTATAGCGGGTGACCGGATAGCTTTTCTCACCAACCTTGATGGGCTGGGATAATTCTTCGGCCTGGATAATTTCCGGTGCTTCTTTCGGGGTATTTCCTACTACGGTATAGCAGAATTCTTGCGAACCAGCGATAAAAGGTTTACGTTCTGCTCCTAATAGTCCGGCAACGGATGCATTGTGCGTCGCATCGATAATCGCTTTGCAACGGATAGCCTGTCTGCCCGAACGGTTTGCAATCACGACTCCCGCAGGTTTACCGGACGGGTCCGTCAGCACATTCGTTACATAGCTGCTGTAGAGGAACTGTACGTTGTTGTCGATCAGCTCGTCTTCCAGCGTTTTCTTTATATGAAGCGGAGTCGGGAAATTTTTCCCCGGAAAGAGCTTGCGTGCAAGTGCTGTCTGCAGTTTTTCCCCTGCTTCTCGCTCGTAGAGATGTGAGCCGCATATGTCTTCACCCAGATAGGGCATATAGCCAACCAGGTAAACTCGACTACCTGTTTTCGCTGCGGCAACAGCAGCGGCAATAGCACGTGAACTTCCACCCGCGACCACAAGATCTACTTCTGCAATCACCGGAATCTTACGCGCCCCTTCATGGCAGAACCCTTCATCTGGAACGGCTGACTTCATGGCCGCTTTTGCTTCCGTCACGCTACCTAAAGAGGCTAATGCGCCTCCGGCTGCCGTTACTTTTAAAAAATCACGTCGTGTAATCATGGTATTCTCTTTTTATACTTGGTTTTTATGGGAACTATAAAGATAAGAATTTTATTTTTTAGGAACTAATATAATAGCATCGGCAAATAAGGTACCCTTCGAACGGCAGCCGTCAATCTTGATAGAAGATGTCCAGTTGCCTTTCTCAAACGCGTATGTGCCTAAACTTACCCATGCACCTTTGTGAGATCTGGGAGATATTTCTACTTGCTTGGTCCCCTCTTTACCCGTAATGTCAAAAGCCATAACTTCGGGCATTTCCTGGTCGGGAAGAGCTGTGCAGTAAAAGAACACTTCGTATGTATCCGCCTTTTTAATAACAGGCATAAAGGTGAAAGAGCAATTGTTCTTTTGGTTCGCCGACTTTAAGAAGCTGTTCTTATAATGCGCTCCAAAGCTTTTTTGCCAATGTCCGGATCTTTCTATTTTGTCGATATCGCTGTCATCGACTAATATTTCGGGAGTAGAACCGTCCAGATAAGGATTCTCTTTCAGGATTTTCCTTAGCTTGGTTACGTCTATTGTCTGGACGTCGGTATTATCGTCGATCGCTAATGCCGATGCTACGGCTGCCGACTGTCCCAGCACCATAAAGACCGGTTCCATCCGGATCGATCCGAAAGCGATATGGGTGGAAGAAATACATACGGGGACCAGTAGATTAGTACATTCTTCGCGTTTAGGCGTAATGCTCTTGTACGAGATCGGATAGGGTGGGAAGCCATGATATTGGACATCCCCTTCATTTTTTACCATACCGTTTGTAACGATACGTTGGCAATTATGAGAGTCCATTCCGTAGGCGGCCATTCCGATTGCATCTCCCACAGTCTCTTCCCCTTGGCAATTTTTTTGTGTCATGATATATTCCCCGTTCAGGCGTCGGGCTTCGCGCACATATAGTTGGGTCGGAAAGTTATCATTGTCAACAAATTCATCTTTCGCCCATCCGAATCTGGAAACCTGGTCGCGAAGTTTGGAAGGGACTCTTTCATCGTGTGTGAGGAAATAGAGCAGTCCTTTTGTATAGTCTACATGTTCTTGCCAGATCCGTTCGCGGGTTGCATAGTTGCCATCCGGATATTCGTAATTCATACCGATCATATCAGTTGATAGTGGTCCGCGATTATTCACGTCATACTTATTATCTGGCATCATACCCCAGTTAAATAAGAGATAATTATCTATGTGTAAATCCATTTTACGGATAGCACGTGCCAATAGTTCATATTTGGCCGGATCATAGTTTTCAGGTTTTTCGAACGGACGTTGATTTTCTTTATTGTCGGTAAGGCATAAACGGAAATTGTATGCTTGTACGAGTTTATCTCCACTTCCTCTTTCTTTCAGTGTATTAGGTTGGATTCCCCAACATAAGCCACTATTCGGATCGCCTTCTTTTAGATATGGGTCTACTCCGTCCGGAAATTGATGCCAGAAAGACATTTGGACTCCGTTAAGAGTCTCGTCGTGTTCTTCGTTTCCTTCACGTCCTACAAAATAAGAGACACCGGCTTTTGCCATTAAATCGCCTTCATACGAACAATCAATGAATTGTTTGGCTTTAACCCGTATCAAGGTCTTTTTATCCGGTTGTTGGGAGTCTTCCAAAGTGATACTTTTTATTCTTTTATTCTGAACTTGAGCATCTGTTATGCGACGATAATACAGGACATCCAAATCTGCATCTTTCACAAAGCGGTTCATGGTTGCAGTCGCGACACTTGGGGGAAAAGTCCATTGCTCGAATTTATTATAATGCTCTCCAATACGACGATAGAAAAGGCGTGCCAATCCGGTAACTGCATATTTGTTTCCGATATCTGTCATTCCGAGACCGCCGGTAGTCATACCTCCTAAATATTTGCCAGGCTCTACCAAAAGAACGGATTTACCCATTTTTTTTGCAGAGTAAGCAGCTACAACACCTGCGGATGTTCCTCCGTATATGCAAATATCGACTTCTTTGACAGCGGATGTATTTTCCTTTTTTTGAAAATGGCAGGAAAATAATGTTATACAAAGAATACAAGGAAATAATTTATACTTCATAATGGCGATATTTATTAATCGAAGTTTTAAAAATATTATTTCAATGGATAATCGAAGCCTCAATTATGGATTTTCAACATTGAAAATCCATAATTGAGGCTTCGATTGCTAGAGATTAATACCCGTCGTTTTGCGTTAGGTTACCGTTGACCAAAATATCGTTAGCTGGAATAGGCCACAAATAGTTTTTCTTTGGGTCAAAAGACATTTTGTAGAATGTAGTGATATATCCAGCGGTTTCCATAGGTGCAAGATTGGGCAGTCCGTTTTCATCGATTGTCGGTATGCCACCGATAGGATAGTTACCTTCGTCCCAGTTCTTTAACAAAGTTATGAAGTCTTGAGACAATTCGATGTTTGATTCACTGCCGGTCAAACCATTCCAATTGGCGGAGTTAGACCAGGCACGATTCAAGTAATACATGGACTTGTTGTGTGATTTTTCAGCAATGCGCCAACGCAACAGGTCGCGATAACGAATCCCCTCGAATGCGAATTCCGAACGACGGTCCATGCGGATGATTTTGCGTAAAGCCTCTTGTGATTGTACTTCTACGCGGGGGTAAGCGATACCTGTTTCGCGATAGGCACGTTCACGGATCAGATTGATCGTTTTGTCCAAGTCGTCTTGTGTACATTGTCCCATTTCGTTCTTCGCTTCCACGTAAGTCATCAGTACCTCAGCATAACGTAGGTATGGATAACAGTTGTCTGCTTTTAGATTATAATTGTTGAAATCTTTCCAGTCATCCTTCACAAATTTACGGAGAATCAATCCGTTATAAGCTGAATGTTGATTCGATGCTTTGGAGTCAGTGTTGACTACCATTTTACCGGTAGACACTTCGTATACCGTATTTGCATAAGGACTGGGATTGAATTCATAGCCTAATGTGATATAATCTGGATATTTTTCAGGAAATGTCCCATCTTTTTTGGACTGTTCATATTCTGCATAGTCAGCAGAGTATTTAGTTTTGAAAGGTTGGATTGTCATTGCCAGACGCGGGTCTCGGTTGGCAAATGGATCTTTCGGGTTATAGAGCGGTGATTTGTCAATAGGCAAACCGTCCGTGCAGGTGTAGGAACAGAACAGCTCCAATGATGGACTTTGGTTGCAATGGCCACCGATTTTGCGTATGACAAAGTCACGTACATTTTCCATGAAACCATATCCTTTTTTTAATGTCAAGTCTCCTTTGAAATAAAACATAAATTCGGGAGAACTGGTAGCTTGGAATATTTCCCGATAATTGTCGTGTAATTTGTAGACTCCGAGATCCATACATTTTTGTGCAGCATCAACGGCGGTTTGCCAGTCTTCGTGGAAGAGGGCAAAACGGGCTTTGAAACCGAGGGCGGCTCCTTTGGTCGGCCGTTGTTGACCTTTGTAGGAATTGGGCAGATATTCGGCCGCTTTGTCTAAACATTCAAAAGCATATGCAAGCACTTCGTTTTTGGGTGAGCGGGTTGCCACGTATGCTTCATCCAAAGTCATACCTTTATTCAACACGCAATCTCCATAATAGGCAGTCAGTTCACAGTAGGCAAACCCTAACATGAAATAGGCTTCCCCCTTGTATTGGTTTACTTTGCTTTCACTGATTCCGGTCGCAGAACCATTGTCCAATGCTTGAATTACTTTTGTTGCACGGGCGATGGACTTGTATAAGGAACTCCAGCGTGTGGAGGAGGTCCCCCATTGAGAAGTGACTGTTCCGAGCGTAACTTCGTTGGAACCATTTCGGTTTAACAAATCATCATCCCAATAGATGGCGTCAATCGGGAAGAAGTCTGGTCTCCACAAATCATTAAGTGCCATTTCTATTTCGGTTTCATCGTGATACCAATTTTCACTCGATCCTTCAGAAAGTGGATTTAGGTCGAGGTTTGCACAGGCTGTCATGCTTAGTGAGACTATTCCGGTTAATAGATATTTGTTTATTTTGTTCATAACAGGATTTTTTTAATTAAAATGAAACATTCAAGCCAAAAATATAAGAAGACATGATCAAGTCTTTTGCGCGATCCCCCCATTCGGGATCGAATCCTTCGGGATATTTCGAGAAGGCAGGCAGGTCATTCGCACTGAAATAGACTCTCAACTTGTTAACAAAAAACTTCTTCGTGAATTCAGATGGGAGCGTATAACCTAATGTGATGTTTTTGATACGCATATAAGCTCCGTTGAAAATATAGAAGTCACTTTTTGCATAAATATTGGCACTATTGGTCGTCAATTTCGGATATTTTGCCTTGGCATTTTCTGCATCCGTTGCTGTCGGACTCCAATGGCTTTCGATCAGATTTACCGGACAAGCATATGCTTGATAATTGAATGGTGTACCGGGCCAGTTCCAGTAGGCTAATTGATGTCCAACACCTTGAAATGATAAATTGAAATCCAAGCCTTTCCATTCTGCCCATAGAGAGCCACCGTATTGCATTTCTGGTAGGGAATTGCCCAAGCGTACACGATCGGCGGAAGCAGTGATTTTGCCGTCTCCATCTATATCTTGGTAACGTATGTTACCTGCTTTATCGTTGTTAGTCAGAACTGGAATGGTATTTCCGTTTTCGTCCAACATGGCAGCATCATTCAAGATAATGCCCATACTTTTGTATCCGTACCATTCGTTAAAATAAGACCCTTCTTCAGTGATCTTGTTATCATCGATTTTCTGTCGGTTTGCCATGTATCCCATTTTAGAACGATAATCGGACAAATTGAAACTTACACCGTATCGGAAATCGTTGATTTGATCGCTCCAGGAAAGTTCAAGATCCCAACCTTTCGTATTCATATCGGCTGCGTTGTTTTGCGGTGCGTTATAACCAAAATAAGAAGGGAATCCAACTTCCATCAGCATATCAGTTGTCTTTTTGTAATAATAATCGGCTGATGCACGAAGTCTGTTATTTAGCAAAGTGATGTCAGCTCCGAAACCATAGGTGGTGGTCGTTTCCCATGTTAGGTTGTTGAAAGCATAGTCTGTCTGATAAGCCGTTTGTACGACATCTGCTACACCTGTAGTTGCATTTGGAATAAAACCTGTGCCAAAACTGAGTATTGCTTGATAAGGAAACTCCTTCCCTAGACGTTCGTTTCCCAATTGTCCAATTGAACCGCGTAACTTTAAATAATCTACAATGCTTTTGTTGAACCAAGGTTCTTCGGAAATAACCCAACCTGCACTAACGGAAGGAAATGTACCCCAACGGTGGCCATCAGCAAAACGTGAAGAACCATCTGAGCGAATATTAGCTTGCAGCATATAGCGATCTGCCCATGAATACATGATACGACCGAAGAATGAACGATAGGCATTATGTCCAGCTTTTCCGCTATTGTATTGGTAGTCTTCAGGCCCTAAATTCAAGTAAGGATAATTGACCAAATTAAAATTGGTTCGTGAAGCACCTTCTTCTTCCCATTTGTAAGAATAATCTTCATAACCAGCCATCAATCCGATAGAGTGGCGTTTCAGTTGCATTTTATAGTTGGCATAGAACTGCTTAGTCAAGCTATGGTTGTCGTTACGACTTTCACTGAGACTAGTTGAAGCATAGCCAACTCCGGGAATCGGGTCACCGGTGATCCGGTAGACTTCGTATCTTTTGCGATGGTCTTTTCCTTTGTAAAAAGAATATTTTGGTGCTACGATGGCAGTTAATGTTAATCCTTCTATGGGTGTGATATCTAATTGTAATTTACCACCCACACTGTAGTTCTGTTTTTTCATGGAACCGCCTAATTGGTGCTCGGCAATAGGGTTGTCACCATCTTTGCCATCGGCAAAACGTCCGTCAGACCAATAAGCATTGTAGATCGGTGCACGCTCCATTAAGGTAAAGATCGATCCGTGAGGTTCATTTGCGTTAGAATAGAGTAAATTCAAGTCAACATTGGCATGTATCCAATTATTGATTTGGTAGTCATTGTTCGTGCGGATATTGAAACGCTCGTAGTCTTTTGTTTGGATAAGTGCTTCCGAATTGTAATAGTTGAGACTGAAGTTTGTTTTCAGTTTTTCCGTACCTCCACTGAGCGAGAGAGAGTGTCTTTGGTGATGTGTGCTACTTTTCAATCCTAAATCCATAAAGTCGGTATCTGCATAGCGGTCCGGATCTTCAGCTCGTAGTTGTGCGTAATTGTTGATTACATCTTCGGAGTAAAGTGAATGGAGGGATGATGCACCATCGTTGAAAGCTAATTCGTTAAGACCACTCATCCATTGTACGGCATTAGCGAATTTAGGTTTTGCGGTCGGTGTGTTGATGCCGTATTCTCCATTATATGAAAGATGGAATTCCTTGTTTTTGGCACGTTTGGTTGTGACCAATATGACACCTGCCGCTGCGCGTGAACCGTAAATAGCAGCCGAAGCTGCGTCTTTCAAAACCTGAATGTCTTTTACGTCTTCAGGGGCAATATCTGTAAGAGTGCCAGGCACTCCATCCACGATCACTAATGGGTCATTAGTTGACATGGTCGTGACACCACGTACGCGGATAGTAGCTCCGGCTGACGGGTCGCCGCTGGAACGTGTGATCTGTACGCCGGCCATCTGTCCTTGTAATTGACTGGAAAGCTGCGGTGTACTCTTCATCCGAAGTTTGTCGCCTCCCAAAGAAGAGGTCGATCCTGTCAGGTCGATTTTGCGTGCCGTACCGTAGCCGATCACGACGACTTCATCCAATGTCTCCGAATCTTCTTCGAGGGTGATGTTGTAGGAGTTTTGTGAACCGACTTTTATTTCGGTCGGCTTGTATCCGATGTAGGAGATCGAAAGTATAGCACCAGGTGCTATACTGATGTTGAAGAGGCCTTCAACATCAGTAATGGACCCGTTAGTCGTTCCTTTCTCTACAACATTGGCTCCGATGATCGGGTCACCGTTATTGTCTAGGACTTTCCCCGTGATTTGCTTGGCCTGTTGTTGCCGTGCGTATGCTTTTCGCATAATGTTGATATTCCGATCGTTGATCGTATAAGTCAGTCCTGTTCCTGTCAATGCTTGTGTCAGGATTTCATCGATTTGATTACTGTTGGCCTTTATGTTGACTTTAATGTCTGCAACATCTTTATCTACATAGAAAAATAGGAATTCGCTTTGTTTTTCTATCTGTGAAAACAAGTCGGTGAGAAGCATCCGTTCAGTTTTGATGGATATCACTACCGATTGTGAATAGGTAGGTTCCGCTTGCATAGTGGAAGGTAAAACTGTTAATAGCGAAACCGCCGTAATTTTTGTAATTGCTACTAATTTTTTCAGGCTTTCAGGATGAAGATGCCTGTAATACGAAACATTTTTCATGCTTATGTATTGATTTAAGAGATTAATAATTTACTTGTTTCATGGTGTGACCCTGTTCGCTTAGTGTAGGTCTCAGTGCTACTTTTAACATTAGCGTTTTCTCATAGGCATTATTTTTTAGTGTGCATGTTGGATATGATAATTTCCTGTTTTATTCGTCCACCGTATAGGCAAACTGTGTGAGATTACTTTTAGGATCTGTTCTATGCTTTGTTTTTGATTGAATGTACCGGAAACGGTGATGGATGGATCTGCCAGTCTTTCATCATCAATCCGGATTTCTACTTGGTAGATGTCTTTCAAGTTCTCGATCAATTCGGTGAATGGAATCGATTTGTATTTCAACAGACCGTCTTTCCAAGCTGTGAAAGTGTCGGTGTCTATTTCTTTGACATCCACCTTGTTTGTCGACCGGTTGAAAGTCAGTTGTTGGTTTGGGGTCATCACGATATTTTGCTTTGCGCCTTCGAAACGGATGGAACCTTCCACAAGGGTTGCCGTGATATCGTCTGACTCTGCATCTGCCTTCACGTTGAAGTGCGTACCCAATACGGTGATAGAAGCACCGTTCATCTCTACTTGGAAGGGCTTGCTTGGATCTTTTGCCACTTCAAAATAGGCTTCACCTTCTAATTTGACGTTGCGGCTGTCTTTCCCGTATTTGTCGGAATAGCTTAAGCGGCTGTTTTTGTTCAATGTGATGATGGTTCCATCTTCCATCGTGAAGTTGGAGGTATGTTCGTCTGTCAGCAAGGTGTAGTGTTCGGATATACGGTCATTTGTATTATAAAGGAAAAGGGCTGTTGAGAAAATGAAAAGCAAACAGGCTGCGGCAATTAGTGGAATGGCGTTTCTCCATAATTGCCGCCGGGCAGTCTGCCTTCTTTGTACATTGATCTTTTGTTGCAGTTTGTCGGCCGAGAAAGCAGGGGCAACGGAATGTTTGAAAGCGACATCTGCATCCCAATAATTCTTGAGACGTCGGAATTCATCTCGATTTTTTTCGTTTTCGTTCAGCCATTCACTTAACGAAAGGATATCGTCCGAAGAACTTTCTCCACTCAGGACACGTGCGATTATATGGTTTATTCTGTTTTCCATTCTGTGTGTTTCTATATGTATAGTCGCTGGGAAGCGAGAATACCCTTAGTCGAAATGAGAAAAAGATAGAAAATTTTCATCTGTTCCCATTCGGAGAAAATAAATTTCCCACTGTGGGAAAATTTATTTTCAATAGGAGGAAACAAAATTTTCAATAGGTGGAAACAAATGTTTCCTGGGCATGAAACAGAAGTATCCTATGCATGAAATTTTTGCTTCATGCCAGAGTGTTGCTTTTCAGATGCAATCGTCGGCAAGTGTTTCCCGCAGTTTGCGGACGGCATTCGTCAAGTGTGCCTCCAATGTTTTGACGGAGATGTCGAGGATGGCAGCCACTTCTTTATATTTGAGCTTGTCCTCGCGGACGAGTTTGAAAGCCATCTTGCATTTGGCGGGTAGCGAGTCGATTGCCAAGTTCAGGCGGTGAATTCCTTCTTGGCTGATAAGCTCTTCTTCGGGAGTCGTTTCGGTCGATGTGAAAAGGTCGATGGAGATTTCGTCCAGCGATACCTGCTCCATGTGCTGTTTGCGATAATAGCTGATCGCCTTGTGGCGGGCTACCGTATATATGTAAGAATCGAAATTAGAGATGCCGGGTAGCTGTTTGCGGTTGTTCCAGATAGCTAAGAAGGTATCGGATACGATCTCTTCGGCTTCTGCCGGCGATGAGACATACATACCCGTAAATCGCATTAGTGGCCCGAAATAGGTCATGTAAAGCGATTTAAGAGCGGTTTGTGAATCCGATAAGGCCATTTCACAAGCCCACTGTATGATATCGTCTCGATTCTCTCCCAAGTGTGAGTAAGATTAACAATGTTCTTATAATAAAAGTCGCGAATATAGCGAAAATCCCCTAGTCCGGTAACATTATTTTTTTATTCAACTGTTTCTGTGGATGTATGGTTTGACTTGTAACATGTTTGTAATATCTATGTCATTTTTGCGTAATATTTGTTTCAGACCTTTGCAACCAAATATATAACAAGCAATTATGGAGACATTCTATCTCTTTCTGATCATTTTCCTCTTTGTGCTGGCGGTGTTTGACCTGTCAGTCGGAGTTAGTAACGATGCAGTCAATTTTATGAATTCGGCAATAGGATCGAAAGCTGCATCTTTTAAAGTAATAATGGTGATTGCCGCGATCGGCATCTTTGTCGGTGCTTCGCTATCCAACGGAATGATGGATATTGCCAGGCACGGAATTTACCAGCCGCAACATTTCTATTTTTCAGAAATTATGTGTATTTTGCTGGCTGTCATGCTCACCGATGTGGTGTTGCTGGACATTTTTAACTCTCTGGGGATGCCTACTTCGACTACCGTTTCGCTGGTATTCGAATTGTTGGGCGGTACGGTTGCAATTTCATTAATCAAGATTGCCAATTCTAATGGTGCACTTCAGTTGGGTGACCTGCTGAACACGGATAAGGCTTTTACGGTGATACTCGCCATTTTTCTTTCAGTGGCGATCGCTTTCTTTTTCGGGGCCATTGTTCAATACATTTCTCGCTTGATTTTTACTTTCAACTACAAGAAACACATGAACTATTTTATCGGCTTGTTCGGTGGTTTGGCTGCCACTTCCATCTTGTATTTCATGTTGATAAAAGGTTTGAAAGAAAGTTCCTTTATGGAAGGTGATCTTAAAACGATGATTTATAGCAATACGGACACGATCGTGTGGGGAGCACTTATCTTTTTCACTTTATTGATGCAGGTTCTTCACTGGTTGAAGGTGAACGTTTTTAAAGTGGTGATCTTGCTGGGAACGTTTGCCTTGGCTTTGGCGTTTGCCGGTAATGACTTAGTGAACTTTATCGGTGTTCCGTTGGCTGGCTATTCTTCTTATATGGATTTGATGGCGCAGGGAGGCACGACTACAACCGACACTTTCCTGATGGAGTCGTTGCTTGAACCGGCCAAAACCCCGTGGTACTTCCTTGTTGGTTCCGGCTTGGTCATGGTGATTGCCTTGGCTACTTCGAAAAAGGCGCAGGCGGTGATCAAAACGTCTGTAGACCTGGCCCGGCAGTCGGATGGAAATGAAAATTTCGGAACATCGCCCGTTGCACGTGTTCTGGTGCGTACGTGCAACAATGCCTCCAATACGATATTGAGCGTGGTGCCTTTGCGAGTGAAGGACTGGATTGACAGCCGTTTCAATAATAACGAGATAATACTTGAAGATAAGGCCAGTTTCGACTTGGTGCGTGCTTCGGTGAATGTGGTGCTTTCCGGTCTGTTGATTGCGTTGGGTACTTCGTTGAAGTTGCCGTTGTCTACGACTTATGTCGCTTTTATGGTGGCGATGGGTAGTTCTCTGGCCGACCGTGCTTGGGGGCGTGAAAGCGCAGTTTACCGTATCACCGGTGTGCTCTCCGTGATCGGTGGTTGGTTTATTACGGCAGGTGCAGCCTTTACGATTTGTTTCCTGGTTGCTCTGTTGATCCATGTCGGTGGTATTGCGGCAATGGCGGCGATGGTGGGGCTGGCGATCTATATGCTGATCCGTAACCAGATTCTGTATAAAAAGAAGATGAAGAAAGAAGCCATGCAGGAAGAAGTTGATTCCACGATTTCCAAACTACGTGAGACAAAGGACAAACGTGAAGCTCTTTCGCTGTTCCGTGAACATAGTCGCGACGAGCTTTGTGACGTGCTGAACTTCGCTTCCGACACTTTCAACCGCTCCGTTCATGGCTTTATGGATGAAAACCTGCGCGAACTTCGCAAGGTTATGAGCGCGATTGAGGAAAAGAAGAGTTACTTGAAACAGGTCAAACGTGTCGGCACGTTGGGCGTTACCCAGTTGGAGCATGATATTGCGATCGATAAAGGTTTGTACTATTATCAGGGGAATGATTTTGCCAGCGAGATCGTGTTCAGTATCCGTCGTCTGACGGAGCCAGGCAAAGAGCATGTCGACAATCATTTTAGCCCGCTTTGTGAAGTACAGAAGGAGGATTTCGGAAAGATGACCGATGAGATCGTTTCTTTCCTGAACCGCAGTTCGGTTATGATCGAAAGCAATGATTATCATCGTATGGATGACCTGATTGCCGAATCGGTCGATCTGACGGCTAAACTGACGCTTCTGAAGAAGGAGGAACTGAAACGTATCCAAGGACAGAGCGGTAGTACGAAGGTCAGCATGGTCTACCTAAATATGGTACAGGAAGCGCAGAATGTAGTATCTTTTACAGCTAATTTGCTGAAAGTGAGCCGGAAGTTCCAAAAAGAATAATCGGTGTGTTACTTTTCTCTTGAAAGAAAAGTAACCAAAAGTTCAAGGCTTAACCGTCTGGGCTACTCCGGGCAAAGACTACGCTGTCGCCTGCCCGGAGTAGCGAAGCAGGTTCGGCCTTGACTTTTTGGTTACTTTTGGGTCAAGCCAAAAGTAACTATAACGATAGCATTGTCTTTTCTTTGACAAGATCACTCTCATCCATCTGAAGCGAAGGAACCGTGCACATCTTGATGTAGTCGCCGGTCTGACAGGTATAATCGTAATAAGCCTGTTGTTCGGAGGTGAAATCCTCCTTTTGGATCAAGCCGCTTTCCATGGATAAAAATTCTTCCGTATCCGTGCAGTCAGACTTCTTGATAAGTAGGATGCGGCGTGCAACCGGGTTCCGGTTGTAGTCAAGTCCGATATATAAACCGCGCAGTTGCCGGGGATTCCGGAAGAATGGGATTTGCAGATAGATTGTTACCAGCGTGAATTGAGGCGAGGGGTTTTCGCTGAACATGCAATAAAAGTTCTGTGGATCACCTGTGACTCCCATGCCCCATTGTGCTTCCCCGTAAGCATTTAACCGTCCGATGCGGATGTACTCCTTGTTTTCGGATAGACTGATGATAAAAGGTTCCATCTTCAGGCAGTCCGAGGAAGAAGAAAGGCTGTAACTCGTGTAAAGTCCGCATATGTTGTCCACCCGTGTGGTGGAAAGCAGTATTTCTTCTTGCAAATGTTCGAGGAAAGGGTTGGCTTTCCGGTCGGATTGCATGTTCGGTTCCATTTTGCCCAAACGTTCCAACAATTCCGGCAGGACGGACAGCAGGCGTCGTTTGGATATGTTGTTGACCAATACGATCGCATGGTCCAATGCCTCCTCGTGCGAGCAGTTTTTCAGTTCCTCGAAATAAGTCGGGAGCACTGTTGTGTACAGAGAAGACAGGATGCTGGGAGCCATTCCGGCACAGTCGGCAATCTCCTTCATCTTGATCCCGTTATTGCGCAGATATTCTATCTGCCGGTAGAGTTCACGGAAGTCATCCATGTTGTTCTTATTTACTGTTTTATATTGCAAAATAAATACAAGCGTGTTGCATTTCCGTTACATGAATGTTACATAAATATTGCTTTATAATCGGTTGATTTATAATATATATAAATAATGAACATTCATGTTTTCAGTAATATTCCTGTAACATGCCACGTCTACTTTTGCAGCCGTAAACAAAATGACAGCATGTTATGAACAACGAACAACAAACTAAAAATCCATCTCGGAAACGGTTATCCGATTTTCTTTTTATCCTCTGGGCCGGCGGTGCGGCTCTTTTATCTTATTCATTGGTATATGCACTGCGCAAGCCTTATACGGCGGCGGCTTTCGAGGATGTCGAGTTCTTCGATATGGATTATAAGGTGGTTGTTACGATCTCCCAGATAGTAGGATATGTGATTTCTAAGTTTATGGGGATCAAGTTGATCTCCGAACTGAGACGGGAAGAGCGTTTGAGGTTTATCCTGATGTCTGTTGTGATGGCAGAGCTTTCGTTGGTTTTCTTCGGTCTGCTTTCCGCTCCTTACAATATTGCAGCTATGTTCCTGAACGGCCTGTCGTTGGGTTGCATGTGGGGGGTGATCTTCAGTTTTATCGAAGGACGTCGGATGACGGATATCCTTGCCAGCTTGTTAGGTGTCAGTATGGTGATCAGTTCCGGGACGGCCAAGTCGGCTGGGTTGTATGTTATGAATAACCTGCATGTGAATGAGTTTTGGATGCCTGCATTGATTGGTGCTGTCGCACTGCCTCAGTTAGCATTGCTCGGATATGCCCTGAACCGTCTACCTCAACCGACCGAAGAAGATATTGCGATGAAATCGGAGCGTGCGACATTGAATGGGAAACAGCGTTGGGAGTTGTTCAAGAATTTTATGCCTTTCCTCATGATGTTGTTCGTTGCCAATATAGCCATCGTGGTGTTACGCGATATAAAAGAAGACTTTTTAGTGAATATCATCGATGTTTCCGAATATTCGCCTTGGCTTTTTGCGAAGATCGACAGTGTGGTGACACTTATTATCCTTGTGGTTTTCGGATTGATGGTTTTTGTGAAGGATAATCTGAAAGCTCTTTCTATTCTTTTCGGGTTGATTATTATGGGGATGATTGTGATGTCTGTTGTCTCTTTCGGGCAGGAACGGTTCCAGCTTTCTCCTGTTGTCTGGCTGTTCGTCCAAAGTCTTTGCTTATACATCGCGTATCTTACTTTCCAGACGATTTTCTTCGACCGCTTCATTGCTTGCTTTAAGATTCACGGGAATGTAGGGTTCTTTATCGTAACGACGGATTTTTTGGGATATACCGGGACGGTGCTTGTGCTTGTGCTGAAGGAATTTTGCAACCCGCATATCGATTGGGCGGTATTTTATAACCAGTTTGCCGGGTATGTCGGTATCTCCTGCTGTATCACCTTCATTTGTTCTTTTGTATATTTGCATCAGCGTTTCCGTAAGGAAAACGGGTTGGTTGTCAAGAGCAACGAAGTGCTCGAATTGGATACGGCTTCGCGGAATGCGATCACGATGGCTTGATAAACGAATCAGTATAATAAAAGAAATAAATCAGTTATGAAAAAGATTTCATGTGTGATTATGGACTGGGCCGGAACGGCTGTTGATTTCGGGTGTTTTGCCCCTTTGAATGCTTTCCTGAAAGTTTTCTCTGAAGAAAAAGGAATTGATATAACCTACCGGCAGGCGCGTGAGCCGATGGGATTGTTGAAGATAGATCATATCAAGGCGATCCTGAATATGCCGGAAGTAAAAGCCAAATTTCAGGTTCGCTATAACCGCGACTGGAACATGGACGATGTAAACGAAATGTATCGGAGCTTCGAAAAGCATTTGTTCTCGTCTCTCCGCAACTTTACGGATCCGATCCCCGGTGTGCTGGATACGATGAAGCTGTTGCGCGAAGAAGGAATTAGAATCGGTTCTACAACAGGCTATACACAGGCGATGATGGAAGTGGTTCGTCCCGATGCGGCAGCTAAAGGCTATGTGGTGGATAACCTGGTTACTCCGGATGATGTTCCCGCCGGGCGTCCTGCCCCGTATATGATCTATAAGAATATGATCGACCTGGCTATTCCTTCCGTTGATAATGTGGTGAAGGTAGGAGACACGATCGCCGACATCAAGGAAGGAGTGAATGCCAAAGTATGGAGCGTCGGTATCGTGACCGGTAGCAACGAGATGGGATTGACAGAAGAGGAATACAACCACCGTTCGTCCGACGAACTGATCGAACTCAAGCGCGAAGTGCGTGAACGGATGCTGAATGCCGGTGCCCATTTTGTCTTGGACAACATTATGGAGCTCCCCTCCTGCATTGAGAAGATTAATGGTAAATATTGATTTATAATAAGGATATCATGAATACAAAAAGAAATTACCTGTTGCTTACCCCAGGTCCCCTGAGCACATCTGAAACAGTTCGCGAAGCGATGCTTCAGGACTGGTGTACTTGGGATAAAGATTATAACGAAGGAATTGTAACCCCCATCCGTAAGGGCTTGTTGGCTATTGCCGGACTGGATGAAGACGAATATACGGATGTCTTGTTGCAAGGCAGCGGAACATACTGTGTGGAGGCCACCATCGGTGCAGCCGTGAAGCCGACCGACAAACTTCTGATCCTGGCGAACGGTGCTTACGGCAAACGTATGGCACAGATTGCGGAATACTATCATATTGACCATGTACTGGTCTCTTTGCACGAGACGGAATTGGTGACTGGTGAAGTGGCTCGTAAAGCCCTCGAAGCCAATCCGGATATTACGCACCTGTCGATGGTACATAGTGAAACGACAACCGGTCTGCTGAACCCGATCGAAGAAGTGGCCGAAGTCTTGAAAGGTCGTAACATCACCTTTATCGTTGATGCTATGAGTAGCTTTGGCGGTGTGCCAATTGATATGAAGAAGCTGGATATCGACTTTTTAGTCAGCAGTGCCAACAAATGTATCCAAGGTGTTCCCGGTTTCGGTTTTATCATTGCGAAGAAAGATAAGCTGATCGCAACGAAAGGAAATGCCCGTTCTCTCTCGCTCGACATCTATGCGCAGTGGGAAACGATGGAAAAAGGCGGTGGCAAATGGCGTTTCACATCGCCTACACATGTGGTGCATGCTTTTTATCAGGCCATGAAAGAACTGAATGAAGAAGGCGGTATCGTTGCCCGTTCGGAACGCTATAAGCAAAACCACCGTACGCTGGTCGACGGTATGCGTGCGTTAGGTTTCAAAACTCTGCTGCCGGATGCTTCGCAAGGCCCGATCATCACCTCTTTCCTGTATCCTACTGCCGATTTCGATTTCCATTCTTTCTACGATCAGTTGAAGGCAAAAGGTTTCGTCATCTATCCCGGTAAAATCTCCGACGCTGATACATTCCGTATCGGAAACATCGGCGATATCTTCCCTGATGATATGGAAGCACTTTTGCAGGCAATACGATCAATAAGCTACTAAAAAATTTCAATAACCTTGTAAATAGTTCCCACATACGGGAACTATTTTGCCGTTAAGAAATAGCAAATCGATAGTTGTAATGTAAGAAGATTTTTGTTCCTTTGGGGGCGAAAATCAATAAGGTACTTAGTGAAATCTTTTATTTGTATTCTGCTGGCATTATTCCAGTTTACAATATTTACAGCGATAGGGGCGGTTGGTGAACCGCCCTTACATGAATTGCCCCTAAACCTTTCCGTGTCCGATGCAGGGGTACGGGATAGCACATCCCGGATGTCTGTCATCGAATATAAATTCAAACCGAAAAGCCTGATCCTTCCCGCTTCCCTGATAACAGTCGGAGCGATTGGCACTGCCATAGACGGGATGAACGATTTCCATCTCTTTTCCCGCAAGGATTCCGTCAAGAAGATACGGATCGACGATTACATGGAATGGGGCATGTTGGGTTGGGTTTTTGTCTGCGACCTGATGGGGAAGGAGAAGCATAATTGGGTGGATCAGCTTTGCCTGGTTGCCATTGCCGAAGGCTTCAACGCTGCCATGACACGTACGGTCAAATATACTGTAGGCGAAATACGTCCTGACGGTGGTCCTCACTCGTTTCCTTCCGGGCATACCGCCAATGCTTTCTTAGGGGCACATGTTGCTTGGAAGGAGTTTAAGGACAGCTGCCCGGTATTAGCCTACTCTGGCTATGCGTTGGCGACCTTCGTCGCTTGTTCGCGCCTGTACAACAACCGTCATTGGGTGGCTGATGTGATTGCAGGAGCCGGTTTCGGTATTCTCTCTGTCGAGCTTGCCTATTTGACCTATTTCCCTATCCGTAATGCGATCGCTCGTAAAATCAATATGAAAGGAAATGATCGCTTGGTCGTTGCTCCAACGTTTAGTCCTGATGGGGGCGGCCTTTATCTGTCATGGAAATTTTGAAGATTTATGATTTATGAATTATTATCGACATATAAATCATGAATCACAAATTTTCCCTAACTCCTCGATAAATGTCCGGTCGTTGCTGAGGCGAGGTATTTTGTGTTGACCGCCTAATTTTCCTTTCCTGCGGAGCCATTCGTAGAAGGTCCCTTCACGGGCAACTCGGATTTCCAGCGGTTGGAGGGAAATTTCTTTATAACGTTTTGCCTCGTAGTCGGAATTAAGCTGTTGCAAGGTCTTGTCCAGCAAGGAGGCGAAATCATCGAGTGAAGGCGGCATTTTCTCGAATTCGATCATCCATTGATGGCGGCCCTTTGCCTTGTCCAGCATGAAAAGGGGAGCGGCGGTATACTCTTTCACTTTGGCTCCTGTCTGGCGGCAAACCCTGCTGATCGCTTTGTCGGCATTGTCTACCATCAGTTCTTCTCCGAAGGCATTGATAAAGTTCTTGGTGCGTCCCGATATTACGAACTTGTGCGGATAAAGGGAGGTGAAACGGACTGTGTCGCCGATCTGGTAACGCCATAATCCGCCGGAGGTCGTGATCACCATCGCGTAGTTTTTCCCTACCTCTACAGCTTCTAACGGAAGGACGGTCGGATGTTCTTCCCCCACTTCGTTAATCGGGATAAATTCATAAAAGACACTATAGTCGATCATCAGCAAAAGGCTGTGTTCCTCCGGATTGTCTTGGAGGCCGAAAAAACCTTCCGATGCATTGTAGGTCTCCATGTAATGCATCCGGTCCGAAGGAATCAACGCTTTGTATTGGTCCCGGTACGGCTCGAAACTGATCCCGCCGTGGAAGAATACCTCCATGTTGGGCCAGACATCCGTCAGGTATTCGCTTCCTGTCTTTTGTAATACGGCCTTGATTAGTACCAGCATCCATGAGGGAACACCGGATAGGCTGTTCACGTCGGTTTTCCAAGTGCTTTCGACAATCGCCTTGATCTTGCTTTCCCATTCATCCATAAGGATGATCTTTTTGTCGGGGACGCGAATCAGGTTGACAAGAGGATTCAGGTTCTGCAACAGGACGGCAGAAAGGTCCCCGCAATGTGCATTCCGGTTCAAAGGGGAAGGACTGTGGCTTCCGCCCAGTATCAACCCTTTGCTGGCGAAAAAATGGCTGTCGGGATTATTCTGTAGATAGATGGAAACGGTGTCGAAACCGCCTTTGTAATGACACCCTTTCAGAATTTCGGGTGTGACGGGAAGGAACTTGCTTTTGTCGTTTGTGGTGCCGCTGCTTTTTGCGTACCATCGCACGACCGAAGGCCAAAGGATATTTCTTTCTCCGTTTATCATACGGGTGACGTATGGTTTTATGTCATCATAGGTCTGTAAAGGAATCCGCTCACAAAAGTCTGCATATCCCTGAATACTTTTGTAGTCGTGTTTTAAACCCCATTCGGTATTTCGGGCGGTAGATAAAAGGGACTTCAGCTGTTTGTGCTGGATGGCATCTGCATCCTGGGCAAACCTTGCGATCTCTTTTTGCCTGGGGCGGAAGAGTAGTGATATTGTATTTGTCAGAATATCCATGCTCCTGTTGTTTGAATTGCATGCAAAGATACGATAAATTTTATTATCTTTGTACAACAAGTACTTAATCCCAAAAAACGATGAAAATAGGTATTCTTTCCTCTGGTGGCGACTGTCCCGGAATAAACGCCACGATACGTGGTGTCGGTAAAACGGCCATTATGCACTATGGCATGGAAGTCATCGGCATACACAGCGGCTTTGTCGGCCTGCTGAATAAAGATGTCCAGACTTTTGACGAACGCAGCCTTTCAGGTATCCTGAATTTGGGCGGTACGATCCTGGGGACTTCCCGCGAGAAACCTTTCCGTAAACTCCTGGCTTCAGGCGAAAGCGAGAAACCGCAGCTCATTAGGCAGAATTATGAAGAACTCGGCTTGGATTGCCTCGTCTGTATCGGCGGCAACGGGACACAGAAAACCGCAGGTATGCTCTCGGCGATGGGTTTGAACGTGATCGGTGTGCCGAAGACTATCGATAACGACATCTGGGGGACAGATATAACGTTCGGTTTCGATACGGCTGTCAATATCGCGACTGAAGCGATTGATCGCCTGCATTCGACCGCCAGTTCGCACAAACGGGTAATGGTGGTGGAGGTGATGGGACACCACGCCGGCTGGATTGCGCTATATGCCGGGATGGCCGGAGGTGCTGATGTGATCCTGCTACCTGAACTGGGCTTTGACATGGACCAGATAAACGAAGTGATCTTGGACCGTGCCCGCCGTGGTAAGCCTTATTCCATCGTGGTTGTGGCCGAAGGGATCGAAACACCTGACAAAGAGCGTCCTTCCGTCTATGTGACGCGTGTCATAGAGGAGGCGACAGGTATCGAAAGCCGCGATACCGTCTTGGGGTATATTCAGCGTGGAGGCAATCCTTCTCCCTTCGACCGTAACTTGGCTACCCGTTTGGGCGGACATGCTACGGAACTGATCGCAAACAGGCAATTCGGACGTATGGTTTGCATGAAAGGCAGTGAAGTCGAATCAATTCCTCTGTCTGAAGTGGCCGGTAAGTTAAAACTGGTAACTCCCGAACATGATCTGATCATTCAGGGGAAACGGATGGGAATATCGTTCGGAAATTAATTTTCAGCGGGAACAGCTTCTATGCTTGTTTCCGCTTTTCTTTTCTCTGTATCTGCTATCTCCTGTCCGCTATTTTCTACGGCTTCTTCAGGTAGATTTTCGAATTCGTTTTCGGCTGTGCTCTCACCGGTTTTTTTCTTCTTGAGTTCCGAGATGAATTGTTGGAATGTTTTGTCAGTCCGTAATTTCTTGATCGCCATCTTGGCTGCGCTCTGCTGGGATTCCTTTTTCGAATAGCCGATGCCTACGCCTATCTGTGTGTCAGAAAGCGTCACACCTGTCTGGAACACCGGATTTCCATCGTTGTCGGTAAACGATTCGATTAGGTCGAACGATATTTCAAGCTTGTTCTTTTGGCTCCATTCGATCAGACTCGATTTGAAATTGACTTCTTTACGGGCGATGGTTTCCAGATTGACATATTTTTTGATGAGCACGTTCTGGATGAAATTATAGCAGACTTCGTAGCCCTGGTCCAGATAGATCGCACCGATCAGTGCTTCAAGGGCATTTCCATACATGTGGTTGTTATGGGAACTTAGTTTGGCGGAGTACACGACCATCTTGTCGAGTCCCAGTTCGACAGCAACACGGTTCATCGTCTCGCGCTGTACGATTTTGGAACGAGTGTTGGTCAGGAATCCTTCCCGCTTGTTCTGAAAGTGTTTGTAAACGATATCGGCTACGACCGCATCCAATACGGCATCACCCAAAAACTCCAACCGTTCATTGTTCAGCCATCTGCCGTCACCGCTTTCTACGGAAGAAGATTTATGGAGGAAGGCTTGTTCATAAAGGTGGATGTTATCGGGATAAAAACCGAGTATCTTGTATAAAGAAGAATAAGGCTCCTTGTTCATGTTCTTGAGGAGCCTTATTCTTTTGTATAGCTTTGTAAACACGTTACTTCACAAATTTTTTAACAATAGCACAAGCGTTGTGACCTCCAAACCCGAAAGTATTGGAGAGTGCTGCCCGCACTTCTCTTTTTTGAGCTTTATTGAATGTGAAATTCAGTTTATAATCTATTTCAGGATCATCATCACCATCCGCATGGTTGATTGTCGGAGGAATGATACCATCGTTTATCGCCTTAATGCAGAACATTGCCTCGATCGCTCCGGCCGCTCCCAAGAGGTGTCCGGTCATTGATTTCGTCGAACTGATATTCAGGTTGTAAGCGTGATCTCCGAAAACTTCCTTGATCGCTTTTACTTCTGAGATATCTCCTACCGGCGTAGAGGTTCCGTGAACATTGATGTAATCGATGTCTTCCGGAGTCATCTCTGCGTCTTCCAGTGCGTTACGCATAACCAACTTGGCTCCTAATCCGTCCGGATGGGAAGCTGTCAGGTGGTAAGCATCGGCAGACATGCCGGTTCCGGCAATCTCGCAATATATTTTAGCACCACGAGCCAACGCGTGTTCCATCTCTTCCAGGACCAGACAGGCAGCACCTTCTCCCATAACAAACCCGTCACGGCTTGCGCTGAACGGACGGGAAGCGGTTTCGGGCGAATCGTTGCGGGTAGACAGCGCGTTCATCGAGTTGAACCCACCGACACCAGATTCCGAAACGGCAGCTTCGGCACCACCGGTTATAATTACGTTAGCTTTTCCTAAACGGATATAGTTAAACGCGTCACTGATCGCGTTGGTTGAAGATGCACAAGCTGATACTGTCGCAAAGTTGGGACCATGGAATCCGTAAAGCATGGAGATATGTCCGGCTGCAATATCGGAAATCATCTTCGGTATGAAGAACGGATTGAACTTAGGACCGATCGTGTCTTTGATCTTTGCATATCCTAATACTTCTTCGTCGAATGTCTTGATACCACCGATACCAGAGGCAAAGATAACGCCGATACGGTTCTTGTCTTCCTTGTCCAAGTCCATAGCAGCGTCGTCAATCGCTTGTTTTGCGGCATTTATTGCGAATAAACTATAACGGTCACATTTGCGGGCTTCCTTACGATCCATTACTGTCAACGGATCGAAGCCTTTTACTTCGCATGCAAATTGTGTCTTGAATTTGGATGCATCAAACTGAGTAATAGGCCCGGCTCCACTCTTCCCATTGATAATACCTTCCCATGTTTCCGGGAGAGTATTACCAAGAGGAGTAATAGCTCCAAGACCTGTTACCACAACTCTTTTTAATTCCATACCTTTAATTAAAAGGATTGATTACTTCGCGTTAGCTTCGATGTAAGCAATGGCGTCGCCTACAGTTGTAATCTTTTCTGCTTGATCATCAGGAATAGAAATACCGAATTCCTTTTCGAATTCCATAATCAGTTCTACAGTGTCAAGAGAGTCTGCTCCTAAATCGTTAGTAAAGCTTGCTTCGTTTGTAACTTCTGTTTCTTCAACACTTAATTTATCAACGATGATAGCTTTTACTCTTTCAGCAACTTCAGACATAACTTTTTCAATTTAGATTAATAAATACGAATATACTTTTTAAATTTGCAGTGCAAAGAAAAGAATTTTTTATGTTACAAAACAAATTTAATGAGCTAAAAATGCGGAAAACTGCACATTTTTTCTTTTCTTGTGCACAAAAAAAGGAGAAAACATGAAAAACGTAGCAATTTTTGCTTCCGGATCGGGTACGAACGCGGAGAATATCGTCCGATATTTCTCTAAAAGTGAAACTATTAAGGTGGCAGTTGTTTTGTCTAACAACCGGAACGTTGGTGTGCATGCCCGGGTGAATAAGTTGGGTGTTCCTTCTTTTGTCTTTTCGAGGGAGGAATTTGCAGATGGGGCGCCTGTCTTGGCAAAGCTTGCGGAATATGATACGGATCTGATTGTCCTTGCCGGCTTCATGAATAAGATCTCCGATCCCTTGTTGAATGCCTATCCGGGTAAGATTATCAATATTCATCCTGCACTTCTGCCTAAATACGGAGGCAAAGGCATGTACGGGATACACGTGCACAAGGCGGTCGTTGCCGCCGGCGAGCGGGAGACCGGTATTACGATCCATTACATAGACGAACATTACGACGAAGGAACGGTTATCTTTCAGGCAAAATGCCCCGTCCTGCCGTCCGATACGCCGGAAGAGGTTGCCGCGAAGGTGCACGCACTCGAATACGCTCATTATCCCAAGGTTATAGAAGATTTGCTTGCAGCCCGTATTTGAGGGATTGTATCAGAAGTTCGCGCTCAGTTGCATGACATAGGTACGGGGTGCGGAAACGAGCATCGGACGTGTACTGTATTCTTTGTTGAACAAGTTATTCACCATGAACTGGAAAGACAGTCCTTTTATGATCTTCACGCCTGCACGCAGGTCGACCACACAGTAGGGCGTGTTGTTTTTCGCCCAATAGGAATGAAGTGTTTGTCCGTTTACGTTGCCGAAGAGGATGTCGCGCACGTAGTCCATGATCTCTGGTTGTTCTTTTGTTCGCTCGTCCACCATCAGGTAGTCTACGGCCAACGTCTTACTTTTCCACACGATATTGGTTCCTAGTGTCAGCCGTTTCCATTGGAAGTCAAGGATGGCTTTCACTGTGTGTTTTTGGCGGTACTTCAGGTATTTGGATGTATTGGACTTCTCTTTCATCTGCATCGGATCATCGTAGGTCGCCTCTTCTTCGTTCTTTTTCTTATAATCGGCGTCTTCAGGTTCGATGAATACATATCCTAAGTTGTAGCTTAGTGTGGTATTGGGATTGAACGTGTAGACACCGTTCGTACTGACTTCCGCCCCGTAGATACGTGCTTTCGACACGTTATAGAACTGGGCGCCGAATCCCGGCATCTGGCCTTGGGTAATCATGCTCAAGAGGTCGCGCACACCGTTGATATACTGAAAAGTCGTATTGTTGAAGATTCCGAAGCGGAATTCGATCATGTCGGTATATTGGGTATAAAATCCCGCCAAGTCGAAGAATCCCGTCAGGTTTCCGAACTTATATCCCTGTTTGAAGCCCAGTTCGGCATTTACACCTTTTTCGGCATTCACCTCTTTGTTCGGGTACACGCCGACACCGCCGATGTCCTTACGGGCATATTTCTCGGTCAGAGAGGGATAGCGGTAGCCTTGCCCGAAGCTGGCGCGGATAAAGCTGTAGTCGGCAAGTTGGTAGTTCAGTCCGGCGCGGAAGATCGGTTTGACCGGAATCTTGGTTCCGAACAGTTTGGTATCCGCTTCCCGCAGGTAACCATCCACCCGGTAGTATTCGGCACGCATGCCGGCCGATACGCTCAGGCGGTCGAAGAAACGCTGGTCGTACTGGGCGAACAGGGCGGCATTGTCGCTGTCGTGCGTCCCGGTGGTTTTCGAAACGCTTTTCATGTGTTCGTAGGTTGCCCCGGCGGTGATCTGACTTCCGTTGTCCCATTTCTTATTGAACTGGTAGTCTACATAGTAGGTGTAGTTCTTGTCCGTCCCTTTGGGAACATTCTCCTTGTTGTTGTTCATCACCCAGGAGATCAGGTCGCAGTAATCGGCTGTCGTGGCAGTCGGGAATACCCCGTTCAGGATGTTGACGGCCCCGTCCACGATCCCGTTCAGGTCGCCTTGCAGTATCGGCTGGATCAGCGGGAAGAACGGGCTGTAGTCTCCGTTCTTGATGTTGTCGATATAGGCGGTGACCGTGGCGGCATCGCTTCCCATATTGCCTAAGATGTCGTCGAGCGACTTATGGCTGGAGCTTCCGTCGATGATGTTGTCTCCCCGGTAATAGAAACGGGTCTTGATCTTATGCGAGGTATTGTTGGTCGGATTGGTAAAATTGAAGAACGGGTCGATATAGAAGGTGTTCCCCTTGCGACCCATGTTGGCGATGGATGACGGCTGGTAGACTTCTACCGGAGAACGCCAGATGAAGAAGTCGGCATATTTGTCGGCCAGATAATTGAAATTGAACCCGTAGTTCAGCAGTTTGCCCTCTTTCATCGGATGGTGGTATGTCATATTGCCTCCGAGTCGCAGACGCCGGTTGTATCCTTGATCGCGGTATCCGTCATCGGAAAACAGGTTGAGTCCGCCCGATACATCGAAGTTTCCGATCCGTCGTGCGTGCGAGACGTCTGCCCCTTCATATTCGTCATGAACCGGATGGTCGTATACCCCGACATAGGCGCGGGCACTTGTGGTCGGCGTGAGTCCCGGCCGTTTCGTGCGGATGTTGATCACCCCGTTCAAGGCCGATGAGCCGTAGAGCACAGAGGAAGCACCCTTCATCACCTCTACCTGTTCGATATTTTCGAGCGGGACGATGTTCCAGTTGATCACTCCGTTGCCCGAACTTAGAGCGCTCATACCGTCTACCAACACAAGGCTGCGCGAACCGACCCCGTATGTCCATCCGTTCCCGCCCCGTATGGAGGGTTGCTTGTCGTTGATATCCACACCCGGCATTGTGTTCAGTGTCGAACTCAGGTCGGTAGGGGCCTGCTTGGCGATATCGCCTGCTTTCAGCAGGTCCATCGAAACGGTGACATCGCTTAGTTTCTGTTCGAAGCGTCCGGCACTGACCACTACGTCTCCCAACAGGTTCGTTTTGATGTTCATATAGACATCTTTTGTTTTGGTATCCCCCTTGCGGAGTATCAGCGGGAGTTGTTCGTTCTCGTACCCGATGTAACTGAACAGGAGGTCGATCCCACCGTCCGGCAACGCGATTTCATAGGCTCCGTCGGCATCCGATATGGTTCCGTTCGTATCCCCGTTTATTTTCTTGTAGGTGATGTTGACGCCCGGTAGCGGTTCATGGGTTTTCGCATCATAAACGTGCCCTTTCACCATTTGTCCGAATGCGGTCCCGGTGAAAAGTGACAGGGCGAAAATCAAGATATATAGCTTTCTCATATAAAATGCTTTTAATTGATGTTTTTGTCTTTGTACAAATAGATACCGATCTCAATGGGAATTGTGTTCAGCTCTTGGCTCAACTGGTTCAAGATCGCACCGAACGTCTTTCCTTTCAGGAGTATGGCTGCGATACTTACGAACTGGGGCGGGATCAGGTTGCCGATCAGATCCATGACAGGTGCGTTAAGCGTCTCTTCCGGAATAAAAACTTTCACGATCTCCAGCAAGGCGAACAATTCCTGTATTTCCGATTTGTCGAGGAGCAGGATGAGATCACCTTTTGCCGGGTCTTCGCTTTCGCGAATTGTCATTTTAATACCGGTTGTAGACCAAGTATTGATCTTCTGGTAGGCTGCCAGCAGCGCATTTTCCATAGAGCTATCCCCAGAGTTGGCTTTCGTCTGTCTGTTTATCATCACTTGGCGGATGATCATGTCGATCTGCGGGATTACATATAAGGATGTATTGTCGTTCACATAATAAGTCGCCAGGTTGGGAGGTGAAGCGTTCCAGTCGTTTGCCGGATGTTTGATGTAGTTGCCTATCAGACTTCCTATCCGGACCGAGTCGGGCAGGGGAGCATAGCGGGCGATGATGTTTCCGTCCGCCTGGAAGGCCAGACCGTCGAGCACAGAACTGATCAGGTTGCAGACCAGTTTGCCGCCCACCAGGTTATACAGCATTCCGATCATCGTCTGCATGCTGCCATTGTCTACATTGTAATAAGAGGCATTTTCGTGGGCGACATACCAGGTACCGTTCATTGTCAGCTGGTTCTCTGGAATCGTGATGTCCGACAGTTCCAGTATCAATTTTCCGGTCTGTATACTACCCAGATAATGAAATGCCGTACCGGTTGAGGTTGTCGCGCCTCCACTGAAAGAATAGCTGCCGGAACCTGCTGTCAGAGAGACGCCGGAGATAGCCGTTTCTTTATCGTGCGGTAGTACATATTTAAGAATGATGTGTGCGGTTTTCCCGTCATCCGTCTTAAATTCCACATCTTTTCCGATAAATGTATTCCCGTTATAGCTCAAAATAAGGGAATCTCCGTTTGCAGGGGCACTTAGTTTGTTAGAATAGGTCCCGCTTAGTTCCGCCGGGGAAAGGCCATCATAATCATCCTTGTCATTGCAGGATATCAAGAGAATAGCCAGCATCATGGCGCAAAGTAAACTGCATATTGATTTTCTGTCCATATGTTTCGCTTTTAGTCATATTATAGGATGATACAAAGAACAGGCTTAAGTTTGAAACAAACAATCTCCATGTTTGGGAATAAATATTCTATTTTTAAGATTGTTAGGTGAGCTAAGCATATTTTGCTACTTTTGAAACAACAAAACGATGTTTTTATGAAGATTGACGTTGACTTGCCTAAATTCGATATTCCGAAAGATTTTATCGTAGGCGATGGTATTACGGGTGACATCCTGAACATGTACGGGCTTTTTCCCTGCAAGATAAAAGCGGGCGTGTTTGCTTTTTGCACGCGGGGGACGATCCGTGTGACGATAAATCTGGATGAACATACGGCGCGGGCGAACGATTTCATCACTTTGCTGCCCAATACCTTTATCCAGATTCATGAAGTGTCGGAAGATGCGGAAGTCTGTTTCGTCGCTTTTTCTTCCCGTTTTCTGGAAAGCATCAATTTTATCCGGACGATCTCCAACTTGATTGTTACGATCATCGAGAATCCGGTAGTCCCTTTGTCCGGTAATGCCGCCGCTATCTATAAAGATTTTTTCTCCTTGCTGGTACGGGCTGACAACGCTCCGGACTCTATCCTCTTTACCGACAGTTTGAAACCGGTCCTTGACCTGCTGATCCAAGGGGTGGTCAATATGTACAGGAGGTTCAATACCTGGAAAGAACCGGTCCTGAGCCGTGATAAGGAGATCGCTCGCGAGTTCGTGCAGCTTGTCTGGCAATATTATACGAAAGAGCGGAGTGCCTCTTTCTATGCAGGAAAGTTGCGGATCACCTTGCCTCATTTCTGCTACGTGATCAAAAAGACGACCGGGATGACAGCCCTCGATATTATTGCCAACGTCGTGATAATGGATGCCAAAGCCCAACTGAAATCAACGAATCTCCCGATAAAGGAAATCTCTATCGGACTGGGCTACAGCAACGTCGCTTTCTTCGACAAGTATTTCCGTCGCTACGTGGGGATGTCACCGCTGGAGTATCGCAACAGCTAAGCCAACCATCTTATCTCAATTTGTTCCGGTTGAAATGAGGACCTGCTTTCAATAAAAAGAACAGTGTCGAAAAAATTGTCAGGCACGCCCCGAACAGGTAAGCGTAGTTGAATCCCCCGAAAGCCTGTGCGATGCTTCCGCCTATCATCAGCCCGATCCCGATCCCCACATCCCAACTGGTGAGATAGGTGGAAGTCGCTGTCCCCCTCTGGCTGTTGGGAGCGAGGTTCACGAACAGAGTGTTGAAAGCCGGGAACATCGTACCGAATGCGACTCCTTGTGAAAGGGCGATCCCGATATACAGATAAGAAGTGAAAGCCGGATTCCACTGCATCAGCCTTTCCAGAGCTGCCAGCCCGAAGAAGCTGGCGGCGGCAAGATACATTCCCAACGAGATGACCAACGTAATCCTTCCTTTGTCGACCTGCCGTCCGGAGAACATGCGCGAGACGGCCAGACCGATCGCCATAAAGGTGAAATATAATCCCGAATTGACGGAAATCCCGATTTCATCGGCATACATGGCCACGTATGTGGTCGTCATGCCGTAGGGGATGGAGAGCAGCAGCAAAGAGATGCCTGCCCAGGTCCCTTTCACCAAAAAGAAACGGTCCAGCGAGATCGGTTCCTTCTTTATCGGCTGCTTCTGCGGCGTCTTTACTAAATAGGCCATGATGAATCCGAGAAAACAGGAGAGGAGCGAGCAGGCGAAAATCGTTTCGTAGGAGAAGCTGGTGTGCATGAACAGCCCTGTCATCGGTCCGAAACTCATGGCCGTATTGTTTGCCAGCCCGTAATAACCGATCCCCTCGCCACGGCGGGAGGAGGGCAGGATGTCGATCACGATCGTATTGCCCGACACCGTCACCATGCCGAAGGCGAAGCCGTGCAGGATACGGAGCACGATGAAGATGCTCAGCAGGCTGGCGATCATATATCCGGCGAAGATGACCATGAAGACGGAGTAGGCTAAAAGGTACAACGGCCGTCTGGCGAATGTGTCCAGCAGGTATCCGGAGAACGGACGAATACAGAGGGCAGCAATAGTATAGCACGAAAGGATAAAACCGATCATCGATTTATCCGCATCGAACTGGTCCTGCAAGTAAAACGGCAGGATCGGCAATATCAGATAAAATGCGAAGAACAGCAAAAAGTTGGCTGCTAAGATATAGCAGAAGCTGGGTGATATAAGTTTGTCTTTTGCCATTGTTTCATTTTGTTTGTGTTATTGTTGGATTCCGAACCCCAATCTTCGGAGCTGTCCGGTTTCTTCCGGGGTCGCATGGACGATTGTGTATGCACCGTATTCTCTTGGGTGATGATAGTTTGTCCGGAACCACTCGAATCTGTCGGGATTTTCCCGTAGCGCCCGGTCTATGGCAAGCGGGTTAAAACTGGTGAGGATCGCTTGTTCGATCCGGTTTTTGTCAAACCGATTCAAGTCGATAACCGGAGTTTCGGGAGCTGTCGGAATCACTTCGCTGATCTTCTCGATCTTCACTTGGAAGAATTTTTCGATGTTTTTCAGACACATACGCGTACCATTGGCTTTCCCGTCTGCCGAGAAACCGGCAATATGCGGGGTGGCTATCGTGGCCAGTTCCAATAATTCCCGGTTTATATCCGGTTCGTTTTCCCAACAGTCCAAGATCAGTTCACTGATCTTACCCTCTTTCCGGGCATGCAATAGGGCATCCGTATCATGGACGGTTCCTCTGGATGCGTTGACGAACCAAGGTTTCCGTTGGAGCTTGCGGAAGAAGTCTACTCCTGCCAGGTGGCGGGTGGCAAAACGACCTTCTTTTGTCAGCGGCGTGTGGAAGGTGACGATGTCGGCTTGCTCTGCGATCGTCTCCAGTGAGACGAAACCGTCTTTCCCCTCCTTCTCCGCACGTGGCGGGTCGTTGCGGAGCACGTTCATCCCGTAGGCCGAGCATAACTTCTCCACCTCTTTTCCGACATGACCGACACCGACGATCCCGATCGTCTTCCCTTGTAGGGGTTCACCCTTGCGAAGCGCGATCGTGACCAATCCGGAAAGCACATATTGGGCGACCGAGACGGCATTGCATCCCGGTGAGTTCTTCCAGGTGATACCTGCCTTATCACAATACCGGGTGTCGATATGGTCGAAACCTATTGTAGCGCTGGTAATCAGTTTCACCCGGCTTCCTTCGAGCAGTTCGCGGGTACATTTATCGATACTCCGTACGATCAGTATGTCTGCATCTTGTACGTTTTCTGGTGTAAACTCTTTAGAAGTGAGATACTTTACCTCTGCGATCGGTTCTGCGATTCCTTTCAGAAAAGGAACGGTATTGTCGGCGACTATTTTCATCTTGCTGTCCTTTTTCGAGAAGACAAAGGTAGGGATTATTTTCCAATCTTGACATAATTCAACCGCGTGTACTGTATGCCATAACTTTCAACCGTCGCGGCGATACGTGCCGAAGAGATGTGTAGCACTTCACCCGGCCGGTAGGCATGTTCCAGGGAGGGCAACTGTCCGGATGCATGGCTGGGATTGCCGGATGCAAAGGTCAGGTTGACCAGGTTGCCGCTCGCATCGATGGCCGTCAGGCGCTGGCGTACGAAGAAGACCGGAGTCGTCCCGATGACGCGGGTCCTGTATGGGTCGTCTTCCACCCGTACTTTAGTTATTTTCAGGGTGAGATTGGACAGCTTGTCCCCTTTCTTGCCTAAGAAACGGCTGGTGGGACGTGGCTGGTATTTCTTTTTTAGCATCTTGTCCAGGTAGACGCAGTTGTAGGCTTGTGCCATTTTGACGAAACGTTCTTGCTTGGGGATGATAGGGGTATATTTAAAGGCGATCCAGTTCACGTAGCCCGGATCTATCCGCAAGATCTCATACAGGAAGTGTCCGTGGTATTTGCCGAAAGCGATCAGGTCATCTCCGTGTGTCGACATCCTCTTTTCATTGTAGTCCGTGACCAGGATCTGTCGGTTGGCATACCACAATTCGGAAGTGACGATGCGCAGCGACTGGATAATGTCCGGTTTCAAATCTTCGATAAACAAGATGCACTGCCTGTCGAGTAGAGGCGTGTAGAACCACAGGCTGTAGTTCGGATGTCCTTCCCTCGGTAAAACCACAAGGTAACATCCCGCCTCCTTATAAGAGGCTTTCCCTTGGTTGTAAACATTCAACTTCTCATAAAGGAGTTCCTGTTCCGCCTCTGTGATATTGGGTAATCTGGGGTTTGCCATATTGTTACCTCCTTTTTATGTTTTGACACATTGCCCGTTTTGCGTTTACCGTGCACTATGGACAGATTCAACTGTTTTAGCACTGTCTTTGTTCCAAAATCATGTGCTGAAGTCAATCTTTATTCATGCCGTTCATGCTGACAATATGAGTTGTGAACGAAGATCGAGAAAAATATTGATAATATCCATGTATTTCTAACTTTAATTGTTCATTTTCTTAGATTCAAACCACCTATTTGGTTTCACCGCCTTTTGAAACATTTTGATTATCAAATTGTATGGGTGGGTGAAGGTGAACATCGGGACTACCTTCAACTTAAAAATTTGCTTTCACCTTGTTTTGTCCCGATCTCGGTTGACTATGTTCCCCTCCCGTCTTTTATCCAAAGCGATTTATTTAAGTGCAAAATAAAGCGATTATGGGAGTGCATAATATGCATATATTATAGATATTAAAACTCATCTTATATTCTTTTTTATTATCGACCAGGGTCGAAAGCTCTATGGTTTTATAGCTTGGCGATAGAAGCATGGCAGTTGTCGGTTTATAACACTCTTTCCGTACTCAGCTTATTTTTTTGATGAAGGCAACTGTGACCGGTGAAGGCACTTTTACTCTTTGCATTTACCCTTTAATGGTCTTGTAATTAAATTATTATGCACGTAGGTGAAGATGAATCCTTCTATCGTCCGGTAAACATCTCGGATAACGATTGGCGGGATATCGTCTATTTCCAGCAGGCGGATGGCGTTATGCTGGTAGAGGGAACCGCTTTGGCAGTTATAAAATATTCAGAACTTGTACCGCACCGAGGCCATAAATTCCCGCGGACGGATATTGATCCAGGAAGTATAGCTTTCGGTGACGGAATACTGCGTGTAGCTATACTGTTTCTTGTTGAACAGGTTGGTCGCTTCGGCTGTGAACTGCCAGCTTCCCATTTTCCAACGTAGGAAGAGGCCGGCGAAGAAAGCGTTGACAGACTTGTCCCGGCTGACATCGTTGTGGTAGTGGTCTGCCGAAAGATTGATCTCTACAGGGAAAAGCTCGTAGGAGAGCTGGAACTTCTGGACGACGTTCAGGAGCGGATCAAGGCGTGTGCCGGTCCCGATCTTCGACCGTCCGAGGTAGATGGTCGCTTGATAGCTGGCAGAGAAGCTGCGCAGGGGCGACCAGATCAGCTTCGGTTCATATTGCATGAAATCGTACCGGTAAGGCAACCGTTCGCCGGCGCTCAGTTGTTCCGCGTTGTTGCGTCCTAAGAGGTAAGAGAGCGACGTCTTCAGTCCCCAGTCGTAGAAGCCTTTGGAAAGGGTTCCTTTCACCGTCCAGCCGGAAGAATAGTTGGACAGGCGGTGGGAGACAAGCGAGACTTGCCCGTCGCGGACCTGCTGTTCGAAGATACGGTCGGACCATCCCCGGTTATGGTTGAGCGACAGGGTGGAAAAGAACTCGCGCACCGTGCTCTTGTACTCTCCGTACAACGAATAGCTCTGGTTGCGGTAGACGGGCAGGATACCGTTGTTCATCCGATAGTTGCGGTAGTCTGTGCGGTATGCAGCCGGGTAGAGGTCGGTGATGCTTCCGTAACTTTCCTTGTAGTTGGCATGGAAAGAAAAACGCCAGGCATAGTTGAACTTATAGTTGATGTACAGGAACGGATTGGCAGCCAACCGGGAAAAGCCGGCTGCTGGAAAGGTGGTCCATACGAATGGAAGATGGAAGGTCAGATTCCATTTGTGCAGGTTCCATTGGTAGTTCGGTTTGAAATACAGACTCGTTCCGTTCCGGATCGAATTGATATCGCCTGTTATACCGGCTGTATATTGCCGGGTCAGGTTCCTTTTCTTGCGCAGGAAAGCGAATGAATGGTCCAGATAGAACTGTTGCAAGTGTAACGTCTGTTCGTTCCCGTCTATCAGGATGTGGGCAGGCTGGTTGTGATAGCGGAGCAGTGAACGGAGTTCGAGCGTGTATTTGTCCCGTGGCCAGATGTTTTGCAGGTAATTGCGTATGCCCATGTCCGGTGTCCGGATGTGCTGGTTGACCGATGAGGCACCGGAGATACGGGACGTGCTTCTTTCCCTGTTGCCGGAAAGGTTGAAGTCGTTTGTCAGGTAATGGTTGTCGGCGTTGTTTTCCAGGCTTGCCGCCACTTCCGCCCGGTCGGTACGGATGTGCGTGTCGTTTTGTTCCTTTAGGGTAACCGTATCTCCTGCCTGGTAATAATGGGTGATACTTCCCCTTTCTTGTTGTATGAGATCGTGCAAGTAGTTGATGTTGAAGCGTAACTGTGTCGCTTCGTTTAGCTTGTATATCCGGTTGCCGGAAAAGGAATGTACGTTGTTAAAGAGCAGCCGTTCCTTTTTCAGTGGAGCGGAGAAGGAGGGCTGGGAAAGGAATGACGGGATCGAAGGGCCTATTCTTCTTTTGGCTCCTGTTTGTGTAAGTACGTTCTGTTCGTCTGTTACATTGTTTCCCCGGTTGTTCCCTTTATAAATATAGGCGGACTGGCTTTTACGGCTGATCTGGATGGCATTGCCCATGCCTTCCCACAAAAGGGGGGGAATGCCCATGCTTCCTTCCAACGTCCCCATCCAGCGGTCTCGGAAATTGTCTTTCAGTTTGAGGTTGATCGCGATATCTTCGGTTGTCAGCTTCTTTTGCAGGGCACGGATGGGTTGATGGTTTTCCAGTATTTGCACGCTCTTGACAGCACCCGCCTGCAAGTTATTGGTTAGTTGGTTGTACCGCCCGTCTGTCAGGTCCATGCCTTCCACATAGAACTTGCTGATCTTTTTCCCGTTGTACGAGATTTTCCCGTCGTCGTCTACATCCACTCCCGGCAGTTTTTTCAGTACGTCTTTGATCGCTTCATCTTTCGGACTGATGAATTGCGACACGTCGTAATTGATCGTGTCGTGTTGCCCGTAGACGCGCCCCGGACGTATCTCGACCTCTTTCAGAGTGAAGATTTCCGGTTCGAGGCGGATGAGAAGTCTTGTCCCGGCTGTGATCTTTTGCCGGATCGCTTTATATCCCAACAGTGAGACGTGGACAAACAGTGAGTCGTCTGCTTGGTGGAGCGGGAGGATGAAGGTGCCGTCGGCCTTTGTCAAGGTGTAGGTCAGCGGGAGCTGCCGTCCGGTTTTACGTATCTGCACGGTTGCGGCATCTACCGGCTGGCCGTTTCCGGCATCGGTCACGGTCCCTTTGATGACTTGCTGGGCAGACAGGTTGCAGGCGGTGATCAGGAGAATGGATATATACAGGAGGCTCTTCATTGTTTGTTCTTGTTTTTGTTACTCTTTTTCTATCGGATTGTAAGGCGTGTTCTTCGGGTGCATCGGTTGTCCGTCTTCTCCTTTGACGATGATCTGCATACCGGGGGAGGTTTCTTTCAGATAGCCGATCGGGTCGGCGGCGAAACGTTCGTGTATCCGGAGGAGATCTTTGCGGGAGATCGGTTCGTATTCGCTTCCGATAAACAGGATGGCTTCTTCTTTGCCGGCTTTCTCGATACCGGTGCAGACGAAGGTGTAGTGCTGCCGGCTGTCGGAGGCTTTCAGGATCAGGCCGGGCAGTCCTTGCAGTTTCCAAGGACCTTCGCTGCGCGGAATTTCCGGAGTGTACCAAGCTTCGTAGTTTCGCCCCCGGAATCGGCAGGTCGCTCTGTAGCAGGTGTAGGCGAGGAAAGTTGCTGTGTCGGGATGCAGTTCCCAGACAGGAATCTCTGTTTTTTCTTCCGAACGGAAGTTACTGGCGGCGATAGGTTCGAGTTGTGTCAGTTTGCCTTCGGGATAGTTTTTGAATATCTGGTAGTTCACTTGGCTGGTGCCTTGTTTCATATGTTCCTGGATGATTTCCTGCGAAGCTCCGGTCGCTTTGTCCATTTCGATAAGCGAGTCCATACGGAAACGGGCATAGCTGTAGAACAGGGAACTTTTGGAACCTACCTTCAGCATCATAGTCTCATCGATATGTTTGTCTTCATGGGCTGTGTCGCCGACAAAGGAGAGGTCGTACTGGGCGGTGAACAATACCTTGTCGATGGGTTTCGCCTTGAGCACTTCGCTCATGTTGTACACGCGGATATTGAATTGGGCCTGTACAGCCCCGCATGCCAGTAAAAGAACTGCGGATAATAGGATTCGTTTCATAACTTTAATCGTCTTAGAGTGTTTGTCTGCTGCAAATGTAGCGGACGGCAAACCTCCGGGGCGAGTAAAGTTATTACTGAAATATTACGGTGGGGTTATTCCTGGCTATCCAAATCCTTTTCTATATCTTTTATAATAAGTAAGACGGTGCTTTTTAGAGGTGGGAGATGTTTCTTAATTGTAATGAATATCTTTTCCTCATCAACAGCAGAGTATTCGTGCGAAATGATATTACGCTGTCCTATCACCTTAACCCAAGGTACTTGGGGATATTTAGGTAGTAACTGTTTATTTGTTTTATCGTCTATTTTCTTGACGTATTCACCGATTGTCTGTAAGCGCATGACACAGGAATCAAATATGGTCATTCTCCAAGGTGTGGAAAGGAAGTCGTCCGGTGTTTGTATTTTATACATCGGTCGATAATTACATCAATAGCCTCGGCTATAAGATACAATCTGTCTGTAATTTCATCTTTATGCATAAATACCCTCCTTTAGTATCTTATCCAGTAACAGAGGCCTTAAACTTTTATGCAAGCGAATCAGGTCGATCGAGCAGCCACACCGTTTTTCCAAATCACTTTTCTCTGTTTGTTCTCCACGAGCAACTGATCCGAAGATGCCGATTTTGGGAATACCGTATTTATCGGCAAATTTGGATTTGAATTGTTTTAGCAAAGTAATATAATATCTGTATATCTTTCATGAAGAATCCTGTATATGGGATCAAAGATACATAAAAAACGGTGATTCCTATGTAAATAGTAGTTTTTTCCGTAAGTTTGTGCAAACTTCTTTCAAGTAAGGGGTTAAGTAGTCAAAAAGCACAAAATAATAAAGCAAACTTTCATAAATGAAGACTTTGGATAAACAGAAAAAGAACGTCCTTACCCTTTGCGGGGCGGCGATGGCATCGTTGCTTCTTTGGGGATGCGGCGGAACAAACCCTACGGCCGAATCTTTCGAACGGTCTGATTATTATACGCGTGGTATCGGACAGTATCCGGGCGACCCGAAGGAGGATTTCTCGCCTTCTCTGGCTCCGGATCCTTCCACTTACCGTAACATTGCCCGGTTGCGATCGGCTTTTGCCTCTTCCAGTCATGACTATAACCTGGTGGCGCAGTTGGCGACAGACGGCATCGTGACGGACGAGCAACCGCAGTATCTGAACTTGTCTACGCCCGATGGAGACGTTCCGAGACGCGAACGCGAATGGATGATCGACGAAGGGCCGTATTCACGGAATACTTTTCCCGGCGGAGATACCTATTTCCGGTTTACGCTGGCAAACTATAGCAAAGCGGCCGGCAAACTGTCGCTGGTAGGAACGGTCGTGTATGACGATAAAGTGTCGAAAGGCGGCTACGAGATCATCTGCCAGGGTTCCAATGACGGAAAGAACTGGACGGAAATCGGCAAACTGAGCGGTAGCGGTCTGCCCGGTCAGGCAGTCTCCGGACGGGTGGTGGTGACCGACCCGAACAAACAGACCGGTGAAACAACCATGCCGGTCCGCAAACTGAATGAAACGATTACTTTCAATTCCGAAAACGCTTACTCCGATTACCGCGTGCTGCTGAAGATGGCAGGCGCACACGATTGGGTGTTTACGGAAGCTAATTTCATGGATAAGGACGGTGGTTTAGTGGAAATGAAACCGTCCCAGTTCTTCAACAGTGTCTGGATGAGTGCTACTGGGGGTGAAGAATGGTTGTATGTGGATCTCGGCAGCATGTCGGAGTTCGATAAGGTCGTGTTGCACTGGATCAACAAAGCCGTCAAAGGAAAAGTGCAGGTGTCGGATGATGCCGTGCAGTGGAAAGATGCGGCCGAACTGCCGGGCGGTGACGGCCTGATAGATGAAATCGCATTGAACGGCAAGCAGAATGCCCGCTATGTGCGTGTCCTGATGCAAGAGCCGGCGAACGGTAGCCGTTATATCCTGAGCGAAGTGGAAGTAATGGGTAAAGGCGGATTAGTGGCTCAGCCTGTGGCTTCTCCTGCCGCTTCGAAGGGAAAGATCATCTTGTCCGGCGGCAACTGGGAGCTGCAACGTGCTTCTGAAGTGACGGCTTCGGGTGAAGAAATATCTACTCTGGGCTACAAGCCGGAGAACTGGATCGTGGCGACAGTGCCGGGAACGGTATTGAGCAGTTACAAGAATATCGGGGCAATCGCCGATCCGAACTATGCGGACAACCAGTTGCAGGTGTCCGAATCGTTCTTCTGGTCCAACTTCTGGTATCGTGACGAGTTCGAAGTGCCGGAAGGATTCAAGCAGGACCGCCTGTTCCTGAACTTCGACGGGATCAACTGGAAAGCGGATGTCTATCTGAACGGAAAGAAATTAGGCCGTATCGACGGCGCCTTTATGCGAGGCAAGTTCGATGTGACGGATCTGGTTGTTCCGGGTAAGAACGTGGTGGCTGTAGAGATCATCCGGAATAACCATATCGGGGCGATCAAGGAAAAGAACAAGCAGAGCACGGACTTCAACGGCGGAATCTTAGGGGCTGATAACCCGACCTTCCACGCGACGATCGGTTGGGACTGGATTCCGACGGTTCGCGGCCGCAATATCGGTATCTGGAACGATGTCTTCCTGACCTCAACCGGAAAGGTGACGGTTGCCGATCCGCTTGTTACGTCTGTCCTGCCGTTGCCCGATACGACTTCCGCTACGTTGACAGCCGAGGTGATCGTGAAGAACCACGATGCCAATACGGTAAACGGTACGTTGGAAGGCAAGGTAGGAGATATCACATTCCAGCAACTTGTTTCCCTGGCGGCGGGAGAAGAGAAGACAGTCGTTTTCGATGTCAAGGACTTCCCGCAACTGAAGATGGAAAACCCGCACTTGTGGTGGCCTAAAGGTTACGGCGCGCCGAACCTCTACGATGCCAACTTCACCTTCAAAGTGGATGATAAGGTTTCGGATGCGAAAGACTTCAAAGTCGGTATCCGCCAGATGACATTCAATGAGGACAATCATATTCTGAGCCTCTTTATCAATGGCCGTCGCTTTATCGGCCGGGGCGGTAACTGGGGCTTCGGTGAATCGAATTTGAACTATCGCGGTCGCGAATATGATATTGCTGTGGCTTACCATGCCGATATGAACTTTACGATGATGCGTAACTGGGTCGGCATGATCGGCGACGAGGAGCTTTATGAGGCTTGCGACCGCCACGGTATCATGATCTGGCAGGACTTCTGGCTGGCTAACCCGGCCGACGGACCCGATCCGTATTATCCGGAAATGTTTATCGCCAATGCGGAAGATTATGTGAAACGGATTCGCAGCCATGCGTCTATCGGCCTCTACTGCGGACGTAACGAAGGTTTTCCGCCCGAACAGATCGACAAGGCGTTGCGCCGTATCATCAAGGAAGACCATCCGGATATCCATTATATTTCCAGCTCGGCCGATGATGTGGTGAGCGGCCACGGCCCGTACCGTATGCTTCCGGCAAAAGAATATTTCACGCTGAAGACCGGCAACGATAAGTTCCATAGCGAACGAGGCATGCCGAACGTCATGACCTACGAAAGCATGCTCCGCACCTTCTCGCCGGAAGGAATCTGGCCGCAGGATAACGAATGGGGGATGCATGACTATACCCGCGAAGGGGCACAGGGCTGCACCTCTTTCAACGAGATCATCGCGAAAGGATATGGCGAACCGCAGAGTGCGAAAGAGTTTGCCGAACTGGCCCAGTGGGTGAACTACGACGGCCACCGCAGCCTGTTCGAGTCCAGAAGCCAGAACCGCAAAGGTCTGCTGATGTGGATGAGCCATTCCTGTTGGCCTTCAATGGTATGGCAGACGTATGATTATTATTTCGAGCCGACTGCCGCCTATTTTGCTATCAAGAAGGCTTCCGAGCCGCTGCATATCCAGTGGAATCCGGCAACGGACGAGGTAGAAGTGGTCAACTACAGCGCTGGCACGCATAAAGGTCTGACGGCAAAAGTACAGGTTCTGAATATGGATGCATCCGTAGCCTGGGAAAAAGAAGCGACTGTCGATAGCAATGAAGATACGACCGATAAGTGCATCAAGTTGGAATTCCCGGAGAACTTGTCGAAGGTCCATTTCATCAAGATGACGCTGACCGAAGATGGCAAAGTCGTTTCCGACAACTTCTATCACAGAAGTTTGGAAGAAAACAACTACCAGGATTTGTGCCAGTTGGCAAAGGTTGCTTTGCAGTCCGCAACAACCGTGGATAAAAATGCAGACGGAACCTGGAGTGCCGTGTCTGTTATCGAGAACAAGACGTCTACACCGGCTTTGATGATCCGCCTCAATGTTGTAGGTGGTAAAGACGACCAGCAGATTCTACCGGTATTTTATTCCGACAACTATTTCTCTTTGCTTCCGGGTGAAAAGAAGGAAGTACGTATGAGCTGGAGAGATGAAGATACCAGAGGTAATGAAGGCAAGGTCTTAATTACCGGATATAACGTGGAATAATATTATAGGTCGGCGACGGAAGGCGTGCAAAGTACCTTTATTACGATCCTTTAGGCACAGATTTACACGGATAAATTTATTTTCTTTCCGTGTATCTGTGCCTAAATTATGCCTATTAGTAAGCAGAATTTTGTTTCGACACACCTCCTGTCATATTTTTTTCTTGATTATTACTAAAATATTACGCAGCCTGAAAAAGATCTATTTTTGTATAGGACTTATCGGGAAGCTCTTTACCTTTGCCGGAAAGAGTATCGGAAGTAGATGGGAAAGCGGATCAAACTGATTTATATATTATCGTTATTCTCAGCTTTAATGGCGATAAGCGTGCAGGCCTATTGGCTCTATAATCAGTATCGTTATGAAGTGGAGCGATATGCTGATGAAATTGCCGCCGATGTATTGCGTGTCGGAGATGAAGAGTTTGCCGAGCGCCGGAAAATGGCGATAGGTGATGATACTTCTTATATAATAGATCGTAGTTCGCGTACTCAATCCGGAACTTCCACTATCAGGAATGTGCAGACACAACTTTGTTTTGATTTTAAAACGGATGTCTTGGTCGATTCGATAATTGGCGGTCAACTGAATATGACAAAACTAAACCTCTCGTTTGATGCGACCTTACCGGAAGACAGCATTATTCATGGTGTGGAACGAAATGTCGTTAATTACTATATTCCTTTCCAGGTTGAACGTTTAGATAGTCTGCTTCGGGCGCGCTTGTCGCAATACGATTTCCAGATCGCTTTTTTGCCGGAAGGAGATACATTGAGCCGTTTCAATTCTTGGAAAATTTTACCGGAACATCTGTTCCCGCCTTGCTTGGGAGTTAAATACCGGTATGCTCCGTTGGAGCGGAAAGGGGTGATGATAGAAGTCGGTTTCCCGATAAACCCTCTTCTGAAGCGGATGGTGGGACAACTGATTTTGAGTCTGTTTCTGATCCTGTTGCTGCTTTCCTGCTTGGGTTTGCAAATTAATACGATACTTAAACAGTATAAGCTTGGCGAAATGCGTGAAAGTTTTGTTCATACGATGATTCATGAATTGAGACGTCCGGTACAGACTTTGAAAATGTGTGTCTCTTTCTTGAATGATAAAGAGATGCGCACGGATGAGGCTGCCTGCGACGGTATTGTCCAGGACGCCTTGTTTGAGCTGGACAATCTTTCCGCTTATCTGGAGAAACTGAAAAATATGGTGAGTGCCGACGGTAGTGCGACACTGCTGCATCCCATTCTGTTCAATTTGCAAGAGTTGGTTGAAAAGGTGATCCGTTTAGTTCATATTCCATCTGGAAAACAGGTTGCTTTTTCTACTGCTTTTCCACCTGATCTCCCATTGGTTACAGCTGATCCTGTGCATATTGCCAATATTCTGAGTAACCTGATAGAGAATGCGATTAAATATTCCGGCTCTGGAGTCAATATCCGCGTAGTCGTTATCCGGAATGACAAGCTGATAGAACTGACCGTAACTGATGATGGCGTTGGTATTTCTGCCGACGAACAGACGAAAGTCTTCGAGAAATTCTATCGCTCCGTCCATTTACCGGATAAGCAAATTCCTGGATTGGGACTGGGATTGAGTTATGTACGTCAGATAGCCGAAGCCCATCATGGGCAGGTCTCGCTTCGTAGTGAAGTGGGAAAGGGCACGGAAGTAACAGTAGGATTACCGATATAAAACGATATGGCGACACCATTAAAAATACTTTTTGCAGATGATGATCTGAAATATTCACTTCTTCTCAAACGTTTTCTTGAAAAAGAAGGGTATGATGTGGCTTATACCGGAAACGGGATGATGGTTCTCGAACAATTTCCGGTTGTTAAGCCTGATCTTGTCCTTTTGGATATCAATATGCCGGATTTGAATGGTTTTGAGGTCGCAGAAAAGATACGGGAAAACGATCGCCATGTCCTGATCTTTTTCCTTTCCGACCGTTCGGACAAAAACGACCGCCTGAAAGGCTTCAGCCTCAAAGGAAATGACTATCTTGCCAAGCCTTTCTATCCGGAAGAGCTGCTGGCGCGGATCAAAGAGCGGTTTGAAGTGAATCCCGATGTGAAAGTCGAAGAAGAAATCTATCATTTCGCTAATACCGTGTTTGACTATTCCACAAATGAAATCCGTACAGGCAACAGCAAGACGTTGGTCACTTCCCGTCAGGCAGAAATTCTTCGTATCCTCGCCCGTAATCCAAATGTTGCGATCGACCGTGAAATCATCCTATCTGCTGTATGGGGAAATGTCTCTTATGCCAACTCCCTGGCTTTGAATGTGCAGGTCACTTATCTTCGCAAAGCCTTGCGTAACGACCCTTTGACCAGTATCGTTTCCCTTACAAAAAAAGGCTATATGCTGAAAGGATAAAAAAACTTGCTATCTTTGCGCAATTGAGAAGTATAGACAAATAAAAAAGCGTATGAGTTTCAGCGAAAAGTCTTGCCTGGTATTTGAACAGGCTACGAAGGCATATCATATCACCGATCATATAGATGCCACGGTACATAATCCTTATGAGGTGAAGAGTATAGAGTTCTATCTGTATTTGAAGAATTGGATTGATGCTGTGCAATGGCATATGGAAGATATTATCCGCAATCCGGCTATTGAGCCGACTGAAGGATTGGTGATCAAACGACGGATTGACAAATCCAATCAAGATCGTACGGATCTGGTTGAGTTAATTGACAGTTTCTTTTTGGATCAGTATAAAAATGTGAAAGTCTTACCGAATGCAACGATCAATACAGAGAGCCCAGCATGGGCGATTGATCGATTGTCCATCTTGATCCTGAAGATTTATCATATGCAACAGGAGGTAGATCGTTCGGATGCGACTCCTGAGCATAAGGGAAAATGTGAAGAAAAATTGCGCATACTTTTGGAACAAAAAAAGGATTTATGCGTGGCATTGGATCAGTTATTGGCAGATATCGGTGCTGGACGTAAATATATGAAAGTCTATAAACAAATGAAGATGTATAATGATCCGGCCTTGAACCCAGTATTGTACGGTAAAAAATAATGGCAAAGGTATTAGTAATACGACTCTCGGCTATAGGCGATGTCGCTATGACAGTGCCTGTCATTTATTCTGCCGCCAAAGCTAATCCGGAAGATTCCTTTACTGTTTTGACTCAAGCTTTTTTGATGCCCCTGTTTATGAATCGTCCACCTAATGTGGAGGTTATCGGTATTAATACAAAGGGGGCTGAAAAAGGGCTTATCGGGTTGTTGAAATTTATCTCGGCATTGTTGAAATTCGATTTTGATGTTATCTTGGATTTGCATAATGTGATCCGTACGATAATAATCTGTACTTTTTTCAGATTGAATGGTAAGCGTGTGTTTGTGTTGGATAAAGCGCGGAAAGAACGTAAAAGATTGACTGCAATTAAAGGCAAACGACTTTATCCTCTTCGTCCGGTTATAGTCCGTTATGCCGATGTGTTTCGGGCTGCTGGGTTGAACTATACAGAAACGTTTACATCTCTTTATGAAGAATTTCCTGCCGAATTGTCTGGAATGGCCTCCGTTGCTGGAATTAAAAAAGGCAAATGGATCGGTGTTGCTCCATTTGCCAAACACCGAGGTAAAATTTATCCAGTGGACGAAATGGAACAAGTCGTTGCCTGTTTGTCGAAATGTGAAGATTATACTGTTTTTTTGTTCGGAGGGCGAGGATATGAGGAGGCAATCCTTGAACAATGGGAGTTTCAATATCCACGTGTTAAAAGTGTTGTAGGTAAATATGCCTTGGATAATGAGTTGGCGTTAATCAGCCAATTGGATGTGCTATTGTGTATGGATTCTGCAAATATGCATTTTGCCTCTTTGGTAGGTACACGAGTGATTTCGATTTGGGGAGCGACGCATCCTTATGCCGGTTTTTATGGTTATCATCAAGATTCCGGTGATGTTATTCAGGAAAATTTACCTTGTCGGCCTTGTTCTGTATTTGGGCAGAAACCATGTTTGCGCGGTGATTGGGCGTGTATGACACTGATAACACCGGAGAGGATTGTTGAAAAGGTAAAGGCATCAATAAAATAGTAAAGAGAAAACTACGATATCATGAGGGTCTGTTATTTTTCAAAATGTTATAAAGAACTATATAGTGCGGGAAGTAAAGCAAAGACCGATATGGAACAGATTATGTGCGATTTAGGATATCGGAATATCGGGTTTCCTTGTCTCGTTTGTTCGAATAAGATACTTGGCTTTGTCATAACTTTGCTCAGTATGATTAAAGTTTGTTTTAAGTTAAGGTCAGGTGATATTTTGATTATACAATATCCTTTGAAAAAATATTATACGTTATTATGTAATATAGTGCATTATCGAGGAGCTAAAGTTATAACCTTGATTCACGATTTAGGCTCTTTCCGACGGAAAAGATTGACAGTCCTTCAAGAAATTGATCGTCTGCAGAATTCTGATTATTTAATAACATTGAATGATTCGATGTCTGCTTGGTTACAAACTAAGGGGTGTGAAGTCCCGAAAGGAGAACTGAAGATTTGGGATTATTTATCTCCAGCCATTGTCTTAAACAAAATAGAACCAGCTACTGACTATACGGTTGTTTATGCAGGCGCGTTGGGATATAATAAAAATCGTTTTTTATATGAGTTGGATCGTTTACCTCGTCAATGGCATCTGAGTGTGTATGGTAAAGGATTAGAAGCTGATAAGATTCTCAATAAAGAATATTTCTCATATAACGGCTTTTTGCCGGCAGATCAATTGATATCTTCGGTACAGGGTGATTTTGGCCTGGTTTGGGATGGAGATTCTTATGAAGCATGTACTGGCAACTATGGTGAATATTTACGATATAATAATCCTCATAAAGTCTCTTTGTATGTCCGTTGTCATCTTCCGCTTATCATTTGGGAGAAGGCTGCATTGGCTCCTTTCATAAAAGAGAAGGAAATAGGTATTTGCATAAATTCTTTGGAAGAACTGGATGGTAAATTGGAGAAATTGACGGTGGATGATTATTTTAAGATGAAATCTCGGGTGATTGAGATAAGTAACTTGTTGTCTGTAGGATATTTTTTTACTAAAGCCTTGGATGAGGCTGTTAAGTTTCTGACAAAATCGGATGTGGCAGATGAAGGTCGTAATTAATCCTAAATACAATTTTCTCACTGATTTTATTTATCATCTTCCTGGATGTTTTTTCAAGGACGGTGAGACTATATACCAAGGACGTAATATCCTTAAAAAGTACGATATACAAGGATATCGTTTGATAGTCAAGAGGTTTAAACGTCCTAATATAATAAACCAGATTGTATATTCTTTTTTTCGTAGATCGAAAGCACGACGCTCTTTTGACTATTCGCTTGAAGTTCAGAAGCGTGGATTTGGAGTTGCAGATCCTATTGCATATATTGAGATAAAGCACGGAGGTTTACTTACCGATAGTTATTATATATCCTTATATATGGAAAGGATGGAAGAACTTCGCGAGTATATGGCTGTGTATAGAGCAGAAGATCGAGAGCTCAGACTGGCTTTTGCACGTTTTACGGCACAATTGCATAAGGCGGAAATATTGCATGTCGATTATTCCCCTGGCAATATCCTGGTAAAGAAACAGGCTGGTTCGTATGTGTTTGCGTTAGTGGATGTCAATCGGATGAAATTTAAAAGTATTTCAGTTGTTGATGCTTGTAAGAATTTAGCTCGTTTGGCAACATCCCGTAAAGTTTTGGATGAAGTGGCGTGTGAATATGCCTCTCAGCGGGGATGGGATAGTTTGGAAATAATGCGCTTGATGGGAGAATATAGTGATCGTTTTTTCAAGAATTACGCATTTCGTCTTGGCAATAAAGCGTGGCGAAGAAATGGGGGAAGTTGTTTTGCCCTTCCTTCTTTTTTCTATAAAGCATATGATCTGTTAAGTTGTTGTAAGTTACTTCCAGAAACGACACGCAATGTTTACCATCATAAACGGATTTGGGTTTATGATGATTATTTGCGTCCGTTTGATTTTCGGAAAGTGTTTCCTGAAAGTCTTCAAGACTGAGTTTTAGTATATAATTTTGATTTGGAACTCCATTCCGTGATATGTGTACAATGGCTAATGTAGTATTGTTCTTCTTCGGACAGATTCGAAGAGTCGTTATACCAAGGCAAATGTTCTGCTTGGTAGGGATATGCTGTTCGGTAAGCTTCGACTGAACGGCTTCTGCTCAATCCGACACGAGGGCGATAAAGGGCGAAGGTTGTATCTATTGGTGCTCTGTACAGACCTCCTTCGGCAGGTTTGAGATAATATTGTTTTTCTAAATTGATAACTTCTTCTTTGTGTATATAGGAATCGGGGATATTATCTATTCGTAGGGAAAAACCGATCTTGCGGGCGAATGGATGTTTTTTTAATTCTTTAAAAAAATAGTCGATGAAGTCTTTAGGGCAATAATCGGAAGGGATTACATCCGAATCTGTATAGATATAATAGTCATTGCAGAATCTTTTTTTTAAAGGCGATTTCCAAAGTGCTTTAAAGCCTAAGTTTTGATTGAGATGGAATACTGTAAATGGGCAGGTTTTGTAATATTCCAGCAAAGGTGGATAAGTCGATGCATTATCCAGAATGTAAATATTGGTATATCCACAGGCAGTCAATGTTTCTGTTAACAGCCGTAAGGTTGTGAGACGATTAAAATTATTGATGATAATAGGAATCTCTTTGGCATCTCTAATTAGAGATGGACTTATTATTTCTCGAAGGAAATAATAGTAAGAGCCGATATTGCATGTTAATGTTTTGAATATACTCATATAATTTTGATGAACAGGTTGTTAATATTATTGTAAAGGAATAAAATCCATCCAGAATTTTTTCATCTTACGTTTATACCAAGAATGGCAACCGAAAGGTAATTGCCGGTTGTTTAATTTGTAGCAATAACCTGGATATTTGTCAAATGAAAAGCGAATCGCTTCTTTTACTTTGGGATATGTGAATCCGTTTGCTTCCGTTGCCCAAAAAACATCTTCATTGTAAAGATGATATCGCTTTTGCGCCAGATAGTGATCGATTCGTTCGTTTTGTTCGCAAGTTATCCGATAATGACTGGCTACTTTTCTCAGAGATAGGCCACCGTTGCCGATTTTGCCATATAGATCTTGCTTGGAGGGTTTCCCTCTGAATTTATGGTAAGAATGTATCAAATGCATGATTCCGGAAATGACGGGTAGTTTATAGACTGGACGTTGCAACCAAGGTGCGCCAATATAGTCGTATCCCTTATTACACCATTCTCTCAATTCGTCGCGAAAAACATAAGCGTCCAACTGATAGATCAAAATATAGGTACAATCTAAAAAACTTTCATAAAATTCTTTAGCCAGCATGAGCCGGTTATAACCACTGATCCCTTTGAAATAAGAATCTGCGAATGAAATAAATGACAACTTAGGAAATTCGGTCACTAGTTCTGACAAGTCTAAATGGTTGGGTTTGATTACGACTAATGGATACATTCGTAATATTTTGTATGCTTGTGATAAAGATTTTCTTTCTTGTTGGGACAGAGAGGCTTGGTAAATAGGTATAACAACTTTCACTAGATTCATATGAGCCTTTTTGTTTATGTTTAATATATATATATAGTATATACACAAAGATATGAATAATTTACAAAATTGAATGGGGGAAATGTTTTTATTATAATTTATTATATATCTGCTATATGATAGTCGTGAAAAATATTGTAATTTTGTAATATACATTCAATGCATTGATGTATAGTTTCTTATGGATGATTTGGATTCTTTATGTACGATGTGTTGATGATTTTGTATTGATTATTTTTGAAAAAGAGTTTATGATTCCAAAGATTATTCATTTATGTTGGTTCAGTGAAGAATCTTTTCCTGTTGAAATAAAAATTTGTTTGGCAAGTTGGAAACGTATATTGCCGGATTATACGATAAGGTTATGGACATATGCAGATGCATTGGCAATAGGTTGTGATTATGTCTCGGAGGCTCTGTCTGTTAAAAAATGGGCTTTTGCAGCAGATGTTATCCGTTTTTATGCAATCTATAAAGAAGGCGGAATTTACATGGACAGTGATATGCTTCTTAAAAAACGTTTTGATGAATTTATCCCGGAGCATGGTTTTGCAACTTTCAACGAATGTTGGGGAACAGTCCTTTTACAAGCTGCTTTTTTGATAGGTGAGCAGGGTAATTCTTTTTGCGAAGAAGTCTTTAGTTATTATAAGCAGCGTCATTTTTTATTGCCCGATGGTTCTTTCGACATGTTGATCTCTCCCAAAATAATGGTGATGGTTGCTGAAAAAAGAGGATATAAAAGGGAAGATATTGAACAACATTTAGGAGAAGATGTCGTTATTTATCCAGGATGTTATGTTTCTCCCTGTAAGAAAATTCAGTATCCCGAGGCTTTTGCTTGTCATCAAGTGTATGGGAGCTGGCGGAAACATCGTTTTGGCAGAAAAGTGGAACGTTTTCTGAAACATGCGTACCTCGTGATTCGTTTTGCGTTATTTAAACGATAAGTATAGAAGATTGAATAATTAATGGAAAATATAAAACTTGCCGTTATCGGCCTCGGATATGTCGGTTTGCCGTTGGCACGGTTGTTTGCGACGCGTTATCCTGTGGTCGGGTATGATGTGAAGCGGGAGCGGGTAGCAGCCTTGATGGAAGGGCGGGACGCGACGCAGGAAGTATCGGATGAATTGTTGAGGTCCGTGCTACTGCCCCGGTTGCCGGAGGAAGGTGAGGCGGGATTGTTTTGTACGTCCGATGCGGAACAGCTCCACGGATGTAATTATTACATTGTGGCGGTCCCTACGCCGGTCGACTTGCATCATAGCCCTGACCTGACACCTCTTTATTCGGCCAGTGAAACGGTAGGGAAGGTCTTGGGCAGAGGCGATATCGTGATCTATGAATCGACAGTCTGTCCTGGTATAACGGAAGACGAATGTGTTCCCATTCTGGAGAGAACGTCCGGATTGGTTTTTAACCGCGATTTCTTTGCCGGATATTCGCCGGAGCGTATTAATCCGGGAGACAAGGAACATACGGTGGAGAAGATTATGAAAGTGACATCCGGTTCCACTCCCGAAGCCGCAGAGAAGGTCGATGCCCTATACCGATCGGTTATCCAGGCTGGAACCTTTCCGGTATCCAGTATCAAAGTGGCGGAGGCAGCCAAAGTGATCGAAAACTCCCAGCGTGATATCAATATCGCTTTTATGAACGAACTGTCGAAGATTTTCCATCTGATCGGTATCGATACGAACGAAGTGCTGGCGGCAGCTGGGACGAAATGGAACTTCCTGCCTTTCAAGCCCGGTCTGGTCGGAGGGCATTGCATAGGGGTTGATCCTTACTACTTGATCCGTAAAGCTGAGGATTACGGTTTCCATCCGGGACTGATCCTGTACGGACGTCGTATCAACGATACGATGGGCGAATATATTGCCGGTCGCGTCGTGAAGTGCATGATCAAAAAAGATGTTCCGGTGCGGAATGCGGAAGCACTGGTTTTAGGCTTTACCTTCAAGGAAAACTGTCCCGATGTGCGTAACTCCAAAGTCGGTGATGTCGTTCGTTATCTCGGTGACTACGGTATCAACGTGACGATCTGTGATCCTTGGGCACGTCCGGATGACGTCCGGCGCGAGTATGGCTTGAATGTCCTGTCCACTTTGCCGGACAAGAAGTTCGACGTTGTCATCTTGGCGGTCGCACATACCGATTTCCTGTCACTGGACATTCCGGAGCTGGTAAAGGAGCACAGCGTGGTATATGATGTGAAAGGCTGTCTGAATCCGGCTTGGGTAGATGATCGTCTGTGAGTTATTTCCGTCCGAAGTCTGCCGGGATCTCTCCCCATTCCGAAGTTTCCCATTTTAGGATAGGAGTGGTATAGGTATTGGTTTTGAGCCACTTTTCAGCTCGTTCGATCATATCGAAGATCGGTTCGTTCTCTGGTACGCGCTCTAAGAGTGTCTTGCATTTCTTCTTTTTTACCCAACCGATGGCGTTCCGACTGTCCGAATAGATCGGAAGGCTGCTTCCTTTCTGTTTCAGTAGGGCAAGTCCGTGTACCAAAGCCAAGAATTCACCGATGTTGTTCGTCCCTTTTTTTAACGGCCCGATCCGGAAGATCTCTTGCATGGTCGGCGGATAGACGCCTCGGTATTCCATGTTTCCCGGATTCCCGCTACAAGCAGCATCCACACAAAGGCTTTCCCAGATCGGTTTCCCGACCGGAGTTTTTGGAGTCAGGCCTGCAGCCGCTTTGGAGGAAGACGCTGTTTTCAGATAATGCTCGTATCCTTTTTCAAAGGCTTTCGTTGCCTCCTCTTTGGTTTCGAACGATTTATATTTTGCTCCGTCCTGTCCGTCCACCTGCGCTTTGCATTCGCCCCAGTTGTCATATACGCCCGGAGTGATACCTTTCCATACTACATAATATTTGTTTTTTGCCATTGTTCTCTGTTTAATAAGTCCTTGTCCGACTTCTCCTTCTTCCGGTAGGAAATCGATTCTATCCTTTGGGAAAATGCCTTCGGCTTGCCGGATAAGTTTGTTTTTTCGGCATCTAATCGCTTACCGACAATTATCAGCAAACCTGTCGACAATTACCGACAGGCAAATCGTTGGGCATGGAATCGAAGAAGTATGCGGTCAAAGATAAAAATTTATCCGGCACAAAACAGAACTTCTTAACGGAAAAAGTTTACATTTGCAGGAAACAATCATATAGATATGAAGCGTATATTTCTGATTGGATATATGGGAGCCGGAAAAACCACTGTGGGAAAAGTGCTGTCCCGGCAGTTGGAACTCTCGTTTATCGATCTGGACCACTATATAGAAGGTCGCTACCATAAGACCGTCGGGCAGCTTTTTGCCGAGAAAGGGGAAGATGCGTTCCGGGATATCGAGCGAAGGATGCTCCGCGAAGTCGCCGCTTTTGAAGATGTCCTGGTATCGACCGGAGGCGGTGCTCCTTGTTTTTTCGATAATATGGAGTTTATGAATGGGGCCGGACAGACCGTTTACCTGAAAGTCTCGGTAGAGGAACTGGCGAAGCGTTTGGAGCTCTGCAAATCGACCCGCCCGATACTGGAGGGTCGTTCGGGTGACGAATTGAGAGCCTTTATTGCCGAAAGTCTGGAGAAAAGGGAACCTTTCTATTCGAAAGCGTCGATTGTGTTCGATGCGGAAGAGATGATGACCGATCAGGATGTATATAAGATATCACAAGAACTGGCAACACGATTATAGAGTTGAGAGTTGAAAGTGAAAACTGGCACAACCTTAACTTTCAACTCTCAACTCTCAACTATTAAATTATGGATAGACAAGGGCAGGGGGCTTATATCCCGCAGGAGCTATTAAAAGAACTCAGTAAGGCGAGTAATCGCTTACTGATAGGTATACCCTGTGAACGGGTAGAAGGAGAGTGCCGTCTGGCTCTGACTCCCGAAGCGGTCGACATGCTGACCGACCGTGGGCATCGCGTTCTGGTGGAAGCCGGGGCGGGCCTGGGGATCAATTACTCCGATAACCATTATTCGGAAGCGGGAGCCGAGATTGTGGCGACTCCGGCCGAGGTGTATCAGGCGGACATCATCCTGAAAATCTTGCCGCCGCTGACTGCCGAGGTGATGATGATGAAGCCGCGTACTACGCTGTTTTCAACCGTCCAGTTCAATACCTTTTCGCATGAAGCCTTCGAACTGATGATGGCTAAACGGATTACAGCTGTCGCCTATGAACTGTTGGCTGATGACAAACAGCGCTGTCCGGTCCTGAATGTGATCTCTGAGATAGAAGGAACAGCCTCTATCACGATCGCTTCCGAGTTGTTGAGCAATACGCAGGGCGGAAAAGGGATCTTGTTAGGAGGCATACCGGGCGTTTCACCGACCGAGGTCGTGATTATTGGAGCCGGTAATGCCGGGACTGTCGCCACCCGTGCCGCTATGGCACTGGGTGCTTCCGTGAAGGTGTTCGACGACGATATAAACAAGCTTCGGACTATCCAGCAGGTATTGGGGCAAGGCTTGTTCACTTCCACCTTCCATCCGAATGTGCTGCAAAACGCTTTCCGTAGTGCCGACGTGGTGATCGGGGCGATGCGTTACATCAATACGCGTCACCGGTATATCATCGCCGAAGATATGATCCGTATCATGAAACGCGGTGCATTAGTTATTGACCTCAGGATCAATCAGGGAGGTTGTTTTGAGACGACCTGTTGCCTCTGTCCTTCCGATCCGGCTGTTTTCGAACAGTACGGCGTACTGCACTATTGCCGGCAGAACATCAGTAACCGTGTGGCGCGTACCACTTCGATGGCACTGAGCAATATCTTCGTCCCGATGCTTTTCCTGCTGGGCGATGCCGGTGCCGTGCAGGGGATGATCAAGAGCGACCCGGGATTCAAGAACGGAGTCTACATGTATTGCGGTAAGCCTGTTAACAGCTACGTTTCCAATCGATTCGGTTTATCATCGAATAATATCGATCTATACCTCTCTGCGTTTTAACCCATAAAAGTTTTGAACTCGCAAAGTTTATTCTTTACTTTGCGATGATCTTAAATATCAACAAGCGATTAAGCTAATATTAAGTATATTATGGCAGAACAGACAAAAGTAACAACTCTGGAAAAGGTTGTCATCCGTTTTTCGGGCGATTCCGGTGACGGTATGCAGCTGACTGGAACAATCTTTTCCAATCTGTCGGCTATTTTTGGGAATGAAATCTCTACATTCCCTGATTATCCGGCAGAAGTGCGTGCTCCTCAAGGAACACTTAGTGGTGTATCAGGTTTCCAGGTTCATCTGGGATCCCGTAAAATTTTTACTCCCGGCGATAAGGCGGACGTGCTGGTCGCAATGAACCCCGCTGCGCTGAAAGTGAATGTGAAAAACCTGAAACCCAATGCGATCATTTTGATCGATACGGATTCGTTCCAGAAGAGTGACTTGGACAAGGCGCAATTCACGACAGACGATCCGTTCCGGGAACTCGGGCTTGGCGGAGTGCAGGTCGTGGCGGCTCCTATCTCGACAATGGTGAAAGACAGCCTGGCTGAATTCGGCCTGGATAACAAGTCTGCGCTCCGTTGTAAGAATATGTTCGCACTGGGGTTGGTTTGTTGGCTGTTCGAACGTCCGCTGGATGAAGCGATGCATATGTTGCAGAACAAGTTCGCCAAAAAGCCAGCTATCGCACAGGCCAATATCAAGGCGCTGACAGACGGCTACAACTACGGACACAATATCCATGCTTCAGTCTCCACTTACCGCATCGAAAGTAAGAAGGCTGCACCAGGTTTTTATACTGACGTGAACGGTAATAAGGCCACATCCTACGGGTTGATCGCTGCTGCGGAGAAGGCCGGCTTACGGTTGTTCCTCGGAAGCTACCCGATCACTCCGGCCACCGATATCCTGCATGAGTTGTCAAAGCATAAGGAGCTTGGTGTCATCACTGTTCAGGCGGAAGATGAAATTGCCGGTATCTGTACTTCCATCGGAGCCAGCTTTGCCGGTTGCTTGGCTGCGACTTCCACATCCGGTCCCGGTCTGGCGTTGAAGAGCGAAGCGATCGGTTTGGCCGTGATCGCCGAACTGCCGCTGGTTGTTATTGATGTGCAGCGTGGTGGTCCTTCTACGGGTATGCCGACCAAGAGCGAACAAACCGACTTGATGCAGGCGCTTTACGGACGTAACGGTGAAAGTCCGGCTGTCGTGATTGCTGCTTCGACTCCGACAGACTGTTTCGATGCCGCTTACTGGGCAGGAAAGTTGGCCCTCGAACATATGACTCCTGTCATCCTGTTGACGGATGCCTTCATCGCCAACGGTTCTTCCGCATGGAAGCTGCCGAACTTGGCTGAATATCCGGAAATCAAACCGAATTATGTCTCCAACTACGATGCGAGTGAAAAAGTATGGAAAGCGTATCGCCGCGACAAGGAAAGCCTGGTTCGCTATTGGGCTATTCCGGGAACCGAGGGCTTTGCCCATCGTCTGGGCGGTCTTGAAAAAGACTATGAAACAAGCGCTATCTCGACAGACCCCGTCAACCACCAGAAGATGGTTATCACCCGCCAGGCCAAGATCGACAAGATTGCCGATTATATCCCCGAACTGGAAGTGATCGGAGACCCCGATGCAGACCTGCTGATCGTCGGATGGGGCGGAACATACGGACACCTCTACGAAGCAATGGAAACTATGCAGGAGCAGGGAAAGAAGGTTGCTCTGGCTCACTTCAAGTTCATCAGTCCGCTGCCTAAGAACACGGCTGAAGTGCTGAGCAAATACAAGAAGGTGGTCGTTGCCGAACAGAACAACGGGCAGTTTGCCAACTATCTGCGTGGTAAAGTGACGGGATTCAATCCGTACCGTTTCAACCGCGTAAAGGGACAACCTTTTGTCGTAGCGAGATTAGTTGAGGAATTCACGAAAATATTGGAGGCTTAAGAGATGGCAACTGAAGAAGTAAAATTTCAACCGAAAGATTATAAGAGCGATCAGTATGTACGCTGGTGTCCGGGTTGTGGAGACCATGCCGTGTTGAACTGCTTGCACAAAGCAATGGCCGAAGTAGGAGTGGCTCCTCATAATATGGCTGTTATCTCTGGTATCGGATGTTCTTCCCGTTTACCTTATTATATGAACACATACGGTTTCCATACGATTCATGGTCGTGGTGCTGCTATCGCTACCGGCGTGAAGACGGCTCGTCCGGACTTGAGCGTCTGGTTGATTACAGGTGACGGCGACTGTCTGGCCATCGGTGGTAACCATTTTATCCATGCTGTCCGCCGCAATGTGGACCTGAATATCGTATTGTTCAACAACAAGATATACGGCCTGACGAAGGGACAGTATTCTCCGACTTCCGACCGTGGTTTCGTTTCCAAGAGCTCTCCTTACGGGACGGTCGAAGATCCGTTTATCCCGGCTGAACTGGCTTTGGGTGCCCGTGGTAATTTCTTTGCCCGTGTGATCGATGTGGATCTGAAGAATACGACCGAAGTGTTGGCTGCTTCTGCCCGCCATAAAGGTGCTTCCGTGACTGAAGTGCTGGTGAACTGTGTGATCTTTAACGACGGTATCCATAAAAAGATTGTCGATAAGGAATTTCGTGCCGACCGTACGATTTTCTTGCGCCATGGCGAAAAGATGTTGTTCGGCAAAGACAATGAAAAGGGTATCGTGTTGGAAGGCCTGAAACTTAAAGCCGTAACGATCGGTCAGGATGGTTATACGCTGGATGATGTTTTGGTACATGATGCACATGAAAAGGATAACACCCTGCACATGATGCTTGCCATGATGAGCGGGGATATGCCAGTTGCTCTCGGTGTGATCCGCGATGTGGATGCTCCGACCTACGACGAAGCCGTACACCAACAGATCGAAGAAGTCCAGGCCAAGAATCCGATCCGTAACCTGCAGGATTATCTGATGAGCGGAGAAATCTGGAAAGTAAAGTAAGGCGGTAAGCCGATCTGTGATAAGAAAAGCTGTAAACCTTGAAAAAAGATGCAAGGGTTTACAGCTTTTCTTATTTATATTTCTATCTTTGTGAAACAAAAGGGTATAGCAATGAAGACAACAGCCGAAATCATAGAAATCCTGAGAGATTACAAAGCCCGTTCCGCCGAAAAATACGGAATCGAAACATTGGGCCTTTTCGGTAGCGTGGCTCGTGGTGAACAGAATGAGAAGAGTGACATCGATGTTTTTATTAAGTTGAGAAAAACAAGTTATTACACATTGATGGATATAAAAGATGATTTAGAACAAGTTTTCAGGCAAAAAGTCGATTTAATAACCTTGCATGAAACAATGCGTGCTTTGTTTCGGCGTAAAATAGAACAGGATGCAATTTATCTTTAAGGATCAAATAACAGATAAGCTTCTTTTTGTTATACAAAGATTTGAATTGGCATTGAAACGAACTTCCGATGTTGCAGACTGCGATGATTTGCTTCGTACTCCGGAGGGTGTCGATTTATTTGATGCAACTTGCATGAGAATACAGACTATCGGTGAGGCATTGAAACAAATAGATACTGAAACAAAGGAGAAGTTGCTAGTCTATTATCCGGGAATTCCCTGACGCAAGATTTTTGCCATGCGAAATATTATTTCTCATGAATATTTGTCTGTTGACCCGGAGATTATAACCGATATCGTTAAACATAATTTATCCCCTCTGCTTGTCGTTCTTTACCGCATCCAGGATGACTTAAATGCCGGGAAACACGATGCTATTTTTGGATAAAAGTGTCTGATTTGTAAATTCTATGTTACAAAATGGTAGGGTTTGATGTTAACGGCATGGAAAAGAATAATTATTACTGAAAAATTTCCTTAATTCGATATGTACTATGAAAATTTGTATTACTTTTGTACCGCGATTAACAAGGCGAGGGAACAGCAAGTAAAAACAAAGATGATTTGCCTTGTGTTTTAACATTGAGTAGAGAGAAAAGTTATATAAAGTCAATCAATTAAATTAATTTCAAGATGGCTACATTAGATTTAAGCAAGTACGGAATTAAAGATGTGAAGGAAGTTCTTCATAATCCGTCTTACGATGTTCTGTTCGCAGAAGAAACAAAACCGGGTTTGGAAGGCTTTGAAAAAGGTCAGGTAACTGAACTGGGTGCTGTAAACGTGATGACTGGTGTTTACACAGGTCGTTCTCCTAAAGATAAATTTTTCGTAAAGAACGAAGCCAGCGAAGATTCAGTATGGTGGACTTCTGAAGAATATAAAAACGATAACAAGCCTTGTTCTGAAGAAGCTTGGGCTGATCTGAAAGCTAAAGCTGTAAAAGAATTGTCTGGCAAACGTCTGTTCGTTGTCGATACTTTCTGCGGTGCTAACGAAGCAACTCGTATGAAAGTTCGTTTCATCATGGAAGTAGCATGGCAGGCACACTTCGTAACTAACATGTTTATCCGCCCGACAGCAGAAGAGCTGGCTAACTACGGAGAACCTGATTTCGTATGTTTCAACGCTTCTAAAGCAAAAGTTGACAACTACAAAGAATTAGGCTTGAACTCTGAAACTGCTACAGTTTTCAACCTGAAGACGAAAGAACAGGTGATCTTGAACACTTGGTACGGTGGTGAAATGAAGAAGGGTATGTTCTCTATCATGAACTACATGAACCCGTTGCGTGGTATCGCTTCTATGCACTGCTCCGCTAATACGGATAAAGAAGGCAAGAGCTCTGCTATCTTCTTCGGTCTGTCTGGTACAGGTAAGACAACTTTGTCTACTGACCCGAAACGTCTGTTGATCGGTGATGACGAACACGGATGGGATAACGAAGGTGTATTCAACTATGAAGGTGGTTGCTACGCTAAGGTTATCAACCTGGATAAAGAAAGCGAACCGGATATCTACAACGCTATCAAACGTGACGCTCTTCTTGAAAACGTTACAGTTGCAGCTGACGGTACAATCGACTTCGCTGATAAGAGCGTAACAGAAAACACACGTGTTTCTTACCCGATCTATCACATCGAAAACATCGTTAAGCCGGTTTCTAAAGGCCCGCACGCAAAGCAGGTTATCTTCCTGTCTGCCGATGCATTCGGCGTATTGCCTCCGGTATCTATCCTGAACCCGGAACAGACTCAGTATTACTTCCTGTCTGGTTTTACAGCTAAATTGGCTGGTACAGAACGTGGTATCACTGAGCCGACTCCGACATTCTCTGCTTGTTTCGGTGCTGCTTTCTTGTCACTGCACCCGACAAAATACGGCGAAGAATTGGTTAAGAAAATGGAAATGACCGGTGCTAAGGCTTATTTGGTCAACACAGGTTGGAACGGTACTGGCAAACGTATCTCTATCAAGGATACAAGAGGTATCATCGATGCTATCCTGGACGGTTCTATCGACAAAGCTCCGACAAAGGTTATCCCGTACTTCGATTTCGTTGTACCGACAGAATTGCCGGGTGTTGATCCGAATATCCTGGATCCGCGCGATACTTATGCTGACGCTGCACAGTGGGACGAAAAAGCAAAAGATCTGGCTGGCCGTTTCATTAAGAACTTCGCTAAGTTCACTGGCAACGAAGCTGGTAAGAAGCTGGTTGCTGCTGGTCCGAAATTGTAATAACATACATAATGACTCTATAAAAGCGCAGGACTTCGGTTCTGCGCTTTTTTTATATATATACATTAATTTTATCATAAATGTTAGGATATTTTAAAATCTATTCCTACCTTTACCCCAAATTATCTGTTAATGTGGGATGTGAGGTATAACATGATTAGACGTTTATTACTGGTCGTTGGGATTATCGTTTCTTTGTCATCGTGTGGCGGAGATATTGCTTACCGGATAGAAGGAAAACTAACCAATCTGGAGGATCAGACCTTATATGCCGTTTTCGAAAATGAAGATATAAAGGTTGTAGATACCGTAACTTGCGGGAAGCCGGGGGAATTTTTGATCGAAAAGAAACAGGGAGATTTCCGGGAAGTGACGATTTTCTTTGCTGATAAAATGCATTGGGTTACGGCTTATCTGGAAAAGGGAGAGAAGGTGACGATCACCGGAGACGCTGATTATCCCGCTATGTTACGTGTCAAAGGAGGGCGGATCAATGACCGTCTTTCCACGATAAGAAAAGAAATGGCTCCTTTATTGAAAGAGCAGGCCGACTTGATTCGTCAACTGAATAAGAAGAACAGGGAAAACCTCAACAGCTCGATCGAGGAAGCGGATATGGCTTCGCGCCTGGCGAATGTAAACCATCTGTTGAGCGAGGAAGCTGCTGCCGCCATCAAGAAATATCCGGATGAAGAAGCTTCCGTCGTATTGATACAGCATTATTTTAACCATCCTGACGATACCCGGCAAATGGACGAATTGCTGGCTGTGCTGAATCCGAAACTGAACGACTTTTATCTGGTGCGGAAGTTGCAGGAATACAGCACGAGGGCAAAAAGGACTGCTTTAGGCGCCGAAGCACCCGGTTTCAATGTGAAGAATATTTACGGGACTCCTGTCAGTCTGGATTCTTTTCCGAAGAAATATTTACTGCTTGCGTTTACGGCTCCCTGGTGTGATATGTGCCAGACGGAAGACCTCTATCTGGATGAAGTGGCAATGAAATATCCGAAAGAAAAGGTGGATATGTTGCTGGTCAGTCTGGATGACGATCAAGCCGAAGTGCGGAAAGTCCTTGCAAAGGATAGCATCGGCTGGAACTTGGTTACCGATTCCGCCGGACAGGCAGCCATGTTGGTTGATCTGTATAACGTAAGCGCCTTGCCCCGCTGTTTCCTGATCGATGAAGAAGGGAAGATCATCTTGAAAACGGACAATGGGGTCGAGATAAAGCAGACGTTGGAAAAGCTGATGGAGTAGGAATTTATGATTTATGCAATGTTGCTATCCATAAATCATAAATCCGGCCTCATAAATCCAGACCCATAAATTTAAATCATAAATCTTTAACTATGTTAGTCAAATCTTACGCTGCCGCCGTGCAAGGCATATCGGCAACGGTCATTACGATCGAAGTAAATTGCACGAAAGGTATCCAATTCTTTTTGGTAGGATTGCCCGATGTGGCTGTCCGTGAAAGCCATGAACGCATTATCTCTGCTCTTCAGGTGAGTGGCTACAAGTTTCCCCGTAACCGCATTGTGATCAATATGGCGCCTGCCGATATCCGGAAGGAAGGTTCGTCGTATGATTTGCCGCTTGCGATCGGCATCCTGGCAGCAGCCGAAGAGCTGGATGCTTCCCGGCTAGGCCACTACATGATGATGGGAGAGCTTTCATTGGACGGCAGCTTGAAGCCGGTAAAGGGAATTCTGCCGATTGCGATCAAGGCGCGTGAAGAGGGATTCAAAGGTTTTATCGTTCCCAAGCAGAATGCCCGTGAGGCCGCTGTCGTCAATGACCTGGATGTGTATGGCGTTTCGACCATCAAAGAAGTGATCGAGTTCATTGCAGGAAGACGGGATTTGGAGCCGACGGTTGTCAATACCCGTGAGGAATTTTATGCCCGGCAACTTCAGTTTGAAGCGGATTTCTCGGATGTACGCGGACAGGAGAATGTGAAGCGTGCGTTGGAAGTAGCCGCCGCCGGAAGCCACAACCTGATCCTGATCGGTCCGCCGGGGAGTGGCAAATCGATGCTCGCCAAACGTCTCCCTTCCATCTTGCCACCTTTTACCTTGCAGGAGTCGCTCGAGACCACCAAGATACATTCGGTCGCCGGCAAGATCGGACTGGACACTTCCCTGATGACGCAACGTCCGTTCCGTTCGCCCCATCACACGATTTCGAATGTGGCGATGGTCGGTGGAGGCGCTTTCCCGCAGCCGGGAGAGATCAGCCTGGCACATAACGGAATCCTGTTCTTGGATGAGTTGCCCGAATTCAACCGGAGCGTGCTCGAGGTCATGCGCCAACCATTGGAAGACCGGACGATAACGGTCTCTCGTGCCCGCTTATCTGTTGATTATCCGGCCAACTTCATGTTGGTCGCTTCCATGAATCCTTGTCCTTGCGGATATTATAATCACCCCGATCGCCCTTGTCTCTGTTCTCCGGGTGCTGTCCAGAAATACATGAATCGTGTTTCCGGCCCTTTGCTCGACCGGATCGATATACAGGTAGAAGTCGTGCCGGTCCCTTTCGAGAAGATATCCGACGGACGCTCTTCCGAATGTAGCGAAGCGATACGCGAGCGCGTGATGAAAGCCCGCGCTATCCAGGAAAAACGCTTTGCCGCGCATGAGGGTATTTACAGCAATGCCCAGATGACCTCCAAACTGCTTCATGAATACGCCGTGCCTGATGCTGCCGGCCTGTCTTTACTGAAGGTCGCCATGCAGCGCCTCAATCTTTCCGCTCGCGCCTACGACCGCATCCTGAAAGTCTCCCGTACGATCGCCTACCTGGAAGCCTCTCCGAATATCGAGGCATGCCATCTGGCGGAAGCCATACAATACCGGAGCCTGGACCGGGAAACATGGGGGACGTAAGCCGGTTTCATTTATTTTGAAATTGAAGATCGGAAAAAGCATTAGGAGAAAATAAAATGAATGCCTCTGGTGTGAACCAATATCTTTCGCCTGCCCGGAGCGCGGCGACCGCCTGTGCGTATAGCTGTCCGTATTCGACAGAACGGTCTGGACGGATGTTCCCGTTTATCTTGATGCAGACGAAACGGCGGCTACCGGTCGAATCAGCCAGCAAGTCCCAGTTGTTGCGTTTTTTATTTAGGATAAAAGTACCGCCTCATTCGTGTTTATCCTATTATTATTTGTATCTTTACTGCCACGTTATTGACTATTCGACCTAGGGCGAAAAGCCTTTCGACTTAGGTCGAATACCTTTTCCACCTTGGGCAAAAACCTTTTCGACCTTCGTCAAAAACATACAAAGAAGGCAGGAAAGCGATAAAGTCTTATTATTCACCATTTAATCTATTACTGATATGACAGCACGTTACAGAATGGAGCGTAACCCGGATTCCGGGAAGAACGGCAATAAAATGCCTCTTCACCCAAGATTGATCCCTTATGAGACCGTCAGCATTAAAAAGTTGATGAAATATGCCAAATCCCGCTCCACCTATTCGGAGGCCGACATTGCCGGCGCCTTGCAGCTGATCACCGATTTGGTGACGGAACGCTTGCGCGAAGGTGATAACGTGGAGATCGAGGGTCTCGGTTTCTTCAGCGTCTCGCTCCAATCTCGCGCGGTGATGTCTAAAACGGAACTGAGGAGCGAATCTGTCCGTTTCAAGAATGTCAATTTCCGATGCTGCCAGCAGTTGAAGAAGGCCTTGAAGACGATGCCGCTCACGCGTATGAAAAGTTCAGGTCACTGTGCACCCGGCATGGCGGACCGGGAGGAACTTCTTTACCGCTATCTGGACGAGAACTCTTATATCACCGTCCGTTCCTACCGTTATCTTATCGGGCTGTCTGACTACAGTGCGCGCAAGGATTTGGCCGCATTGGTCGCTTCCGGCCGTCTGGTGAAGGGAGGCAGCCGTCTGTTTGCCATCTATACCCTTCCGAAAGAGGAAGACACGGGCATCCCGCAACCTTTGGTGGTCGATTCGAACTTACCTGGATGAAGGCCGGATACCGGGGGTGAAGGCAATCCGGGCGGGAGCCTTCACCTGTTGGGGCTTGTTGCAAGGTGGGTTGTACAGGGTGGGTGAAGCTGAAATGATCCAGCGGCCCAGAACTTTTGTTTTTAGCTGTTCCGGTATTCCAACGGCCCCATCCCCACATGCCGCTTGAAATATTTGCCGAAGAAAGACATATTCGTGAAATTCAGCGAATAGGCGATGTCGTGGATGGAAAGGTCGGTCGATTTCAACTGTGCCTTTGCATCCATGATCACCATAGAGGTGATGATCTCGACACAAGTCTTGTCGGTCGTCTGCTTGACAATCGTACTGAGATGCGCCGGAGTTATGCCGAGTTTCTTGGCATACCACGCAACGGAACGTTGCGTGGTATAGTTCTGCATAACCAGATGATTGAAGTTTTTGCTTATTTGTTCTGCTTTGGAGAGATTCGTTTTGCTTTTCACTTTATCTTTATACATGGCACTGACTCCCATGAATACACCCGACAATAGATGATTCAAAATATGTTTGTTTAAAGCAGGCTTGCAGGTATTATATGTTTTAAGCAGAAGCGAGAAGTAATCTTCCAGCAGTTCGACAGGTTTTTCTTTCAATTCTATGATTGGGGTATCTTTGGCCGCGTAGTGCATGTCTACTGCCATTTTGTTAAGGTTCGATTGACTGATAAAATTTGAGGAAAATCCCATGAAGTAGATTTCCAAATCTCCTTCTACCCGATATATTTGCAAAATTGTCCCCGGTTGTATGGTGATAAAGCTTCCTGGCCTGACTTTGTAGCGCGTCAAGTCGATGGATGCCTCCAGATCTCCTTGCAAGCAAAGCACGAATATTTCGGCTTTCAGCCGGCATGGATAATTGGCATAGAGGTTCAGCAAGCCGATTTCGCTTTTCGTCAACTTTCCGATTATCCAGTCTTCGGGCAGGTCTATTTTGGGGATGTCATTATCTATATGCATATTAGAATAAAAGATACGACAAAGATACGAAATCTTGTTTATATGTAAAGCTTATTATGAAAAATCGGACAGTTATGTGTTTGTGGATATATCATTTGTGAATCATAAATAGGAAATTAAAGAGGTGGCCTTAAATGCAAATCAAAAAAAACGGACAGCGAATAATATAAATTGACCTTGTAAGGCTTGAAGAATCGGGGTTACTTTGCGACCTTGAAAATGGAATGTTAAACGGAATAGAATCTGGATGGAGAAGAAACGTTTCTTGGAAGGAGATAACAAGCGCTTTTGTGTAGTAAGCCGCTTGTTGTGCTTTTTTTGTTTGTTTATTGGGATTTATGCTTGCCAAGTCGATGAAGATGGGGTAGTCAATAAAGGTACTCTTGCTTTTCGGATGAATGTGGACACGGCGTTGGTGGGTGTATCGACAAAAGCTTCTGACTTGGCGGACTTTAAGGATGTGAATAGCTATGCTGTGACGATCGCGCAGGATTCGGGTGTTGTGGCCGAATATTCCCGCTTCGACAAGATGCCAGCCGAACTTGAGTTGGGAGCCGGAGCATATACGATTCAGGTGTCAAAAGGAACAGAAACGGCAGCCGCTTTCGATGCACCTTACTTTTCCGGGAAAAAGGAATTTACGATTGTCAAGGATATGACTACACCGGTGGAGGTAACTGCCGCAATGGCGAACAGCCGGGTGACGATCGACTATTCGGATGATTTTCTGCAAACATATAAAGATTATACCTTGTCGTTGAAGACGAACAAGATGGAATTGCCTTTGGTGTATGAAAAAGGCGAATCCCGTCCGATGTATTTTCTGTCGGATGCTTCCGGCACGAAGCTGGAAATTGCGATGGAACTGGTCAATGTCTATGGAAAGACTGTCAATTATACGGCGACAACAACTATCAAGCCCAAGCAATGGGCGAAGCTGACCGTCCGTACGGATGAAAAAGGGTTGAACGGGATTGCTATCGATGTGACATTAAACGATGAAACAAAGGAAACGATCTATGTGAATATCGGAATTCCGGATTTCATGGAGAAGTTGAAGGGGGCGCCGTATATTGCGTGCGATTTGTTTAAGTGGGAAGATACGAATGTAAGTATGGAGGAACCTACAGAATATGCTAAAGATACAAAGGCGGCTAAAGTAGTGATTACTTCCGGAGGAAAGATTAATCAGGTATTGTTGACGATTAAAGATGGAAGTTCGACTTTGATTAATCAGTATGATTTGGCAAATCTGACAGAAGATCAGATTAAGGATTTGGCGGATAATTACGGCTTTAGTGCACCAGAGAAAATGAAAGGTGAAATGCAGGCAGAATTTGATTTGAAATCGGTTATTGCTTCTTTATTAGGTAAATCGGAAGACTCGTATTATGAGTTATCATTGACGGTTGTAGATGCTTTGCCAACTCCGAATAGGACTTCTAAATCGGTTAGAATAACTGTACCGGCTGCTGCTAAGCCTAAGGTTAGTTGGGGAATGTTCCCGAATAATAAAACTTTTGAACAAGGTACTTTGGAAATAAAATTGATTACTCCTCTTTCTGACGTACCTGTAGATATTGAGGCTCTTGCCGGAATAAAGGATGTAGCAATATCTATAGTTGGAATAGGGGTAGAAGAGCAGGATGTCTTCACATTAGATATTCCAGGAATTGCGATAGCAGAAAGTTCTGCAAGTAGAGTTAAGATGAAATATAGCGTAGATGATTGGTTTAATAAATTGTCGTGTGGCGATAATGGAACAGCTAAAACATATATGGTAAAATATAAAATTACTGATAAATTGGATAGAGTTGTTGAAGACTCTCGTTCGTTTACGGTTACACCTCCGGTATTTGAATGGGCGATGGCTGAAAACGCTGGTGATATTTTTGCAAAATATGCTTATTTACGAGTGAAAGCGAAGGATGCAGACAAGGTGACGTTCTATCATAATGGATCTCAATTGACTGATTTAATACCGTTAGGACAAGAGGAGAATGGTGTTGTTTCATTTGTTTGGAATAATTTGACAGCCGGACAGTCTTATTCTAATATTACTGCTAAATATGATGGAGGAAGAGAGCTTTCTGGAATTTCTTTTACAACGGAAAATGATGCACAATTACCTGATAATATAGGACAACTGGAAGAATGGAATGCAAAAGGTGTTAAGTATGAAGGTATAGGTATAGATGTGTCTGCTACTGCGGGAGTTGGAAAGTATGCTTCTTCGCCTTATCGTTCGTGGGAACGATGGGAAATTAAAGGTTGGGGAACTTTAAATAGTAAAACAACACAATATGGGGCAGAAAGAACATCCCGCTTTACAGCTTTCAGTACACCTTACACTTGGACTCGTTATGTTGCAAATTCTGGAACAATAAAAACAGAAGGAATAAACGGAGGAAATGCAGCTCAAATTCGGACGGTAGGATGGGGAGAAGGAAATAAGGCTCCAGCGATATCAAGTGGTTTTGGAGATTGTGAAAATAGCGATGCTGGGGAATTGTTTTTAGGTGATAATTTCGAGAAAGGAATATTATTCACATCAAGACCTCGTAAAATAACTTTCTATTATCGGTATATACCTAAAAATATTCAAGATTATGGAGAGGCTGTTTTTGTTGTAAAAGATTCTCAACAAAACATAATTGCAACCAAGTCGTTTAAATTTGAATCTCAAAGTAGTTGGACGCAGGAATCTATTTTATTGGAATACGGTGTAACTAAAGCAAGCAGTTTATGTATAATATTCAAATCTACAGTAAATGAAAGTTGTTTGGAAAGAAATAGTGAAAACTTTTCTCATCCAGATAGCCAAGATATGGGAAAAGGTGAATTTGTCGGTAGCCAACTATACATAGATGATGTCGAACTAATATACGATTATCAAGAATAATATGAAACACTTATTATATACATTAGCCATCCTGCTTATCGCAGCCTCCTGTTCTAACGAAGAAACGGAACAGGTGATGGGACAGGGCAAAGCCCGTCTCCGATTTCATGTTTCAACCGAATCTCCGATTGTGATAACCCGTTCTACACCAGTGCCGACGGTAAATCAATTATACGTTAAGATACAGGATGGTATCGGTGCGGTTGTGAAGCAAGACTCTTTGAAGACCTTACAACAAAATAGTCCGGTCTTTTTGGAAGCGGCGGAAGGCGGTACGGAATATAAGGTAGAAGTCTTTTCCAATGAACTGAAAGATGCCATACTGGATAAACCCTGTTTTTTTGCTTCTGAAACATACTCTTTATTACCGGAAGAGACCGTTTTGGTGGAGCTGGAATGCTGTTTGCAACAATTTCAAGTTTCTTTTAATGCAAGCGATGCATTTAAGAAGGCGTTTCGGACAGATGACAAGTTGCAAACCGGAGATACAAAATTCAAATTGACTGTTTCGGATGCAAACAAACGTCAAGTGTCTTATGCTTTGGCCGATTTGAATAAATCTGCCTATTTTGATGGAGCGAAAAACTCTTCCTTTATTAAAATCCATATCGTAGGAACTACTTTGGAAGGGTTTCCTGTCGACTATTCGGAGACGATTTCACCCAAAGACGGTCTGTTGGAAAAGAAAGACCATCTGATTATCGATCTGCAAGTATCGGAAACAAAATCAATGATGTTAAAAGCAACACCTGTTGAATGATGAAATATAGATATACATATTACGTATTGTTATGCCTGACTCTTGTCGGTTTGGCTTCCTGCGAGATGAAAGACGAACTTTTAGGAAAAGGGGAACAGGGTGGTTCCGGTGAAGTCGGCGTGCTGGATTTGAAGTTGAAAGTTGTGCCTCCTTCTTATGGGAATGGCGGCGTATCTTCCAAGTCATCAAGTACGGAACTGATTGTTCCGAAAGCGGAAGATATGATCGTGAAAGTGTTTAACGCATCAATGGAATTGCAGGATTATTTCGAGTCGTATGCCGATTATCTGAAAGAATCCCAATATGTATTGGAACAGGGCACTTATTACATCGAAGCCTATTCGGGTGATAATTATGAAGTGACATCGGAATATCCTTATTATGAGTTGTTGGATACATGTGTCATAAAAGCCAAAGAAGTGACATTGGTAGATAAGGCTTGCGAATTGCAAAGTGCTATCTTGTATTTGACTCTGTCCGAAGAGTTTTTGAATGCATGCAAGGATGATTATGCAATCACTATTACCAATGGTTCAGGAGTACTGTCTGTGGGTAAAGGAGATGCCCGGATCGTATATATCCGTCCCGGAATGAAAACGACGGTGACAATCCGTGCTACGGAAAAGATCACTGGCAAGCCGGTGATCCGGACATTCGGACTGGCCGATTCGGAGGGAAAGATTAATTCGCAGGATTTGTTTAGGATAGAGATCAAAGATTTGGAAGAAGAAATTGTACCGGATGAGCCGGAAAAACCGAATCCTGACCCTGACGATCCTGATAATCCGGAAAAACCGACAAACGGCAATTTTACCATAAAGGTAGATGTGACATTGAATGAAACTCCGATCGACATTACTGTACCGAGCGGTGGGGGAAATGGCGGCAGTACGGGAGGTGATGATAATACAGGCGGTGAGACGGATGGCGTGATCTCGATAAAAGGGGACGCGATTAATACTGACTTGGTGGTGAGTGTGCCGAACGGTATTTCCTCGTTTAGAGTAATCATTGATTCGCCATTATTACCTGAATCAGAATTGCAGGGTATCGGATTAACGTCTGATTTTGATTTGGTCAGTCCGGGTGGATATGCTGATAAGTTGAGTGGTTTAGGTTTTCCGGTTCATATTGGAGGTGAAACATCTGTATCGTTTAATATATCCCAATTTGTGCCAATGCTCCAAATATTGGGAAGCGGTACAAGTAATTTTCATTTGACCGTTACCGATTCGAAAGGAAATACAAAAACTCATACAATAACAATTACGACTTAATAGGATGAAAAAGTTGTCATATATAATAGGTTGTTTGTTTTTAATGTTGTTTGTTTGGGTATCATGTGATAATGAAGATAACCGTATGCAAACAACAGGCTATTTGGAATTAGGTGTATCGAAAAATGTGGAAGTGGTCACACGTGGTTTCGATGTCAAGGACCAATCTTTGGCAGTGGATATTTGTACCGGAGCGAATGATTCGGTCGTAAAACATTTTTCCGATTATAATGATATGGCCGGCGAACGTGTGTTGTTGGATGTCGGGACTTATAAGGTGAAGGTCACATCTAATCCTTCGGACAAACTGGAGTTTGAAAAACCTACTTTTTACGGGGATAAAGATAAGATTGTCATAAAAGCGGGTGAGACAACTCAAACAGCAATCGAATGTTTTTTAACTTGTGTGAAAGTAACCAGTAAGTTTACAAAGCCTGTTCAGGATAAATTCGCATCCTGTGTGGCGAAAGTCAGTGATGCGACGGGGAGCTATTTGGAATATGATATGCAAGAGACACGCGCTGGTTATTTCCAACCCGGTTATCTGTTGGTCGATTTGACATTGACGAACAAAGAAGGGTTGACATTTCACATGTCCAAACTGATCGAGAAGACGGAGGCGAAAGACCATTATCATCTGGTATTCGATTTGGTGGATAGCGGTGAAGATAACTCAGGAATGGACTTCGATATAACGATTGATTCTGATCCGACCAATGACGAGAACCATACGGTGACGATCCCGTTGCCGGAATCGGGATATGGGCAGGAACCACCGGTGGTGAAAGTGTTGGAAGATGGCAAGGATAGCAATGGAATGATCTCTTTGGACAAAGGAGATTTCAGAAAAGTAATGTTGAATATTTCTTCTACGAATATAGGTTTAGAATCTGTTACCATGATTGCGACTTCGTCTTTGTTTGACGAACATAAAATTTTATCATCTTTGGATTTACTGAAATTGTCGGAAGAAAGTAAGAAGAAGTTAGCTGAAATAGGATTGGAAGTCCCTGCTTTGGATGATAAAAAGGCAATGTTTACATTAGTTTTCGATAATTTGATTACGCAATTGCCAGGAGGTACGCATACATTTGTTCTCTCTGCCCGTGATGAGATGGGGCATGAAACGGTGCAAACGATTTCTATTACTGTCAATTTGCAAATCATGACTCATCCGGTAGTCGAATCGGAGGTGTGGGCACATTTTGCTACATTGAGGGGATATGTAAAGAACGCGAGTGAGGAAGATAAAGCCTCTTATAAGTTCCAATATAGGAAATCGGGAACAACAACTTGGAAAGATGTTGCCGGTGAAGTAACTGTTGCTACGAATGGATCTTCCAATGTAGCACAAGTTGCAACAAATTTGGATGCGAGTACAAAATATGAATATCGTTTGTTGCAAAATGATACAAACAGTGAACCGGAAGAGTTTACAACAGAGGATGATATTCAATTGCCAAATTCAGGATTTGAAGACTGGTATACAGATAGTGATGGATTACCTAAACCAGCAAAGGATGCAAGCTCCTCGTTTTGGGATTGTGGAAATGTCAACTATTTTGGTAAGCATATTATGACTACTCAAAATGACGAAACAGCGTTAGGACAAGGATCTTCTGTAAAAATGGAAACACAGGAAACAATGAAGATTATTGCTGCTGGAAATATTTTTACAGGAACTTTTGAGAGAGATGGTATGGGGGGAATTTTGACTTTAGGTAGAAATTTTGAGTGTCGCCCTAATAAATTAAAAGGATATTACAAATATACATCTGCAAAAGTCTCTGTGAGTAAAGGACATTTGAATGAAGGCGAAGATGATTTGTGTTCTCTTTATATCGCTCTTACAGACGAACAAATTACAGTTAATACAAATAAAGGAATTTATTTTGATCCCAATAGTAGTGCCGTAATTGCTTATGGGTCTATAAGTGATGAGGAATCTAAAGGGGCAGATTCATTTAAGGAGTTTACTGTTGATTTGGAATATAAAGATTTAAAGCGTATACCTAAATATATTATTGTAGTTGCCTCTTCAAGTAAATATGGTGACTATATGGAAGGTGGAAAAGGTAGTACTATGTGGTTAGATGATTTGGAATTAGTTTATCCGAAATCAATGGAAGAAGTAAGAAAATGAAGCGTATAATAATTATTTTAGTTATCGCATTTTTATGTACAGGCTTAATGCAAGCCCAAACCAAAATCCTTGGTCGTAAAGTCTTCGACCGGGGTATCCAGAGTCATACTTTTATTCCGAAAGGGCAATGGATGGTCGGATCGACTTTTTCCTATTCGGAACATGAGGATGACAATTATAAATTCTTGGTGCTGGAGAAGATTGAAAGTACCGGTTATACGTTTAAAGTAAGTCCTTTCTTCGGTTACTTTATCCGGGATAATGTTGCATTGGGCGGACGTTTTTCCTATAATCGTACTTATACGGATTTAGGAAATATCAGTTTGGATTTGGATGATGATATCAATTTTGATATCAGTGATGTAAATTATTTGGAGCATACTTTTTCTGCTACTGGATTCGTGCGTACCTATATGCCGATAGGAAGTAGTAAGATTTTTGGTTTGTTTAATGAAGCTCGCGTGACCTATGGCTATGGGCAGGGTAAAAACTCTTCGGGTACAGATACCGATTATACCGGTACTTACCAGACCATCCAGAATTTGCAGATCGGAATGGCGCCGGGTCTGACGGCTTTTATCACTAATTTTGCAGCTGTTGAGGTATCGGTTGGCGTACTGGGGTTTAATATGAAGTGGACCGATCAGACAACTGACCAGATTGATAAAGGCTCACGGCGTAGCAGTTCCGCTAATTTTAAGATAGACCTATTTTCGATTAATTTAGGTATGAACTTCTATTTTTGACGAGGTATGGATATAAATCATATAAAACGAAAAGTGACAGGTTTTCTCTGTTGTTTGTTCTTTCTTGTTTCATGTATCGAGAATGATATTCCTTATCCATATCGGGAAGGAAGCATTACCGATTTCCTGGTGGAAGGGCAATTGGATAATACATTGGAAATAGATAAGACTAAAGGGATGGTTACGGTAGAAGTGAGCGATGCGGTTGATCTTGCAGCTCTCCGGATCAAGAAGTTGACGGTGACTAATGAGGCTGAGGTACGGATAGATTCTGCGGCGTGTCTCGACTATAACGCTTTTCCACGAATCGGATTTTCGTCTTTAGACAGTTTACCTAAGAGTGCAGATACGCGGGTGGATTTTTCTTCATCTGTCTCATTGATTTTGCAGACATATCAAGAGTATCCTTGGAAGATAACGGTTAATCAGACGATAGACCGGGCTGTGCAAGTCAGTAACCAGGTGGGTGAACCGGTAATCGATTTGGCAAATCGGGAGATGATCGTGTATGTGGCAAAAGAACAACATTTGGATCGGATAACAGTGACTAAAATGCAACTGGGCGGTTCGGTGGGAATTGTCGTTCCTGATCCGACGACGGTAACGAATTTTTCGCGTCCTTGCTCATTTGAAGTGACTCGTTTTGGAGTAACGGAAACTTGGAAAGTGACAATTCTGCATACGGAAGGTGGTGCTGTTTCCGGTGGTGAAACGGTTGCGATGGCCAATCGAATCATTGTAACCGGAATGATTCAAGAAGGTAAGATTCCGGTAATAGAATATAGAGAAAAGAATCCGTCCCAAACGCGGGTGGATGATGGTTGGCAGACGCTTCCGGCAAGTTCCGTAACTGTCAACGGTACTTCCTTCACAGCCACAATAACTGGTTTGAATCCGGGTACGACGTATGTATATCGTGTTGTGATTGATGATATAGCTGGAGAAGAGGTGGAGTGTAAGACCGCTGCGTTAGTGCCATTGACCAATGGGGGTTTTGACGATTGGCATCAAGATGGTAAATTGTGGAATCCGTGGTTGGCAACAGGTGTTTCTTTTTGGGATACGGGAAATAAAGGAGCTACTACTTTGGGAGACAGCAATACGATTCCGACAGGTGATACGAGTAACGGAACCGGAAAGGCAGCCAAGTTAGAATCGCGGTTTGTCGGAGTTGCCGGTATCGGTAAGTTTGCGGCTGGTAATATATTTGCCGGTTCGTATGTCCGTACAGATGGTACTAATGGCGTCTTGAGCTTTGGGCGTCCATTTGAAACTTATCCGACAGGTTTGAAGTTTAAATACAAATATACTTCGGCTGAGATAAATAAAAGTAACGATTCCGATTACAATTATTTGCTGGGCAGACCGGATTCTTGTCATATTTATGTGGCTCTGTCTGATAAGGCAGAACCTTATGAGATCAAAACAAAGAAGTCGGAACGGCAGCTGTTTAGCAAGAATGATAAAAATGTTATTGCTTATGGTGAGTTCATTTCCGCTAAGACCATATCCGGTTATGAGGAATATACAATCCGGTTAGATTACCGTGATTATCGTAAACCCAAATATCTTGTCATTGTGGCTACAGCCAGCAAATATGGTGATTATTTCACAGGAGGGGAAGGTAGTACACTTTATTTGGACGAAATGGAATTGACTTATGATTAGCGATAACCTGTTTAGTGTATCCTTAGTCGGATTATAACAACTAATGATATTCCTTTCTTTTTAGGTTAAGCAATAAATGTGTACCTTTGCCTCTCAAAAAGAGAACACAAGGTATGGAAAAACAGTTTAAGAGAACGCTGATAACTACGGCGTTGCCGTATGCGAACGGGCCGGTGCATATCGGACATTTGGCCGGGGTGTATGTGCCTGCTGATATTTATGCACGCTATCTTCGCCTGAAGGGGGAAGAAGTTTTGATGATCGGTGGATCGGATGAGCATGGAGTGCCTATCACGCTGAGAGCGAAGAAAGAAGGGATTACGCCGCAGGATGTGGTGGACCGTTATCATGGTATTATCAAGAAGTCTTTTGAGGAGTTTGGTATCTCGTTCGATATCTATTCCCGTACGACTTCGGCTACACATCGCCAGGTGGCGTCGGATTTCTTCCGTACCTTATACGATAAAGGAGAGTTTATCGAGAAAACGAGCGAACAGTATTACGACGAGGAAGCAAAACAGTTCCTTGCCGACCGTTATATAACCGGGACTTGCCCGCATTGCGGCAATGAAAAAGCCTATGGCGACCAGTGCGAAGCCTGCGGTACCTCTTTGAGCCCGACGGACCTGATCAACCCGAAATCCGCTATCAGTGGTAGCCAGCCGGTGATGAAGGAAACCAAACATTGGTATCTTCCTTTGGATAAATGGGAACCGTTCCTGCGCCAGTGGATACTGGAAGGGCATAAGGAATGGAAACCGAACGTATACGGACAGTGCAAGAGTTGGCTGGATATGGGATTGCAGCCTCGTGCCGTAAGCCGCGACCTTGATTGGGGGATTCCCGTGCCGGTGGAAGGTGCGGAAGGGAAGGTGCTGTATGTCTGGTTCGATGCGCCTATCGGATATATCTCCAATACGAAAGAACTGCTCCCCGAAAGTTGGGAAACCTGGTGGAAAGATCCTGAAACCAAGATGGTACATTTCATCGGTAAGGATAATATCGTGTTCCACTGTATCGTGTTCCCGGCCATGCTGAAAGCCGAAGGTTCTTATAACCTGCCGGAGAATGTGCCGGCCAATGAGTTTCTTAACCTGGAAGGCGACAAAATCTCCACTTCCCGCAACTGGGCTGTCTGGTTGAACGAATATCTGGTGGATATGCCGGGCAAGCAGGATGTGTTGCGCTATGTTTTGACGGCCAATGCTCCGGAAACAAAAGACAACGATTTCACCTGGAAAGATTTTCAGGCACGCAATAACAATGAGTTGGTTGCCATCTTAGGTAACTTTGTCAACCGTGCTTTGGTGCTTACCGAAAAGTATTTCGAAGGTAAGGTGCCGGCTGCCGGCGAGCTGACCGATTATGACCGTCAGACATTGACCGACTTTGCGAATGTAAAGGCTGACGTGGAACGTCTGCTGGATACCTACCATTTCCGTGACGCCCAGAAAGAAGCGATGAACTTGGCTCGTATCGGAAACAAATACCTGGCTGACACTGAACCTTGGAAATTAGCAAAGACCGATATGGCGCGTGTCGCCACGATCATGAACATCGCTTTGCAGATCACGGCAAATTTGGCAATCGCTTTCGAACCATTCCTGCCGTTCAGCATGGAGAAATTGAACAAGATGCTGAATGTGGAACCGTTAGGCTGGAACCGTCTGGGATCGACCGATCTGTTGGAAGCCGGCCATCAGTTGGGTAAATCGGAACTGCTGTTCGAGAAGATCGAAGACAGCGTGATCGAAGCACAGGTGCAAAAGCTGTTGGACACGAAGAAAGCAAACGAGGAAGCAAACTACAGGGCGAAACCCATCCGCGAGAATATCGAGTTTGATGATTTCATGAAGCTGGATATCCGTGTCGGGACCGTGTTGGAATGTACGAAAGTGCCTAAGGCGGACAAGCTGTTGCAGTTCCGTATTGATGACGGTCTGGAAAAACGTACGATCGTTTCCGGTATCGCTCAACATTACAAGCCGGAAGACCTTGTGGGCAAGCAGGTTTGCTTCATCGCTAATCTGGCTCCGCGCAAGCTGAAAGGTATCGTTTCCGAAGGGATGATCCTTTCCGCAGAAAACTTCGACGGCAAGCTGGCTGTCATCACTCCTGAAAAAGAGGTGAAACCGGGCAGCGAGGTGAAATAATCTGGTTAATCCTTCGTTGTAGTGACGAAGGATTAATTAATCGGAAAACAGATAATATAATGTTGGAAGAACAGATACAGATGGTCGACTTGCATGGACAATATCTCCGGTTCAAAGAGGAGATTGATGAGGCCATGCAGGCGGTGATCGACAGTTGTGCTTTTATCAATGGTCCGCAGGTGAAATCCTTTGCCGGGCATTTGGCTGATTATCTTCAGGTTCCATACGTGATTCCTTGTGCTAACGGGACGGACGCTTTGCAGATTGCTCTGATGGCATTGGAGCTTCAGCCTGGCGATGAGGTGATTCTGCCGGCATTTACTTATATAGCGGCAGCCGAGGTTGTCGCTTTGTTAGGGTTGACGCCCGTGTTGGTGGATGTCGATCCCTGTACCTTTAATATCGATCCCCGGAAAATAGAAGCGGCTGTTTCGGAACGGACAAAGGCGGTCGTGGCCGTCCACCTGTTCGGACAAGCCTGCGATATGGAGCCGATCATGACTTTGGCAGATGTCTATCATCTGTATGTAGTGGAAGATAACGCTCAATCTGTTGGTGCCGATTATATCTTTTCCGACGGGCGGGTACGAAAGGCCGGGACGATCGGACATATCGGGACGACATCTTTTTTTCCATCCAAGCCGTTGGCCTGCTATGGCGATGGGGGGGCGTTGATGACTTCCGACGAGGCGTTGGCTGCCCGTATCCGCATGATTGCCAATCATGGCCAGGAATGCAAATACCACCATAGGCGGATCGGATGCAACTCCCGTCTGGACACGTTGCAAGCTGCTGTGCTGGATGTGAAGTTGAAGCATCTGGAGGAGTTCACGGAAACCCGTCGGCAAGTTGCCTCTCGGTATGATGAAGCTTTGTCCTCCTGCGATTCGTTGGTTCTCCCTGCGAGATCGATATTTTCGACTCATGTCTATCACCAATATACGGTCCAGGTAAAAGACGGCAGGCGGAATGTCCTTCAATGCCTGTTGAAAGAACAGGGAATCCCTTCCATGATCTATTATCCTGTACCAGTGCATCATCAGGAAGCTTACCGGCATATCTCCCGTGTATCCGGCAATTTGGACGTCTCCACCCGTTTGTGCGAATCCGTCCTTTCCCTGCCTATTCATACGGAAATGTCCCTCGGACAACAGCAATATATAACAGAAACTCTAAAAAAGGGGGTGTGTCGAAACTATCCTGTTCCCGCGCTTGACGTGGGATCGCATTAGAACCGACCCTATAAAAATCTGATTGATAAGGTCTGTCCTTTTGCGGCCCCGCGTCAAGCACGGGGACAAGGAGATTTTGACACCCCCCCCATCGAATGCTTATGGATAAAAAGATAAAATTTGCAGTTATCGGTTGTGGCCATATCGGCAAACGTCATGCCGAGATGGTGACACGCGATCCGGGAGCCGAATTGGTGGCCCTTTGTGATATTCGTCCCTGTGAGGAATTGGGTATTGAGGCATACGATGTCCCGTTTTTTTCATCCCTGACGGAGCTATTGCAGAGCGGAATTTCCATAGATGTCGTAAATGTTTGTACCCCGAACGGCTTGCATGCAGCAATGGCCATTCAGGCTGTCGAAACCGGTTGCAACGTCGTGATCGAGAAGCCGATGGCACTGACGCTTGCCGATGCCGAGAAGGTGGTCTATGCTTCGCTGAAATACCGTAAACAGGTGTTCTGCGTCATGCAAAACCGTTATTCTCCTCCTTCCGTCTGGATCAAGGAGATGGTGGATTCGGGTAGGTTAGGCAAGATCTATATGGTCCAGTTGAATTGTTATTGGAACCGTGACGAGCGCTATTATAAACCCGGTGGCTGGCATGGCGATGCCGCTTTGGACGGAGGGACGCTTTTTACCCAGTTCTCCCATTTTATCGACATTATGTACTGGCTTTTCGGGGATATCTGCAATATCCAGGCTCGCTTTGCCGATTTCAACCATGCCGGACTTACGGCTTTTGAAGATTCGGGCTTTGTGAATTTCAACTTCGTGAACGGCGGGATGGGGAGCCTGAGCTATTCCACTTCTGTCTGGAACAGGAACATGGAAAGCAGTATGCTGATTGTTGCGGAGAACGGAAGCGTGAAAATCGGCGGACAGTATATGAACGAAGTCGAATACTGCCATATCAAAGATTATGAAATGCCGGAACTGGCGCCGACGAATCCGGGAAATGACTACGGCCCTTATAAAGGTTCCGCCCAGAACCATAATTTCGTGATCCGCAATGTGGTCCGTGTCCTTTCCGGTGCAAGTTCGGAATGTATTACGACCAACGTATTGGAAGGCATGAAGGTTGTGGACATCATCCAGCGGATTTATGCATTGAAGTAATAAATGTAAGATAGGGACGGGGCGGCGTTTAAATATGGATTCCGTATTCATGCTTTACCTCGTCCATCACAAAGGTGCTTTCGAGCGATCCGAGGCTGTCGATCGTGCCTAACACGTTCAAGATAAACTCCTGGTAATACTTCATATTCGGTGCATGGATCTTCAGCAGGTAGTCGTAACTTCCCGATATATTGTAGCATTCTGTGACTTGCGGAATTTCCTGTATGATTCTTGTGAACTCCGCCGCAATCTCTTTGTTCAGTCTCCTCAACTTGACACTGCAAAAGACCACGAAGCCCTGGTTTAGCTTTTCGGCGTCCAGCACGGCAATGTACTTCTTTATATATCCTCCGTTTTCGAGGCGTTTCAGGCGTTCGAATACGGGTGTCGACGAGAGGCTGACACTCGCGGCGAGCTCTTTTGTGGTGAGCCGGGCATTCGATTGCAGGGTACGGAGGATCTGCAAGTCTACTTTGTCTAATTTCTCAAGTGTGTTCATAAGAATAAAATTCTATCAGAATCCTTTTTTCGATCCTGATACAGTTTATGCGTTCTGTTGACGACCGTAAAAATAGCGTTATTTTCTGTATTTTCCATATATCTTGTCTGATATCTCTGTCTGCTATAGTTTTGCTGGAAAATGAGCAAGAAGAACAATTTAAAATAATACGACTATGGTAACAAAGAAATTACATTTCGAGACATTACAGGTTCATGTAGGGCAAGAACAGGCCGATCCCGCAACAGATGCTCGTGCCGTCCCTATTTATCAGACAACATCTTATGTATTTCATGATTCACAACATGCGGCAGACCGTTTCGGCCTTCGTGATGCCGGGAATATTTATGGCCGCCTGACCAATTCGACCCAGGGAGTTTTCGAAGCGCGTGTTGCCGCTCTCGAAGGGGGAGTGGCTGGTCTGGCGGTGGCTTCCGGTGCGGCGGCCGTGACGTATGCCTTGCAGAATATACTTGGAGTGAGTGATCATATTGTGGCTGCCGACAATCTCTATGGCGGTTCCTTCAATCTGATTACGCATACGTTAGCGACTCAGGGCATTACCCACACGATTGTAAATGTCAATGACTTGCAGGCGTTGGAGGCTGCTATCCGGGAGAATACGAAAGCGGTGTATGTCGAAACGTTCGGTAATCCTAATTCTGATGTTACCAATATCGATGCTGTGGCGGAGGTGGCCCATCGTCATAATATTCCGTTGATAGTGGATAATACGTTCGGTACACCGTACCTGATCCGTCCGATCGAGCACGGGGCCGATATTGTTGTTCATTCCGCCACCAAATTTATCGGCGGACATGGATCGAGCTTGGGAGGAGTGATTGTGGACAGTGGCAATTTCGATTGGAAAGCAAATGCCGATAAGTTCCCGACCTTGGGCAAACCGGACCCAAGTTATCATGGGGCGGTCTTTGCCGATGTGGCGGGTCCGACAGCTTTCGTCACTCGTATCCGGGCTGTCATTCTGCGTGATACAGGAGCTACGATCTCGCCTTTCAATGCTTTTATCCTGCTGCAAGGTCTGGAAACATTGTCTCTCCGCGTGGAACGTCATGTTGCCAATGCTCTGAAAGTCGTCGAGTATTTATCCAAACACCCGAAAGTAACCAAAGTGAACCATCCGGCTCTTCCAGACCATCCAGACCATGAACTTTATAAAAAGTATTTCCCGAAAGGTGCCGGAAGTATTTTCACTTTCGAGATCGAAGGCGGGCAGGAAGCGGCCTGGAAGTTTATCGATTCGCTGGAAATATTCTCCCTTCTTGCCAATGTGGCTGATGTGAAGAGCCTGGTGATCCATCCGTATACGACTACCCATTCTCAAATGACTCCGGAAGAGTTGGCCGGACAGCATATCACTCCTTCCACTGTGCGCCTGAGTATAGGTACTGAATATATCGATGATATCATTGATGACCTAGACCAAGCTCTGGCAAAGGTTTGATGTAAGATGGCAATGTGTTTTTGTTTTGATGCAAGTGTAAGTTGTTTTCGACGTTGTCGAGAATATATTTGACGTTGTCGGGAATATATACGGCAATGTAGAAAACAACTTACGCTTGCATCTGAATGAAGAAGTATGGGTTCGAATTTTTATTTTATCCTGAATAGTTTGTTTTTGTAATCGATAATCACGGTGTTTTCAAAGAAATAAGCATTTCCGGTTATTCCCCAGACATCGAGGGTACTATAAATACTATCCCAAAGGCCGTCTTTGGCGTAGTAGACTTTCGAATTGTTCAAGGCTTTTCCGCCGAACTCGATCGGTTTGGTTACATTAAAGCCATAAAATGTTATTTCTTGTCCCCACCATAAAGGACCGCTTAGAGAGTCGACAATAGTAAGGTCTGATACGCTCCAAGCTCTTTCTTGTGTCGTTATTAACTGGAAAGGGCTTGAACCTGTATCGAACAATACTTTACATGTTTTTCCATTAATCCGTAAAGGCAATTTTATTTCCCCATATTCTGATTCAAATTCTTCAGCCAGCAGATTTTCGTATTCAGCCGGTAAAAAGTCTGTGATTGCAAGCCTGTTTGATTTGTAATCAATGATTAAGACTTTATCTTGCACCATGTCGGATGCGATCGTTCCAATATGCTTGGGGGTATTTGAATGAAGTGAATCTTTAGGGATTTTATTTCCGAAATTCTGCATGAATCCGATATTGGCATTGCTAAACTCCACTGTCCCTATTTGCAGGTTGACATTCTTATACATCCCGGTTGAATCTTTTTTGTTCATTAAAGATGGGGCTTCTTTGAGATAAGGAGCAAAAGTATTCCCGTAAAAGACAGAATTATATGCTCCTAAATCAAACTGCATTGTGAATTCGTAGGGTAAATTCTCTATTTTTACCGGAACATTTAGAAAAGCTTTTTCAATGTATATCCCCGAAATTGTATCACCTTCCCAACTGAAGGGAATCCATTGCAGCGATGGTTTTCGTGAACAATTTGTAAAGATTAATAGAAGGAGTACAAAAGTAATCCCTTGTTTGTGTATTTCCATAAATGGTGATTTTTTGTTGTTAGAAAATAGTTTATTTCGGTGTCTCGTTGTTCTTAGCCAATGAAACCAAGCCTCCCATAGCCCCTAAGTTCATGGTGTCGAGTGCCGAACTCGGTACGATAACCATCGATCCTTTTTCTTTTAAGCCTTCGAACAGCATATTCATCCCTCTAAGATGCAATGCCACAGGATTGTCGGTATATTTCTTACTGGCTTGTTCGAACTTTTCTGCGATTTCCGTTTCTGCTGTTCCCAAGATGACGCGAGCTCTTCTTTCACGTTCGGCCTGGGCCTCTTTGCTCATTGCTTCGGCCAGGTCTTGCGGAATGGCGATATCTTTGATACCGACAGTCTGGCATGTGATGCCCCACGGATTCGTATTTCTGTCTAAGACCTGTTGCAAATCCTCAGCTATCTTATCGCGTTCCTGCAAGAGATCCGACAGTTCGTGCTTACCGATGGTATCTCTTAGACCAGTCTGTGTGATATGTTCGATCGCTTTTTGGTACTCCTGTACTTCCAATGCAGCTTTTTCCACGTCCCAGACGGTCCAATATACGACTGCATCCACATTTACCGGAACCGTATCTTTGGTTAGAGTTTGTTCGGCCTTAAATGCACTTACCCGTACACGCTGGTCAATATAAGTCGATACACTGTCTATAACCGGGATAATCATAAAGGGGCCGGGACCTTTCAAACCGTTGTATTTCCCCATACGAAGGACTACCGCTCGTTCCCATTGGTCGGCTATGCGGATTGCAGAAGTCACCAACCCGGAAAGAAGAAGCAAGAGGATGAATATCGGTATGTTTATAATCTTCGAAACATACAAAACGGCTGATACGATAACCAGTATCAGCAATACGGAAAGGGATATGGGATTGAACCAACCCTTGTTAATTACATTTGTTGTCATATTCATTGTTTTTTAGAAGTTTCGATATCTTTTAATTCTCGAATAACCTCATTTAGGCTGAAACCGTAACTCAGTACAACGGAAGAAAATTGTGTACAAATTTCTTTTAACTTGTCTTCCCGTTCTTTTTCCAGTACTACATGATCTGTTTTGCTAATAAACGTTCCGGTTCCTTGCTGAGTTTCCAAAATATTCTTGATCTCCAATTCTTTATAAGCTTTGGATACCGTGTTTAGGTTTACCTTTAACTCTACGGCAAGTGCTCTGACCGTAGGAAGCTGTTCTCCCAACTTAAGTTGCCCGGATGCTATGCCAAACCTGATTTGATCAATGATCTGGCGGTATATCGGCATACCGCTAGAGTAATCTAATAAAAACTTGATCATATGATTTTATATTATTCTATATTAATATTGTACTACTATTATAGTACAAAAATACAAGAATAAATTATTCCACAAAAACTTTTTGTGGAAATTTTTGAGGTGTATGGATGAAACTTTTGTGTTTAAATAGACTTTAAGAATACTTCTTTTTATTTTTTCCCAAAAGCTAAGAACATATAGTTTCCATATATTCTCCTGGTGTCATGTTAAATTCTTTCTTGAAACAAACACTGAAATAATGTGCATCTTTAAAACCTACCAAATAGGCAATGTCTGAAACATTACCCCTTCTTTGTTTAATGAGTTCTTTTGCTGTATTCAAACGTATACTACGGATAAATTCATTAGGAGACATATTTGCCAAAGACTTCAACTTGCGGTATAACATAGAATTGGACACTTGCATAATTTCACAAAAATGTTTGACATCAAACTCGGGATTTTCCATATTCTTTTTTACAATATCCATGGCCTCTTTCAAAAACTTTTCATCGTATGATGAGATCGTAATATCTATATTCTGTGTCAAAGGGTTGGATTTAAAGCTATCTATAACCCTTTTTCTATTAGAGATGACCATGTCTATATTTGCTTGTAACACGTTAAAATTAAATGGTTTGGTTATATATGCATCTGCGCCGCAGTTCAATCCTTCCAAATAGTCTTTATCATTTATTTTTGCCGTAAGAAGTATAATCGGAATACAGCTTGTCTCTTTCTTTCTCTTGAGTTGTTTACATAGTTCGAATCCATCCATGATAGGCATCATGACATCACTAAGAATCAGATCAGGCTTAATGTCTTGTACAAGTTTCAGTCCTTCCTCCCCATTAGTGGCCATTGATATCGTATACTTTTCTTGTAACAAACGCTGAAGTGAATCTCGCAAGTCTTGATCATCTTCAATAACCAAAACGGAATTCTGTTTTGAAGATTTTTGAATTTCAGAATTGGACTGTGATTGTTGGATGGCTGCTCCTTCAGGCGAGTCGTTTACAATGAAACGATGTTCTATCGTTTCATTTATTTGTTCGTTGCTATAGCTTGTTTTGTTGATAGGTATTCTGATTGTAAATTCTGTCCATTCTTCCAGTTCACTAGTTACACTAATCGTTCCTTTGTGCAATTCGACAAGACTTTTAGTTAATGCTAGTCCTATGCCATTCCCTTTAAGGCCCAATTGTTTAAAACTGTTTTCATAAAAACGATTAAATATATAAGGTAATTCATCGGTTGCAATACCTTTTCCTATATTTCTGATTTTAATAAGTAATGTTTTATACTGAAATTCACTTTCCTGATCCTCAGCTTTAAGGAGAATCTCTATTTTTCCCCTACCATCCTGATAGCTGAACTTTATTGCGTTAGAAAGTAAATTATATAAAATTTTATCGATTTTATTCGTGTCAAACCAAGCAGCGATATGTTCAGGTTCCGACTGCATACATAAGCTGACATTTTTATTCTTTGCTAATAAAGCAAAGTTCTCTTGACAAAGATTACAGACAAAAGAACTTATATCTCCATAAGATATGTTGAGTTTTAATTTATTGTTTTCCAGTTTTTGAAAATCAAGAATCTCTTCAATCAACCTATTAAGTCTGATCGTATTCGACTGGGCCGCTTTTAATATTTTATTATCAATATTATACATACGCTTAAGCTCCTCAATGGAGCAACTGATAATAGATAACGGCGTCAAGAATTCATGAGAGATATTGGCAAAAAATTTGAACTTGGATTGATGTAATTCTTCCGCTTTTATTCTCTCTATTTGTTCGACCTTCACAGCTTCTTTCAATTTATACCTATAATTTTGAAAACGATAAAAAACATAACCTGAAATAGTTATCAAAAACAGATAACATACCAAAGCCAAATTCGTTTTGTAAAAAGGAGGAAGCACTTTTATGCCGAATTCTTCATAATTTTCATTTTCCACTCTACCTTCATTCAATGTCTTGACCAAAAAACGATATTCACCTGAAGGTAAGTTGGTGTAGAATGCTGTTCGTGATGTCGCATCCGTGTAGATCCAATCTTTGTCAAATCCCTCCAATTTGTAAGCATATTTTTTCTTTTCAGGATGTACATAAGAAAGTGCGGCAAATTTGATCCCGATATTATTATCAGAAGAAGTCAGAGTAATGTTTTTAGAGTAGAGTGGATGAGTTTTTCCAGATAACTGTTTTTTCTTCTTATTCGGCAGTTCATCAAAAGATTTGTGGAAAATCTTAAAATCACTAATGATAGTTGGAGTATGGGTTGAGTCATAGTTCACCAAGTTTGGATGAAATATGCAGAAACCACTAGGGGTTCCGTAATAGATCTGTCCTTTCTTGTCATTGAACATTGAATTTTTTAAACAGCTTTTATCCAACATTCCATCTCTATCATCAAAAATAAGTGATTTATGAGTCTGACTGTTATACAACACCACTCCCTTATTAGTTCCTAAGACAAGAGTCCCGTTCACTTCCGTTATATTAAAAACGATATCGCTAGGTATTTCCTGTATATTAGGAGCCGGTTCAAACCAGTCTTTTTCTTGGTTATACTTCTGTAAGCCATAACCATTTGTTCCAATCCAAAGGTTCCCCATTTTATCCTCATAGATACACATGATCTCATCAGCAACAAGCAGTTTGTTTTTACTGTTATAAGTTTTAAAAGACAGTTTATGCACATTGGATCCTGATGCCAGACTGTATAGCCCATCAAAGAAGTTCCGAGCCATACTGTACCTGTGTGATCCTGATAAATACACTGTATGCGGTTATAAGTATCATAAGAAAGTGTATCATTATTAGTCGTAATAATATTTAGTCCCTCATCAGAGCCGATCCAAATATTGCCATCCTTGTCACTTATGATAGAATTAATACAACTTCCGATTTTTGTTTTTCCTAAATGATGAAGATAATACTGGCAGGACGAGATTTCTCTATCTTTTAACTGACAAATTATCAATCCGCCAAATTGTGTACCAAACCATAATTCCTTTTTAGACGGATGTTTGAATATAAATTGCACATTTCCAGGCCATTGTTTAAATAGTTCATTATATTTTGATATTTCTTTATAACCGGTATTTTTTCCCACTTTTTTGTCATAAAAGGAAAACCCGATTTTATCGACTCCAAGTAATAAAACATTTTTATTCCATTCATACAACGCATTCACTTTTAAGTTTTGATATGGCTCCAATGAAGATTTCATCGGGTAATTGGTAAAGATCTTTTTTTCTTTATACGCGATATAAACACCTGAATTTGCTGTTGCTATCCAAATATTCTTTTGATTGTCAATGAATAGATCATTAATATCCTCGTTGGAAATAAAACCAGACGAATAAACATCGGTATTAATTGGTATCAGTTTATTGTTATTATCTATCCTATATAGCCCTTGATTAGTCCCTACTAAAATGTTTTTGTCCGGAAGTTGCTGTAAACATTTGAAAATGCACTCATAATCAGTTTCATACCCGAACTGAGTATATCGGGCGTGTTTAGAAGTTTCCCGATTGTTCATTTTGGATACACCATTACCCCAGTTGCATATCCAAATGTTTTCAGCTGTGTCTTGCAATAAAAAATTGGTTCTATTCAAAACGGTTACTTCAGGATATTGGTAAAAACGTTGTTTTTTCACATCAAAACGGCATATTCCATTATCAAATGTTCCCACCCAAATATCTCCTGATTTGTCTTCCAGTAATGCGTGAATTGAATTTCCTGCTATGGATGTTTCATCATTGGGACGATTTTTATATTGGAAAAAAGAACCGGTTTGTCTATTATATTTTAAAAGTCCAACTTGTGTTCCTACCCATAACGTACTGTCACGAGAGATCAGCAAAGAATGTATAAAAGAGTTAGGAAGACTGTCATTGCTGATACAAACAATCTTGTCGGTCGATTTATCCAAAAAGTGTAACCCTTGTTCAGTCCCGATCCACAAGTTATGATCAATGTCTTCAACAATTGCATTTACAATATTACTTTGCAACAATTCCGGAAATTGGCTTGATGACTTGTATGTCTTAAACTCATATCCGTCATAGCGACAGAGACCATTGTTTGTGGCAAACCACATAAATCCGTCACTGTCTTGAAGAATTTGATTAACATGTTTATCAGGGAGACCTTCTATATTGTTGATCGCCCGTACATTATAATCATTCCATGCCGGATAGGCACAAAAAGTTATAAAAAATAAGTATAATAATAGTATTAAAATTTTACTCATAAAACAAAGATTTCTAATACATTATTAAATACATAGCAACCTGTATCTTTTGATTTTCTTTATTTACGCAAGCCCCAAGCATTTTTTGATACTAAAGTAATTTAAAGTTTCCACATAATCCAATTTTGAATTTATATATTTTTTATTTTGACTATTTATTTACTAAAAAACGAGTTTATAGCATCACTGTCGACAATCTGTAACTCTCCGGTAGGAGTATTGACTGAATGAAGAAATGGCTTGAGCGATTCAACCCCTGACAGATCATTTTTTATCATATTGCTATATGTTTTATTTTCATATGTTGCCCCTTCGTCTTCAGGTATATTTTTGATATTTCCAAGGTAACAATTATCTTTAAAAAAAATTATTTGTTGAATTTCCAAGCAAGAAACAGCTGTTTTCTGCCACATAAAACAGGTTCTCACATACTGTTGTACTGTCTGCATCTCCATAAGATTGTGTTGCGCTTAACAAACATCGCTGTACGTCGGAATTGACTTTCTTGGTCACATGAATGATATTATGCCGAAGTGTACTGCCTTTAGCCGGTCCTGAAATATGAATACTCGGAGAAAAAAATCCTGTTCCTATTTTCTTCGTTCTATTTCCGTCGTTTATGCTGATATTACCCTGTATCAGCGTGTTATTTGTTCCAATGTTTTCTGGCATTCCTGTTTCTCCGGTATTACAAATCAGCAGAAAGCCTCCTTCATTGTCATGGCTGTAATTATATTGAATAATAGTATTGTTACAATTATTATCTGAATCAAACCCTTGAGCATCGCCAGGAGCCTTATGATCGGAAACTTCATTGAACTGTATGAGTGTGTTGTCACAACTCCACGGCCAAATTCCAGCAGCAAATTCTCCATCAGGTAACAGGTCCGGACAATTTTTGATTCGATTATACTCAATTACAGCACTATCGCATCCTATTGGAACGATACCATCTCCTGGAACTCCTTCGATAAGATTGTTTCGTACAACAACATGACGATTCGGATGCCAAAAGTCACGTGTTACATATCCCCACCAAATTATTCCGTTCCGCTCACAACGACGAATAATACAATTCTCTATTGTCAGTCCGTCAAAGATACTCGGTTTCTCTCCTTCATTCACAATATATATCCCCGATCCTCCACCTTGCTTTTTTACGAGACTACCGTTCACATCATGAATATACAGATTTCTTAACGTGATCGAACGAGCTGTACCATAGTTTTCCAAATGAACTTTTACACCGGTCCTACCAGGTAATCTATCCTTTCCGGTATTAACTATCTCCAAATTTTGTATGGTAATTTGAGAAGAGTTATAGACATACACGGCATAAGGAGACTGGTCATATCCTATGATACAAGGATCATGTCCCTTATCTCCATATCCATCAATGATTATGGGAGCTTCCGCTGTTCCTGTCCCATTCAAATAAAGTTCTCCGATAAATGTCTCCCCTTTTTTGAGAAGAATCTTGTCTCCTGGGGAGAGTTTCAGACCTCGAGTCTTTGCTAAATTTTTCCAAGCTTTATCTGGAGATGTTCCATTGTTATCATCACTTCCGTTTGTTGCATCAAAATAATATGAAGTAGAATTATCGGATGATAAATATCCTGATGGTGAAATACAGGCATTAAGAAAAAAAATCAGAAAAACAGATATATATTTGTTCATATTTTTGATTGCCTTCCAGAAAAATAACATTTGTTTTTTGTCTCCGGTAAATATTTTTTGCTTAAAAATGTCTACTTGTTTCATTTGTTTATAATTTAAACGAAGGTGTGTCAAAATTCTCACCTTCTTTTTTATGCCCAAAGCCCCGACTTTCACAAGCTGGGGCTTTGTTATAACCTGAA